>SHXV01000012.1 GCA_009693105.1 Dehalococcoidia bacterium
GCTCCAAAGCGGGGCGGTCTCTTTTACGGCTGGTACATCGCCCTTTCTGGGGCGGCCTCCAACTTCCTCATCATCGGCATCACGTTGTTCGGGTTTGGCGTCTTCATCGGCGAATTCCGCCAGGAGTTCGGCTGGAGCGTGAAGGCGATCGCGCTCGGCATATCGATCCGAAGTCTGGAGCAGGGTGTCCTCTCCCCGTTCACAGGGTACCTGATCGATCGCTTCGGCCCCCGCAAGATGTCGGTCGCTAGCATGATCATCATCGCCCTGTCGCTGTTCATGTTCAGCCAGGTCCGCCACCTCCCCGTCTACTACGCCGCCTCCGCCATCATGGCGTTCGGGCAAAGCCTGGGCGGATTCAGCACGTTCTCCACCGCCCTCGTGGCGTGGTTCCAGCGCAAGCGCGGCCGAGCGATGGGGATGATCTACGCCGGTAACGGGCTGGGCTACATGGGAGCGCTCATCGTCGCCGCGATGGTCGGCGGAATGGGCTGGCGGGGCGCGCTCCTTGGGCTGGGGCTCGTCATGCTAGTGGTGGGCATTCCCCTTTCGCTGGTGATCCGGGACCGGCCGGAGCCCTATGGCTACTCGCCGGACGGAGAGCCGCTGCAGCCGGCGACCTCAGCGGCGTCGCCCGGCGGGGGCAGGCCGGCGGCCACCGGGATGGAGGTACGGGAGACGCTGCATACGCCGGCGTTCTACCTGCTGGTCCTGGCAACTGCGTTTGGCGGGGCGATCCACGGTCCGTGGGCGGTGTTCTCCATCCCCCACTACCAGGCGGTGGGCTTTTCCACGGCGACAGCGGGCGCGCTGGTGGCCGCCTACGGGCTGCTCCAGGTTCCGCTTCGGCTGGTGCTGGGGCCGCTGGGAGACCGTTACGGCCGAAGGTACATCTACATTCTCGGTTTCCTGCTGGCGCCCATCGGCATGGCCTGCGTCAGCTACGTCTCTCCGGATCGGCTCTGGCTTCTCCTGCCGTTCTTTCTCTTCTTCGGCGCAGGACATGCGTTGTGGGGTATTGGCAACCACACGATCATCGCCGACTACTTCGGCACGAAACGATTCGCCACCATCCGCGGGCTATCGCAGAGCCTCCAGCTCCCGATAGCGATCGTCACCCCGCTGTTCGTCGGCACCATTTTCGACCAGGGCGGCAGCTACCGCCCGGCGTTCCTCATCCTGGCGGCGATCCAGGCGGTGGGCGCGATCTGGGTGCTGCTGATCCGGAGACCGATGTGGAGGGATGTGGAGGCGAGCCGGCGCACCCCGCTTGTGCCCCCGGACCCATCGGCGGTACGGTAAGCGGCAGTTCACCCGGAGGCGCGATGATGACCACCCAGCCGCTCACCCTTGACCCCGCCCGCACGGCCGTCCTGATCATGGACTTCACCCAGAACATCGTGGACAACTACGCCAGCGATCCGCCCGGCACCGTACAACACGCGGCGGAGGTGCTGGCCGCCGCCCGTAAAGCGGGCGTGCCGGTGATTCATGTTGTGCCGGGCGGCCCCGGACGCCCGCCGGCCGTGATCCACCCCGGCGTGGCTCCGGCGGCGGACGAGGTGACGATCCAGAAAGAGAAGATGGGATCGTTCTCCACCACCGGGCTGGACGCCCGGCTGCGCCAGATGGGGCGGGACACGCTGGTGCTCATGGGCGTGGCCACCAGCGGCTGCGTCCTGTCCACCGCGCGCTGGGGCTTTGACCTCAACTACAAGCAGGTCGTCGTCACCGACGGCTGCTCCGATCCCAACCCGGACGTCCACAAGCTGCTGACGGAGCAGGTGCACCCCAACAGCTTCGTCGGCCTCTGGCGGCTGGCCCAGATGGCGACGGCGCGCGAGGTGAGCGCGGCGCTGACCTGACCGCGTCTGTTTGCCGGGGGACCACCCCACCCTGTTACAATCGGGGCCATGGCCCGCACGCGCCACCCAGCTCCACCCGCTCTCCCTCCCCTCGATGCGACGGAGCGAACCGCGCGCCACGATGGAGGGGCGTTCCATTCCTTTCGCTACCGCGACTTCCGCATCCTCTGGTACAGCAACGGACTCTCCACCATCGCCAACTGGATCCAGCAGACGACGATCGGCTGGCTGGTTTTCGACCTCACCGGGTCCGGGAGCATCTTAGGGCTGATGAACGGGCTGCGTTCCGTCCCCATGTTCTTCCTCACCCCCGTAGCGGGCGTGGCCGCCGATCGCATGGATCGAAAGCGGCTGATGTTCAGCACCCAGCTGGTGCTCCTGCTCAGCACCCTTGCCGTGGCGACCATCCTGCTCCTGGGGCAGCTTGCCATCTGGCACCTCTTCGTCTTCTCAGTGGTGGTGGCCATCGCCATGGCGTTCAACCAGCCCGTACGGCAGACCGCGATCTTCGACGTGGTCCCACGCGCGGCCGTGCCCAACGCGCTGGCGCTGAGCAACATGGGCATGAGCGTAACGCGGGTGCTGGGCCCCGGCGCCGGGGGACTGCTCCTGGCGACGATGGGCGCTTCCGGCAACTTCTTCATCCAGGCGGTGGCGTTGCTGGCCGCAACCCTGACCGTCCTGATGCTGCGCCTTCCCGCGCGGTCGGCGCTATCGCTCCACCGCCAGTCCCCCTTCCGCGATATGCGGGACGGCTTCGCCTACGTCGGGCAGGATCGGCGGGTGCGCGGGCTTCTCCTGATGGGACTGATGCCGCCCATCTTCCTCTGGCCCTACTGGAACGCGCTGATGCCCATCTTCGCAAAGGAGGCGTTGCACACGGGCCCCACCGGGCTCGGCCTCCTGCTCGCCGCCATCGGCGGGGGAGGCATCCTTGGCGCCGCGGTTGTGGCATCGATGACCGGATTCGAACGGCGGGGCCTGCTTCAGCTCGTGGCCATGCTCGGCATGTCCGGCGCGATGGTGGGGTTCGCCCTGAGCCCTACCGTCCTCATCGCCGTGGCGTTCCTCTTCCTGGGCGGATTCATCGAGCAGTTCTACATGGTGACCAATCAAACGATCACCCAGCTCATCACCCCCGACCACATGCGGGGACGGGTCGTGAGCCTGATGCAGATACCCATGTTCGTCTTCCCGCTAGGGTCGCTGCTGGGGGGCGTCCTGGCCGATATCTTCGGCATCCGGGGCACCGTTATCACGATGACCTGCATTGGCGCCGCCATCGCCGCGCTGTTCCTCATCGGCACCCCGGAGGTACGCAAGCTCCGCCTCTCAGAGATGACCGCGGAGGCCAGCAGCGCCCCCTAACCGGTCCACCCTCTTACCAGAGGAAGCCGGCCCCACCCTGCCGGCCCTTTAGGCCCTTTCAGGAAGCCCAACGCAAGAGCGGGGCCCCTGCAGGGGCCCCGCTCTTGCCAGTTCTGTCGGTGGCGATCCCGTCAATGCAGCTGCTGACCTGCGAAAAACGCCCAGATGATCCCCGCAGCATCGATCTCTCCCGAGGACGCCTCGGGCCAGGCATGCGCGCCACCCCGAGTGATATAGAGAACGACGGGGGCGACACACCCGCCGTACGCCTCTTTCGTGGTGCGGTCGTTCATCTTCTCCGGCGCGGGTGGCGCCGTGCAGCCGTTGCGCGCTGCCCAGTTCCGCGCGGAATCGCGTGCGCCGGGATAGGCATAGGTCCCGCGCACCATGCCGCGCTCAAAAGGAACGGAGCTGTCACTCATCGCGTGAAACCCCAGGACCGGGATCCGGCGAGTACACGACTCACCGGGGAAGGATAACCCAGCCACGGCGGCGAAGGCGACGATACGTCCATCCGCCTCGCAGGCCAGCCGCGAAGCCATAAAGGCACCGTTGGAGAAGCCCACGGCGTACACCCGTGCCGTATCGAGGCAGATTTCCGCCGCCAACTGATCGATGAGGGCACCGATGAACTGCACATCGTCCACGGTCCCCGGGGCGGTAGCGCCGGCGGCCCAGGCATGGGTCTGGCCGCTGCCTTCAGGCGTGAGCAGCAAGAACCCGGCGCGGTCGGAATGCGGCACCAGCGCGGAATACTTCTCCTGGATCGCGGCATTGCTGCCCCGCCCGTGGAAGTTCAGCACCAGCGGCAGGGCGCGCCCATTGGTTGCGCCTGCGGGGACGTGGAGTAGGTACTCGCGGTCGCCCAGCGCTGTGGGAAGGCGCCGCCGGGTGGAGGCGCCCGCCTTCAGGTCCGCCGGCCAGGGGGCATTACAGCCATCGACCACAAACAGGGCCGTGGTAGGGCCACGGGTATTCACATTCCTCCGCTCATCCGCGGGAGCGATAGCGCCAGCCTCTGCTGAGGGCCGCTCTACCCCGGCAGACACGTTGGTTGCGCTCGCATCGCGCTGGGCGGACGCCCCGCACCCCGCCAGCACAAGGCAGGTGAAGACCAGCGGGAGGAGTAAACGGAATCTGGTAAGAGAGGGGATCTGTCGCATCGCGGCAGAGTCTATCCTGTATTGCCAGCCAATGCTAGCATCGTTTACATATTGATAATCGGACGGGTCAGAGCGACGGTGCAGGCAACGAGGAACGAAGGGCAGAGAAACGCGTTCCTAGACGTTGTCCGGACCGTGGCGATTCTGCGCGTCGTGGCCTGGCACACCTACGGCTACGCCGTCCTTTCCTACCTCATCGCCTCTATGCCAGCCATGTTCTTCGTCGCCGGGGCGCTCATGGCGCACTCGCTCCGCCGCGGGGGCGCGCTCACGGTGCTGTACCGCCGGTTCTACCGGCTCCTGATCCCCCTCTGGCTGATCGGCGCCTTCGCCATCGCCGTCATGATCGGCTACAACCACCAGAACCCCTCCCCTGCCACGCAGTTCGATCGGACAAACGTGCTCTGGTGGATCCTGCCGATATGGGACCCCCAGGGGTCAGACTGGGGACTGACCTGGTGGACCACCCTCTGGTATTTGCGCGCGACGGCGTGGCTGCTGCTGGCCAGCCCTCCGCTGCTCTGGCTCTGGCGCAGGATCGGCCCGGCGCTGCTCATCCTGCCGCTCCTAGGGATCATCCTCACGGAGGAACGGCTGCGCGCAGACCACACGCTTGCCTGGCAGGTGCAGGACTTCGCCCTCTACAGCTTCTTCTGGATGCTGGGATTCGCTTATACCGATGGTCTGTTCGCGCGCTTTTCCACGCCGGTACGGGCCCTCCTAGCCCTGGCCTTCGCGGTCGAGGCCGCTGTCTGGGCGCTGACCCAGGACGTGCCGGGGGGCATCGTCAACGCATCCTATCCCCTCCACCTGTTGGTGGGGCTGGCGTGGCTGTTCGGAGCGCTGGCGATCGAAGCCCCGCTGGGGCGGCTGGCGCAGAGGCCGCGCATCAGCAGCGCCATCTACTGGGTGAACGAGCGCGCGCTGACGATCTACCTGTGGCAGTCCGCCGGCCTGTTCTGCATGTACCAAATCCTGTGGGCGGAGCCCCATTCCCGCCTGACGCGCGATCTCCTGGCGTTGCCTATCGTCGCCTCCGTCACGCTGCTGGCCACACTGCTCTTCGGCTGGGCGGAGGACGTCGCCGCCGGACGAGCGCCACGGCTCTGGCCGCGAAGGCCGGGGTCGCCCCAGCGGAGACGGGGCGCTCTCTCCACCGCTGCGCTCGGCCTCGCCGCCACGGCGATGGCCGCGAGCGGGCTGTGGGCCGTGCTGGTCACGGGGGGCGATGTGGTGGCCGAAAGCGCCACCACGCTGGGAACGTCCCGCGCCCGCACGGTGCCGCCATCCGGCGTCGGGCTGCGCCTGCGAACGGAGCGCGCCCGGATATTCGCCAGCGCGCCGACCCCCGCCGCTCCGAGCCGGACGAGGCCGGTCACAACAGTGGAACTCCAGACCGATTTGGAATCGTGGCTCAACGAGAAGGGGTTCTCCGGCGCGACCGTCACCATCATGCGGGGATCCGGCGAAACATGGACCGGCGCCGCCGGACTTCATGCATGGGGAACGCCCTTTGAGGCGAACGAGTTATATGGCATCGCCAGCATCACCAAGACGTTCACCGTGGCGCTCATCATGCGGCTCGTTGAACACGGGCTCGTCGATCTGGACGCCCCCATGAGCCACTACGTGCGGGAATACCCACTGGCCAGCCAGTTCACCGTGCGGCAGCTCATCCAGCATCGCAGCGGTCTCATCCCAACCGACCAGCTCCCCCCGGATGAGGCCCTGGCGGAGGCTGAACTGGCCGGGCTGCAATTCGAGCCGGGGAGCGACTTTCTCTACTCGACTCCCGGCTACATGCTGCTGGGTCTCGTCATTGAAAACGTGATGAACCGCTCCTACACGGAGGTCCTGCACCGGGATCTCCTCGACCCGCTCGGACTCACCTTCACCTACATGGATGAAGACCTCCTGCCCCTTGATTACTCGACCCATCCCTATTGGGTCCACCCTGAGCTCGGTTACTACGGCATCCTCTGGTCGGCGGGAGGGATCTGGTCGACAACGGAGGACCTTGCCCGTTGGGCGAACGCCCTCTGGGGCGGGGACACCGTCGTCTCGCCCGCATCGCTAGATGCGATGACCACATTCCTCGGGCGCGAGTTCGCTTTCACCGGGCTGGGCACCTACCCCTTCTGCCCCTGCTGGACGGAAGACAGGCGGCTGCGGGCCGACACGTGGGGTCACCTGGGCGTCAGCGGAATGATCGAGTACGACCCCGAGGACCGGATCGCGGTCTCCATGTCCATCAGCGGCACCCTCGTGGACGAGAACGTCGAGATGGCGCTCGAGGATCTCAGCATCCGACTGCGCGATCTCATTCGCGGGCGGCCGTTCGCCGCTGCGGAGCCCGACGCGGGGCCCGCCGCCGAGCCGGCTGTAGCGCCGGCGGACGAATCCGAGGGAGAGTCCGCGACCGACTAGGGCGCGGCCCTCCCACCGGAGCCGTGCGCGATTTCACACCCGCGCGCTATACTGCAGCGCACAATCCAAATGGAGGGTATTCCAATGGCCGGGCCACTTGCCGGTATCCGCATCATCGATATCTCGGAGCGGTCGCCCTCGGCGGCCATCGCGGGCATGCTGCTGTCCGACCTGGGCGCCGAGGTCATCCGCGTCGAGCCCGCGGGCGGCGACCCGATCCGGCAGCTCGACGGCTCCCGGGTCTGGCTGCGGGGGCAGAAGAGCGTCACCGTAGACGATGAACGGGTGAAGGACGGCTCATGGCTCACCCTCCGCGCCTCCGCCGACGCGATCATCAACACAGTGCAGCCGTGGACGGACAAGCCCTCCGGCCTGCTCGGTGGGTGGACCGAGGATTCCGGGCAGGTCCTCGCCATCCTCACCGCCCGCCCGCAGTCGGTGGAAGCGGCGCAGCAGAGCGCCCAGAACGCTCACAGCGGTGCCGGTCCCGCCGTGTACGGGGAGATCGCGGAAGCGGAGTACGGGTTCGATTACATCCAGGACGGAGTACGGGAGGCGCCGCTGTTCCTCGGCTTCCCTCACGCCACCTACGGCGCGGCCTGGACGCTCACCAACGCCACCCTCTCCGCGCTGTACGAACGGGAGCGCGGCGGCCGGGGCCAGGTGCTGACGACGTCACTCCTGGATGGGATGGCCATCCTGGCCACCCACCGCTGGAACGGCGGCCCCGGCCTCTCCGGCCCCGCCGGCAGCGGCCAGACCCGCACCCGCATCGGCCGGATGGGCGTCAACCGCTCGATCGTGTCGCTGTTTGAGTGCAGCGATGGCCTGTGGGTGCAGGCCCACACGGGCGCCCGCGGGTCATTCGACCGGCTGGCCATCGCCATGGGGCGCCCGGACCTGCTCATGGAAGAGAGCGCAGCCCAGCAGATGACGCCGGAGATGGCCGAGGATCTGTGGACGCACTACATCGCCACCTTCAAGACACAGCCGGCCCAGCACTGGTTCGATGTGCTGGCGGAGGCGGATGTGCCCTGCATGCCGGCGTTCCCCCCGGGAGACGCGCTCTGGTTGGAGCAGACCGTGGCGAACCAACAGGTGGACATCGCCCCGGACAGCACGCGCCAGCTCGGTAAGCTCGTGAAGTACGCCCGCACCCCGCTGGAGATCGATCGCACCGTGGCCTCGGTGGGCCAGCACAACGGTGCGCTGTTCGCGGGGCCGCTTCCGGCACACACGCCCGTTGCCCCCACCCAAAGAGCGCCGAACGGCGCGGGCCGTGTCGGTCCGCTGGACGGTCTCCTGGTGCTGGACTTCGGGTTCTACATGGCGGGGCCCTTCTCTCCCCGCAACCTGGCGGACCTGGGCGCGCGGGTAATCAAGTTCGAAGAGATGATCGGCGACCCCATGCGGCGCTCCACGGTCAACGGGGGCTTCCTCGGCGTGCAGCGCGGCAAGGAAGGGCTAGCGATCAATCTCAAATCGGACGGAGGACGGACAATCGCCTACGAGCTGGTGAAGAAGGCGGACGTTGTCCACCACAACCAGCGCTCCGCGGCGGCAAAGCGGCTGGGAATCGACTACGACACGCTGCGTGAGCTCAACCCGCGCATCATCTACTGCCACTCCTCCGGCTACGGCAACGACGGCCCCTGGGCCCAGCTGCCCACGTTCGAGCCGCTGCACTCCGCCGCCACGGGAATGCTGCACCGCACGGGCGGGCGCGGCAACCCCCCGAACCACTACGTCACGCACATGGACTACGGCTGCGGCCTCACCTCCACCGCGGCAGTGCTGGCCGCGCTCGTCGAGCGAGAGCGCACCGGCCAGGGGCAGTACCTTGAGGTGCCTCAGATCGGCGCCGGACTGCTAGCCATGTCCGATGTCCACGGCAAAGAGCGGGGCAAGGTGGTGGAGACGTTCGGGCTGGACCACGACCTTACCGGCCACGCCCCCACGAACGCCATATACCGCACCAGCGACGATCACGTGGTGATCGCCTGCCTGGGCGATCGGGAATGGCGGGGCGTGGAGCGGTCGCTCGGTCTCGCTGCCGGCTCCCTGCCCGATTTCGCATCGGCGCGGCGAGAACAGATGGAGACGAGCGCGACGGCGAAGGCGCTGGCCTCCGCCCTGGCAAAGCTGACGACGGCGGACGCCCTCCGCCGGCTGGCGGCGGAGGGCGTCCCCTGCGCCCAACCGCGCCAGTTCCCCGGCTCGGCTGCCGTCGCCGATCCGCTCCTGCTGGACAACGGTATCATCGTGCGGGAGGATCACCCAGCGGTGGGAGAGATTCTGGAAGTGGGCCACAGCGCCCGCTTCGGCCACGCCACCACGTTCCACCAGCGGCCGGCGCCGGAGCTGGGCCAGCACACGGCGCAGATACTGCGGGAGCTGGGGCGGACGCCGGAGCAGATCGAAGCGCTGATCGCGGAAGGAGCGGTGCTGGCGCACCCTCGACTCTCAAAAGTGCGCTGAGATAAACGCATCCAGCTCCGCGGCGAACACCCTGGGGTTGTTCGTCTGCACGTTGTGACCGGCGTTGGGCACCACGACGAGCCGGGCGTTGGTCATGGCGGCAACCATGCTCTCCGCCCCCTCCGGGCTGACCACCTGGCTGGACTCCCCGCGCATGAGCAGCGTGGGCACGTGGATGGCGCGCACCGCCTCCCAGAGCTGGTCACGCCGGCGTGCCCAGGCGTCCGGGTCCTGCCGTGCGCGCGCCCCAAACCGATGGTCGCCCTTCCACTCCCACTTGCCGTCCAGCCGCTGCCGCAGGCTGTGCCATAGGCTGTAGCGCAGGTGATCGGGATGGCTGCGCGGGCTGTCCTGGATCTCCCGCTCCAGCTGATCCTCGAACCGCTCCACCAGCTGCGACCGTGCCTGCAACCGGCGCATAATGCTGTTCCCCTCCGGACCGGGGGGGCGGCCCGCGGAATCCGGAGCGTAATCCACGACGACGAGCGCGCCGACGCGCCGCGGGTCCCGCGCCGTGGCGAACAGCGCGTTCATGCCGCCCATCGACATGCCGCAGAGCACCACCCGGTCGTAGCCCAGGTGGTCCAGAAGGGCGTGGACGTCGTCGACCATCGCGTCCCAGCCGTTCTCCATGCCCTTCGGCGTCGGCTCCGTATCGCCGGACCCGCGCTGGTCCAGCGCAATGAGGTGATAGCGATCGCGCAGGAGGAGCGCGCCCATGTCCCACGTATGAGCGTTGAGTCCGCCGCCGTGCAGCAGGATCACCGGCGGCAGATCGTCGTTGCCCCAGTCCAGATAGTGAAACGTCACACCGTTGAGCTGGACATAGCGGTCCGCCGGCTGAACGAGGGCTAACGGCTCCAGCCCGTGGGCGCGGGCCGCCGCCGCCATCAGGCCAAGGTAATCCCCCGGCGTGGCGCTCTCCTCCGTCATCGGCCGGCCTCCACTGGGTGAGCCGCGTCGCCCTGCTCCAGTGCGGCGAGGATCGCCTTCACCAGCGCCCGCGCGGACTCCGCGCTCATCTCCACGGCCACCCGCGTCTGCTCCTCGCCCTGGCCGCCGAGGAAATCGATGTTGAGGCTGTGGTCCAGCGGGGCATGGTAGGGATGATCGTAGTACACGTTCGCCTGGTCGATGCGCGCCCAACCCCGCGGCCCCTTGGCGCTGCCCGACATTCCGGCACGTTCAGTGATGTAGCTGCACATGCTCCCCTCCTCAGCCCGCCGACCCCGTGAGGTGCTTTCCGTAGAAAGCAAAAACCTTGCTCCAGCCATCCACCGCCTGATCCGGCCGGTAGCCGGCCCGGTCCACGGCGAAGAAGCCGTGGCCGGCCCCGTCGTAGCGGTGAAACTCGTACCCCTTGCCGTGCCGCTTCAGCGCTTCCTCCGTACGATTGACCTGATCGACGTTCGGGTTGGTGTCGTCGTTACCGAAGAGGCCCATCAGGGGACAACCCAGGCTCGGCGTCAAGTCGATCACCGGCACCGGCCGCTTGTCGTTGAGCTGGGCCGGATCGTCGACGATGACGCCACCACCCCAGCAATCGACCGCTGCGTTCAGCTCGGGCAACCGGCAGGCCACCATGTAGGTCTGGCGGCCGCCAGAACAGAAGCCGATGACGCCGACCTTGCCGTTGGCGTAGGGCTGGGCGCGCAGGAAGCGGGCACAGCCCCCCACATCGCCCACGACCTGGTCATCGGCCACACCGCCCTCGGCGCGGGCGCGGGCGGCGACATCGTCCGGGCTGCCCGGACCGGAGCGTGAATACAGGTGCGGGGCGATGGCGGCGTAGCCGTGCTGCGCGAATTTCCGCGCCACTTCGCGCGTCCACTCGTCCCAGCCCGGCATGTGGTGGATCACCACCACGCCGGGGTACGGCCCGGCGCCCAGCGGCCGCGCATAGTAGGCCTCGATCTCGTCACCGCCGTGGCCGCGGACAACGAGTGTTTCGGCAAGCATCCCTTCATACGTCATGGTTTCGTCTCCTGAATCAGTATGGGCGAAGGGACTATAGCACAGCGCGGGACGGGAGAACCTCTTTACGCGTCCCTCCCGTAGTTGTATGGTATGGGCTATTGCAATGAGTTGCAGAAAGGACCGGTCGATGAGCTGCGAAGCGGAGACCACTACGGTGCTGCGTGACCACGGCCACCGCATCACGCCGCAGCGCATGCTCATCCTCTCCTCCCTCCGCCACGCCGCGGGCCACATCTCCGCCTCCGACATTCTTGAAAGGGTGCAGCGGTCCTATCCCTACGTCGATATCTCCACGGTGTACCGGACCCTGAGCGTGCTGAAGGATCTGCACCTGGTGACGGAGACGCAGATGGGCGGGGAAAACGCCACGTTCGAGTGGCTGGGGCCGGAGCCGCACCATCACCTGATCTGCCGCAAGTGCGACCAGGTAACCCTGCTGGACCACGACCACTTCACCGAGCTTGCTTCCGGGATCCTGCGGGAGACCGGGTTCCACCCGGACATCGATCACTTCGCCATCTTTGGCCTGTGCGCGGAATGCCGAGAGGCAAACCAGAATGAGAGCGGCCCGGCATGACGGAGCGATCGGGCGATGGCTCCGGCGGGCGCTGGCCATTCTCCCGGGCGGAGAACGGCCAGCTCTTCGTTATGTACGGGTTCATCGCCCTCCTCCACCTGGCGGGCTGGGGGCTGTTCTTCGCCTACGCCGGCAGCTTTGGCCCGGTGTACGCCGGCGCCGGGGCGCTGGCCTACGGGTTCGGGCTGCGCCACGCCTTCGATGCCGACCACATATCGGCGGTGGACGACACGACACGACTCATGCTTCAGCGCGGTGGGCGCCCCCTGAGCGTGGGTCTATTCTTCTCCCTGGGGCATTCCACCATCGTCTTCCTCCTCTGCCTCGGCCTGGCGCTATCGACCCGGGCGATCGAGGGGCGGATGGATGTGCTGGGCGAGGTGGGCGGCGATATCGGCGGAACGGTCTCCGGCACGTTCCTGTGGGCGGTCGGGATACTGAACCTCATCGTCTTCTGGGGGATCTACCGCGTCTACCAGGAGATGCGAAAGGGGCGGTACAACCGGGAGCGCCTGGAAGACCTACTGGTTCAGCGCGGGTTCATGAATCGCCTCCTGGGCAGCCGCCTCCGCAATGCCATCACCAAGAGCTGGCACATGTACCCGCTGGGGGTACTCTTCGGGCTCGGGTTCGACACGGCGACAGAGGTGGGGCTCCTGGCCGTAACGGCGGGCGCGGCCTCCACCACCACCAGCTCTGTGGAAGGTCACCTGCCCGTGCTCGGCATCCTGGCGCTGCCCCTCTTGTTCACGGCGGGCATGACCTTAATGGATACGACGGACGGGGTATTCATGTCCAAGGCGTACCGCTGGGCGTTCACCAACCCGCTGCGTAAGGTCTACTACAACCTGACGACCACGGCGCTCTCCATCTTCGTCGCTTTGACGGTGGGGACCGTGCAGTACCTTCAGGTGATCCGGTCGCAGCTGAATATCGAGAATCGGTTCTTCAGCTGGCTGGACAGGCTGGACTTTGAGACGCTTGGCTACGGCATCGTCCTCGTCTTCCTCTTGACCTGGGTGGGCGCGGTCATCCTGTTCAAGGTACGGCGCGTCGAGGAGCGCTGGGGCGACCTCATTCCTGACGACAGCTAACGGCGCCGGTTCAGCTCCCTGTTACTGAAGATCGCCCGGCGTCTTGGGGTGGGCGTAAGGGTGGCGGAAGGCGGAACGCTCGCCGACGGACCGGGGCGCCACTTCCTGCACACCCTTCCACCAGGCGATGAGCCGGTCCTCCTCCTCGTAATCGAAACGGTTGCCGGGATCCCAACCGGGCTGCCCATCGGGCCGGTTCTGGAGCACCCACCGCACGGAGTGCTTCAGCCAGTCCTCCGCGCTGACGACGTCCCGGTAGCCGAGCTGATGGCGAATCTTGAAGGTGTCCATGAGCCGGTGATAGCGCCCGCCCGCTCCGCTCCCGGTAATGAGGGTGTTTCCAGGAGGAATGATGCTGTAGGGGATGTCCACGAACTCGAATTCGTGGTTCATCGCCTTCGCCACCATCTCCACCCACTGCCTGCGGGTGTACTGGGCGTCGTCCCCGATGTGGTAGATCTGCCCGCCCGCGATCGTGGGCTGATCGATGGCGATGGCGATAGAGTGGGCGGCGTTGGGCGCGGCGCAACGGGTGAACAGCACCTGCCCGCTATCCTGAATGATGAACTGCTTCCGGCCATCCAGGACACGCTTGATCACCGGCCACTCGAACCCATCGCCGATGCCGTACGGCCCGTAGACGCCGGGGTAGCGGAAGTGCGTCGCGATGTAGTCACCGGCGTTGTGGTGACCGATGATCGTCTTCTCCGTCTCGATCATGCGGTCCACGAAGTGATCGACGCCGGGGTCCTCGTACGGGGTGTCCTCCGGTCCCGGGTTCACCACCTCACCGGCGTGTTCGGCCCAGTGCTCATCGCGGATGTGCATCCAGCCCTTCATCACAGGAAAGCCACCCACGGTCACCAGGTGGGGGGTCTTGCCCACCAGGGCATCGGCGAGGTAGCGCAGGCGGCCGTAGGTGGCGACGACGAGGTCCCACTTCCGATCGCCGAGGTCTTTATCGATCGTCTCGACGAAGTGCGGCTCCCCGTGGATGTGCTCGATCTTCTCGAGCTCCGGCTCGGGAACTTCGTGCACGCCACGGTGGTACATGGTCACGTCGTAGTCGCGCTTTTGCAGCTCCCGAACGATGTGCGGGCCGCTCGCCGCCGTACCACCGATAAGTAACGCTTTCATCATCTCCCCCTGTTCGCTCGCCAGCACCGGACTGGACACGGAAAGCCTGTAGGTTATACCACCGCGGCGGCTCCCCTGCCACTGGCGAAGTGCGGTCACGCGGTATACGCTATCTACCTTTCCCGCCCACGAGCGTTCGTGCCAGCGAAGGGAGCAGCGCGATGCCAGAAGTGGAGATGCGACCGGACACCCCCTTGTCCGATATCCGTGTTATTGAGCTGGCCGATGAGCAGGCGGAGTACTGCGGCCGGGTGCTTTCCGGGCTGGGCGCCGATGTGATCAAGGTCGAACCGCCGCAGGGCAGCCCTACCCGTCGCATCGGGCCGTTCTATCAGGACCGGGAAGACCCTGAGGGCTCCCTCTACTTCTGGCACTACAACCTGGGAAAGAAATCGGCCGTCATCGATATCGAGACGGGGCCGGGCAACCAGCAATTCCTGGACCTGCTGGCCACCGCTGACGTTTTCCTGGAATCGACGCAGCGGGGCTATCTGGAAGGGCTTGGTCTGGGCAGGGAGGCGCTGCAACAACGCTACCCCAACCTGATCATCGCCCGCGTATCTCCCTTCGGCGACGAAGGGCCGTGGGCTGACTACAAGGGGAGCGACCTGGTTCACCTGGCGATGGGCGGCCCCATGATGTTCACGGGCTACGCCCCCCGGCCGGACGGCACGTATGAGCTGCCGCCCATCGCCCCGCAGGCGTGGCACGCCTACCACATCGCGGGGGAGCTGCTGCTCATCGGCGTGCTGGGGGCGCTGCTCCACCGCCGGGAGACGGGTGAGGGCCAGTACGTGACCTGCCCCGTGCACCAGGCGGTGGCCTGCAATACCTCGCCCGATCTACTGCGCTGGGTGTTCAACCGCTCCAAGCTCTCCCGCGCCCCCTTCGCCCAGCTCGCCCCCTCCAAGGACGGCAGGCTGTTCTTGGCCTCTCCCCCGACCGTGGGAGTGAAGACGAACTGGGACAAGTTCGTAGACTTCATGGACGGCCACAAGAGCGCCGCCGACCTGCGTGATGAGCGCTACCAGGTGATGGGCGACCGTTCCCTGCAGGCGGACCCGGAGATGAGCGCCCACGTGCGGGAAGCGATCGCCCGGCTCGTCGGCAAGTACACGGCGGCGGACGTGCCCTGGCAGGAAGCACAGGAGAACGGCTTCCTCTGGGGGCCGGTACGGCACGCCCACGAGAACGCGCTCGATGAACACTGGCGGAAGCGGGGAACGATTGCGGATGTGGAGCACGAGGACCTGGGCCGGACGTTCCCCTACCCCGTGGCCAAGTGGGCCTCCGACACCACCACATGGCGCATAGGGCCGCGCGCGCCCCACATCGGCGAGCACACGGCGGAGGTGATGGCGGGCCTGCCACGCCGGGCCGTGCGCATCGAGGTGCGCCCGACGGCGGACCAGCGCCGCTCCCGGCTGGGCAAGCCCTTCGCCCTGCACGGCGTGCGTATCCTCGATTTCACCTGGTGGCTGGCATCGGGCGGGGCGCCGCGTTATCTCTCCGCGCTGGGGGCGGAGAACATCAAGGTGGAGTGGAAGGGCGCGCCCGATCTTCGTACCGGCGCATTCTGGGGGCACTTGCCCGTCGGCGGGCGGGAAGCGCGCAGGAACGCGACGGGGCCGGTGCCGCCGGACCTGAGCACCAATAACCACAACGGCGAGTTCAACGACTGGCACGCCGGCCAGCGCGGCATCTCCCTCAACGTGCGCAACCCGAAGGGGTTGGAGATCGCGAAGCGGCTCATCGCCACGTCAGACATCGTCGTCGAAGGCTTCTCCCCCGGCGTCATGGCAAGCTGGGGTCTGGGCTACGGCGTGATGAAGGAGCTGAAGCCGGACATCATCTACGCGCAACAGTCCGGATTCGGGCAGAGCGGCATCTACGGCAAGTACCGCTCGTTCGATATGCTTTCCGCCGCGATGGCCGGGGTGCTGGAGATGGCCGGGCTGCCGGAGCCCGCCCCGCCGGTGGGCTGGGGCTACGTGTTCATGGACTGGTTCGGCGCCTTCAACCTTGCCGCCGCCATGCTGACGGCGCTGAACTACAAGGCGCGCACCGGCAAGGGCCAGTGGATCGATTCCGCCCACGCGGAGGGCGGCATTTTCCTGAACGGCGTGACCATGCTGGACTGGGCGGCGAACGGAAGGGAGTGGCATCGCACCGGCAACCGCTCCCCGCACAAGGCGGCGGCGCCGCACGGGGCGTACCGCTGCGAGGGCGCCGATCGCTGGGTCACGATCGCCTGCTTCACGGAGAGCGAGTGGGAGGCGCTCTGCGCGGTGGCGGCTCACCCGGAATGGCGCTCCGATCCGCGCTTCCGCACGTTGAAGGACCGCGTCGCCAACCAGGACGCGCTGGATGCCGCCCTGGAGGGTTGGACGTCCACGCAGGAACGCTACGCCGTCATGCACCGGCTACAGGGGGCCGGCATCGCCGCAGGGGTGTGCCAGGACGCGGAGGACCGCTGCGAGAGCGATCCGCAACTGGCGGCGCTCAACTGGCTCACCGAGCTGGACCAGACCGAGATGGGCCGGTGGCCGGTGAGGGAGGTGCCCGTGAAGATGAGCGGGACGCCCCCCTTCATGGGCGGCGACATCGACCGGGGAGCGCCCTGCTACGGCGAGGACAACGAGTACGTGTTCGGGGAGCTGCTGGGCATGTCATCGCAGCAGGTCCGCGATCTGGCCGAAGAGGGCATCATCTAGCCCGGCCGCGCGACTTAGTCAGCCCGCCCAGCGATAGCGCGCAACATCCACCAGAGTGCGGCGAGGATGATGAGGACGGTCTGCAGAATCGCCCAGAGTAAGTAAAACGTCGCGTAGAGACCGAAAATCAAAGCCGGGATCAGAACCGGAAGCGAAACAATCCAGTGAATGCGTCCGAGTTGGTCAGCAACCCACCATAAGACGGCTGACGCGAGCCCCATTGCCAATACGCCTAGCCATGTCATGAGTATCTGGACAAAAGCTACCGTCGTGACCGTACCGGCCGCGAGCGTGCGGTCGCGCGCCTGGCGAAACGGGTTCAGCGGTATGCTGAACGTGACCTCTCCCTCGCCCCGTCGTCCATTTGCCCTCCCATTACATGGTTAAGAGATCTCGCATCCCTCCCCAGCTACGCCCGCTCGAAGACGGGGAGCTTGAAGGGGCCGGCCGCGTCCTCGCAATCGATAAAGGTCAGCTTCACCGGCAGCTCGAAGGAGATGTCCTTCCAGGTGAAGCCCTGCGGGTTGCTCAGGAACTGGGGGCCTTCCTCCAGCTTCACCACGATGCAATCCACGGGGGGCGGCAGTTCATCGTAGTACTGCCGCTCAAACGTGCAGAAACTGACCACCTTGCCCCGTCCGGACAGCGGCTTCCACTCAAGGTCAAACGTGCCGCAGGTGTCGCACACGGGCATCGGTGGCCAGAAGGTGCGGTTGCAGCGAGAGCAGCTCTGGAGTCGAAGCTCCCCCTGATTGCAGTACTGCCAGAAGGTGTCGTGGACGCCCCCCAGCGTTCGATCCGGTCGCTTCTGTGCCATCGCTACGCTCCCCGCCGGAAGATAAAGGGGTACGCCCCAATCATGCTGCAGTGGCAGAACATCGATGTCTCAACGTCCTTCACCTGGCGCGCTCCCGCCTCATGGCGAAGCTGGCGCACCGCCTCCACCACGTGGTTCCAGCCCATCATGTAAGACTCCGACATCATGCCGCCGCTCGTGTTCACCGGCAGCTCCCCGCCCAGGCCGATCCGTCCATCCTGGCAAAACTCCAGGCCCTCGCCCTGCTTGGTGAAGCCGAACCCCTCCAGGTAGATCGGGACGTGCACGGTGGCCGCGTCATACGGCTGCAGGTGGTCGATGTCCTTCGGGCTCATGCCCGCCATATCGAACGCCTGCTTCCCGGAGGTGCTGAGGTAGGTGTAAAACATGTCCTCCACCAGCCACTGCATCTGGGTGTTGTCCTTGCCCCCGGTGGTGACGCCGTAGCCATCGACGAGGACGGGTGCGTGGGGAAGGTCCTTCGCCTTGTCGGCGCGACGCAGGATGATGCAGACGCCGCCATCGTTCACCAGGCAGTAGTCGAACAGGTGGAGGGGACGGCAGACGTAGCGGGACTGCATATAGTCGTCCAGCGTCATCGGCCGGTCATGCATGACGGCGTTGGGGTTGAGCGTGGCGTGGTTGCGGATGGTCACCGCGACCGCGCCCAGCTGCTCCTCCGTGCTGCCGTACTTCAGCTGGTGGTGCTTGAACATGAGGGCCCAGTGCGCGCCCTGCGAGCTCCAGCCCCAGGGGTGGTAGTAGTAGTAAGACATCGGGCCGCCGCGAATCTGGGCCCCGCCATAGCGGACGCCCATCGAGCGCTGGGCCAGCCCGTAGACCAGCGCAACGGTCTCGCACTGGCCGCTGTAGATCGCGTTGACCGCGGCGGACATCGTGTCCCAGATGGAGCCGCTGGTGTTCAGCTTGGGCTGGATTCCCAGCAGCTCCGCCATCCGCTCGTGGATAACGGGGCCGCTCACGCCCAGCCCATCGATGTCCTCTTTCTTGAGGCCGCTGTCCTCAAGGGCGCGATAAAAGGCCTTCATCGCCAGCCCTTCCGAATCGAGGAAGTGGTAGTTGGGGTCCTTCACGCGGGCCGCGGCGTAATCGGCGTGGTAATCCGTGTCCCCCACACCGACGATCGCGACCTTGCCGCTCATGTCACGCATGCGAGCGAGATCGTATCCCATGCGCATCTCCTTTCCCTCTGTTTGTTGAGTGGGTGACTGTACACCCCCGGCCGCCGGATTACCAACGCCTCACACGCTGAACCCGGAAAGGGGCTCGCCGGGTTCAGCCACCCTTGCCGGGACGTGCCGTGGTTGGCGGCTACTTGTCCGGCTGCGGGGTAATCCGTAGGTACGGCTTTATGGCCTTGAAGCCCTTGGGGAACATCTGCTTCGCGTCGGCGTCGGAGACGGCGGGCACGATGACGACGTCATCTCCCTGCTTCCAATCGGCGGGCGTCGCCACCTTGTAGCGGTCGGTCAACTGGAGGGAATCGATGACGCGTAGCAACTCCTGGAAGTTACGGCCGGCGGACGCCGGGTAGGTCAGCATCAGCCGCACTTTATTGTTCGGGTCGATGATGAACACGGACCGCACAGTAAGGGTGGCGTTGGCCTCGGGGTGGATCATGTCATACAGCATCGATACCTTGCGGTCGCCGTCGGCCACGATGGGGAAATTGAGCTTGGTGTTCTGCGTTTCCTCGATATCGCTCACCCAGGCCCGGTGTGAATCGAGCGGGTCGACGCTCAGGCCGATCGCCTTGATGTTGCGCTTATCGAACTCCGGCTTGAGCTTCGCCACCGTCCCCAGCTCCGTGGTGCACACGGGGGTGAAATCGGCGGGGTGGGAGAACAGCACGGCCCAGCTGTTTTCCTTCCACTTGTGGAAATCGATCGTTCCGACGGTAGATTCCTGGACGAAGTCCGGCGCCTCGTCCCCAAGTCGCAGTGCCATGTCAGTCCTCCTTGCTTTGCTGGCGTTCGGGGGTCACATTGTTGCACATTGCGGCAGGGAGTCAAGGGAGCGCCGTGCGGAGCATTGCCCCGGTGGCGTATCATCGGTGGCGCATAGCCGCGTACGGCGTCTACCCATGTTTCTTCGAGATGGAGGGAGTTCTCTTATGGCTGGTCCACTCACAGGCATCCGCGTCATCGATTGTTCCGAGCGGTCGCCCGCGACCGCCGTGGCGGGGATGATCTTCGCCGACCTTGGCGCGGAGGTGATCCGCGTGGAGCCGCAGGGCGGCGATCCGCTGCGGACGCTGGCCGCATCGCGCGTCTGGCTGCGGGGGCAGAAGAGCGTCATCGTGGGCCCGGAGCAGGTACGGGACGGCTCCTGGGCCCGGCTCCGCGACTCCGCCGATATTGTCCTGGACACGGCGCACCCCTGGACCGCGAAGCCTGCTGGGCTGCTGGACGGCTGGGAAGCGAACGAGCGTCAGATCCTGTGCGTGCTCACGGCGAACCCGGAAGCCGTGGCCGACGCGACCAACGGGCCGCGCCTGGGACAGCCCGTGTACGGCGAGCTGATCGAGAGCAAGTTCGGTTTTCAGGATGTCCAGGCGGGCCACCGGGACGGGCCGATCTTCCTCGGCTGGCCACACGCGGCCTACGGGGCGGCCTGGCTGATCCAGATCGGCGTACTGGGCGCGCTGTACGAGCGGGAGCACACGGGGAAGGGGCAGGCGATCACCACGTCCCTCCTCGATGGCATGGCCATCCTGTCCGCCGGCCGCTGGGGCGGCGGCGACAAGGTGGTGGCCATGCCATCGCCGCGCATGCGGGGGAACGTGCTGGGCACCACCCGCGCCGTCGTATCGCTGTTCGAGTGTGGCGATGGGAAGTGGGTGCAGACGCACACGTATTCGCGGGGCGCCTTCGACCGGATGATGGAGATCGTGGAGCGTCCCGACCTGGTGGATCCCACTATCACTTCCCCGGTGGCTCAGCTGGAGCCGGCGGTGGCGGAGGAGATGTGGGACTACCTGAGGAAGAAGTACAAAACGCGTCCGGCGCAGGAATGGTTCGACGCGCTGTGCGCGGCGGACGTCCCCTGCCAGATCGCCAACCCGCCAGGAGACTCACTCTGGCTGGAGCAGCTCCGCGTCAATGAGCAGATCGACATCTCCCCGGAAGGCATCCGCCAGCTGGGCAAGGTGGCGCGCTTCAGCCGCACCCAGATCGAGATCGACCGGCGAACGCCGAAGCCCGGCGAGCACACGGCCGCGCTTCTCGGCGCGCCGGCGCCGGGCAGCAACGGACGGCACCCGAACGCGGCCGCCTCCACGAAGAAGGTGGGGCCGCTGGATGGCGTGCTGGTGTTGGACTTCGGGTTCTTCATCGCCGGGCCGTTCTCGCTCCGGATGCTGGCCGATCTGGGCGCACGCGTGATCAAGATCGAGGAGCTGAGCGGCGACCCGATGCGCGGGCCCAACAGCAGCTTCCTCTCCGCTCACCGGGGCAAGGAAAGCCTCTCCGTCAACCTGAAGACGGAGGAGGGGCGAGAGGCCGTGTATGAGCTGGTCCGCCGCGCCGACATTGTCCACCACAACATGCGCGCCGGGGCGACGACTCGCCTCGCCATCGATTACGAGACGCTGAGCACAATCAACCCGCGCATCATCTACTGCCACTCCTCCGGCTACGGCAACGCCGGCCCATGGTCCCACCTCCCCGCCTTCGAGCCGCTCCATTCTGCCGCCACGGGCCTGCTCAACCGCACGGCCGGGGAAGGCAACCCGCCAATGATGTACCTCTCCCACATGGACATCGGCTGCGGCCTCACCTCTGCGGTCATGGTGCTGGCGGCGCTGGCGGAGCGGGAACGCAGCGGCAAGGGGCAGTACTTTGAAGTGCCCCAGATCGGGGCGGGGCTGCTGGCGTGCTCGGACATCTTCATCGAGGGTGACAAGGTCTCGGAGACCTTCCCCCTCGACTCCAAACAACGCGGCCACGCCCCCACGAACGCGCTGTACCAGACGAGCACCGGCTGGATCACGCTGGCCTGCTACTGCGAGCAGGAGTGGCAGGGCGTGCGCCGGGCCCTGGCCGACGCCGCTCTGCCCTGGAAAAGCTACGCGGAGGCTCGCGGGGAGCGCATGGGCGCAAGCGCGATCAGCGCGGCGCTGGATGCGGCCTTCGCCGGCATGACGACGCTGGAGGCGCAGCGCCGGCTGGATGCGGAGGGCGTGCCCTGCACGGTGCCGACGCCGCTGGATCAGCAGCGCTTGCTCGTTGAGCCCCAACTGCACGATCTGGGCGTGGTCGTGCTGGAGAACCACCCGGAGCTGGGGACGATCTGGGAGACTGGCCACACCATCCGGTTCGGGCGATCCACGGAGCGGCACGCCCGTCCGGCGCCGGTCATCGGCCAGAACACGGCCGCCATCCTGCGGGAGATCGGCAGGACCGATGCCCAGATCGCGACGCTGCTGGAGCAGCAGGTGGTTCGTGCCGCCGATTGGCGGGAGCCGGTAGAGACATAACCACCAGGACACAGCCATGACGAAGAGAGGGGACCCCGTTTGGGTCCCCTCTCTTCGTCATGGTCCTGGGAACCGTCAGGACCAGCTCGCCAGGATCCCTCCTTGCACGGCCAAGCTGATCAGCGAGTAGCCAGTGTTGATGAAATAGAGTTCGAGCGACCGGCGCTCGAACAGCACCATGTTCACCGCGGTGGTGGCGAGAAAGCCTACGGCCACGATGACGCCGATGAACGCCCCTTCGCCAACGCTTGTCGCCCCGGACCAGGAGACGAACGCCGCCACGATGGCGAGGACGTTGAAATCCGGCGTTCTATGCCGACTCCTCCTCCACTGCGCGGACTATCCCGTTCCTACAGGGTCTTGATCGAAAGTTCGATGCTGTCCGCGGGCTTGACGTCGTATTGGACGTCGATCACCTTCCCGTCCTCACCGATGACGAAGTGGCTGCGGTGCACGCCCATGAAGGTGCGGTCGTTATACGTCCGTTCGCCCCACACGCCGTACGTATCACAGATGCCATGCTCCACATCCACCAGCAGGGGGAAGGGTAGCTCGAACTTCTGCTTGAACTGCTGATGCGACTCGACATCGTCCGGGCTAACACCCAGCACGATGGCGTTCTTATCAGCGATGAGCGTGTAGTTGTCCCGGAAGCCGCAGGCCTGAATGGTGCAGCCTGGGGTGTCATCCTTGGGGTAGAAGTAGAGCACCACCCGCTTGCCGCGGTAATCGCTCAGCTTTACCTTTTTGCCGGTGTCGTCCACCGTCTCGAAGTCAGGAGCGGTGTCTCCAATCTTGATTTCGCTCATTGCCGCACTCCTTCCCGGATACCCTAACCCCTCGGTTCGGGGCGTTCCCAAGTATGCGTCAAGCCCTCCCGCTTGTGAAGCGGCGTCCCACTAACGCATTCCGCGGCCGCGTGGGAGCGACTATAGTGGGGCCAGATTTCGTCCGGCGCGGCCCGGTTGGGAAACGGCGGAGGCAGGCTGATGTTCTCGCGTGAGTTCGTGGTCCTCTGGATCGCGATGCTGATCACGATGTCCGGTATCGGCATGGTCTCCCCCCTGCTCCCGATCTATGTGCGCGATGAGCTGGGTGGACCTGCGGTCGCGGTCGCGCTCTCCTTCTCCGGCGTCGCCGTGGCCCAGATGCTCACCTCACCGTTCATCGGCAGGATGGGCGACCGCTTCGGGCTAAAGTGGTTCATCGTCGCCGGGTTCGCCGTCTATTCCATCTCCGGCTTTGGCTACCTGCTGGCGGACCGCTGGGAGCTGGTAATCGGGTTCCGGCTGCTGGCCGGATGCGGCATCGCCTTCATCTTCCCGATGACGATGGCCTACGTGGGGCTGCTGGCCCCCAGGGCGCAGGAAGGTTCATTCATGGGGGCGTTCTCTGTCGCCCAGATAGCGGGGTTCGGCATCGGACCGCTCCTTGGCGGCGGCGTCAAGGATGCGCTGGGATTCGATGCTGCCTTCGCGATCATGGCGACGCTGCTGGCCAGCGCCGGGCTGGTGGTCCTCCTGTTCCTCCCCGGAAAGGCGCCGGTGGCGCGTGGGGGAAGCGATGTGGCCAGTCTCCCCCTGGGCCGGCTGATCCGGCTGGCGGCCGTGCAGGCGACAGCGGCCCTGGCGCTAGTTCAGTCGCTCTCCATGTCGGTGTCCGGGGCGTTCCTCGCCGTCTACATCGTGGGAAGCGATGGCCTGAACTTTAACAGCACAACCTTCGTCGGCATCCTGCTGGCAGCGCGTTCGCTCGTCGGTGCGCTGTTCCAGCCGCTGTTTGGGCAGCTGGCCGACCGCACGGACCGCGTCCGGCTCGTGCTCATCGGGCTTATCGTGGCAGCCATCGGGCAGTTCTTCATCCCGGACATCTCCCACGCCGTGGCGGAGCTGCCGCTGCCGGGAGGGTCCGTGCGCCTCCTGCCCTGGCTGCTGGCACTGTACGTGCTCATCGGCACGGCGGAGGCGATGCTGCTCCCGGCGCAGAACGCCATTTTCGTGACGATAGGCCGGCGTGTGGGCATGGGATCGATCATGGGGATGAGCCAGATGGTGTCATCGATCGGGTTCCTCGGCGGTTCCTTGCTGGGTGCGGCCATCGTCTCCGTCTTCGGCCTCACCACCGTGTTCCGCTTTGCGGCCCTGATCTCCCTGGCGGGAGCGGTCCTGTTCTTTCTGCTCATACGGCGGGTGCAGCCGGAGGCCCAGGCGGAGGGCATGGACGTCACCGCCACTCCCCTGCCGGGCGCATCCGGCTAGGTCATGTCCGGATGGGCGGGCCGGGCGGGGGCTCCGGCGGCACGCCGGGCGGCGTCGCCGGGCGCGGCTCCGGCGAAACGATGTGCACCGCTTCCGCGGCGGCGCCATCGGCACGGGAGAGCGCCGCAGCATAGGTGGCGAGCTGCGCCTCCACGCGGGCGAACACCGTTCCCTCCGCGAACCGGCCGTCCCCATCGCGTTCACCGGCGGCGACGCCGGTCAGCACTTCGATGCCCTCCTCGATCGTCCCGACGGCCCAGACGTGGAAGCGGCCCTCCGCCACGGCCTGCGACACCTCCGGCCGAAGCACCACGTTTTTCACGTTTGTCTTCGGGATCATGACGCCCTGCGTTCCGTCCAGCCCGCGGGCACGGCAGACCTCGTAGAAGCCCTCGATCTTGTGGGTGGCGCCGCCGATGGGCTGCACCTCTCCCAGCTGATTCACCGACCCCGTAACGGCGATGCCCTGGGCCAGCGGTACACCGCTGAGGGCGGAGAGGATGGCATAGAGCTCCGTCGACGAGGCGGAATCGCCGTCGATCTCCCCATAGAGTTGCTCAAAGGTGAGGCTGGCGCTGATAGCCATCGCCTGCTCCTGTCCGAAGCGGTGCGCCAGGTAGCCGCGGAGGATAAGAAAGCCCTTGTTGTGGATCTGGCCAGCCATGCCGGTCTCTCGTTCCACGTTGACGATGGTGCCGCGGCCGGCGGAGGCGGTGCAGGTGATGCGCGATGGCCGGCCGAACACCGTATCGCCCAGGTCATAGATGGAAAGGGCGTTCACCTGCCCCACCCGCGCTCCCGTCGTGTCGATGAAGATCGATCCTTCGTCGATGAGCTGTTCGATCCGGTCGCGCAGCAGGGAGGAGCGGTACACCCCCTCCTCGATCGCGCGCTCCACGTGCTCCGGCCCGACGATCGTCTCGCCCGCCACGCCGGCCCAGTAGTCCGCCTGGATCAGGACATCGAGCAGATCGGAGAGGTTGGCGGAGAGCCTCGACTGGTCCTCCACCAGGCGGGCGGAGTGCTCCACCAACAGCGCCACGGCAGCCACGCTGAAGGCGCGCAGCCCCCGGCGGTCCGACTGGCGGCGGATAAATGCGACCAGCCCGCCGATGCGATCGGCCGACCGGGGAAAGTCCGGCTCGAATTCCGCCTTCACACGGAACAACTCGCGAAAATCCGGGTCCTGGCGATACAGGAGGGAATACATCTGTGGGTCGCCGATGATGACGACCTTCGTATCGAGCGGAATCGGCTCAGGGCGGAGGCCGGTTGTGGGAACCATGCCCAGCGATTCCTGAATGTTCTCGATCGCGATCTCCCGGCACATCAGCGCCCGCTTGAGCGCGTCGTAGCTGAGGGCTCCGGAGAAGAGGTCGCGCAGGCGAAGGACCAAGAAGCCGCCGTTTGCCCGCGCCAGCGCGCCCGGCTTCACCTGCATGTGGTCCGTCACCATTGTGCCGAACATGCCGGTGTACTCGATCCGGCCCACTAGGTTGTAATAGGTGGGGTGCGTCTCGTTGATAACGGGCGCTCCCCCCGCGGGATCATTGGTGACAACCACGTTCACCTCATAGCGGCGCAGGGGGGACGATTGCGCCTGCTGAATGGCGGCTGGGGCGCCGGGGGGCGCTTCAGGCGCGCGGAGGAACGTATCGCGCTGGGCGATGATATCGTTGCGGGCGGACTTGAGGAACTCTGCGATCTCCGCATGTCTGCCGTAGCCCTCCCACAGCGGATCGAGCAGGTGGTCAATCGCGAACGCCGCCACCTGGGTGTCCAACTGATCGACTTTCTCCCGCGCCGCCCGCTCCAGCCTGCGCACGGTCAGCATTGTTTCCTGGATCAGCCCGCCCGCGCGTTGCATCGCTTCCCTTAGCCGCTCCTGGGACTGGGGTGGGAGCACCTGATACTGGTCCGGGGTGATCGCCTTGCCGTTGATGGCGGGGACCGGCACGATCCCCGCCGGCGTGAACTGAAGCACCACGCTCGTCGCTTCCGCCGCTTTTCCCAGCGCCTCCAGCACTTCCGCGCGCTGACGATCCAGATCCTGATCCAGCTCCTGCCGCTGGTGAACGTAGGACTCCGATTCAAACGTCTGGCGCAGGACGCGAATAGCGGACTCGACGGCGCGTTTCACCTCAATCGCGAACTCGCGGCCTCTCCCCGCCTCCAGCGCGATGCCCACCGGATGATCGGGATCGGTGAAGTTATGCACGTACACCCAGTCCGGGGGGGCGGGCATGCTCATCGCCTTCTGGCGAAGGAACGCCTCCACCAGCGACGACTTGCCGATGCCGTCCGGCCCGGAGACGTAGAGGTTGTACCCCTGCCCCTCTACCCCAAGCCCGAACTCGATGGCGCGAACGGCCCGCTCCTGGCCCAGCACCCCCTCCAGCGGTTCGACATCCGCGGTGGTCTGGAACGGGAGGGAGGCCGGGTCACAGCGAGCGACAAGCTTTTCCGCCGGGATACGGAATGTGGTACGAGCATCGGTCATTGGTTGCTCCTTCAGGGCGCTTCCGGAGGCGTGAGCACATCGGAACGAGGATCGATCCCGCGCGCGCCCGCTGTCAACTGCGACATTAAGCGATCCCTGCCGGGCTAGCTGATCCGCCGCCACATTTACTACAATGCCGCTGGGACCGCGACTCACCAGCGCGGAACCCGGACGGGAGCGGAGAGCAGATGAGTGATGAACCGGCTATCGCCGTCGCAGCCCGGTACTTCGGTGTGCCGGTCACGGAGTTCGTCGAACCGCTGGATCGGTTCGAGCAGGGGGATGAGCTCCGGCTGCACTACCTTGATTGGGGAACGGAGGGACTGCCCCCGCTGGTCTTCCTGCACGGCGGCGGACAGAACGCCCACAGCTGGGACCTGGTAGCACTGGCGCTTCGTCTGGACTATCACGTCCTGTCCGTGGACCTGCCGGGTCACGGCGATAGCGCCTGGTCTGAGGATGGGATGTACACGCCCCAGAACACGGCGCGGGAGGTGGCGGGGTTGTTTCAGCGCGTCGGCCTGGGGCGATTCGTCCTTGCCGGCATGTCGATGGGGGGGAGCACTAGCATCGCCTACGCGGGGGACCATCACTATACGACCCTGGCAGGGCTGATCATCGTCGATGTCGGCCCGGAGATCCGGCCGGAGGGGGTGAACCAGATCCGAACCATCATACAATCGCAAATGGACGTGGAATACGACTCCATCGATCAGGCCATCGATGTCACCCGCGCCCACAACCCCCAGCGCCCGCGAGAGGTCTCCGCCTCCCGGATGCCCCACAACCTGCGCCAGCTTCCCAGCGGCAAGTGGGTCTGGAAGTACGACAACCGCTTTCGCCGCCGCGACGCGCAGCCGTCGCCGGAGCGCAATCGCGTCCCCAATCGGTTGGAGCTCTGGGATGACGTCCGCAAGATCAGCTGTCCCGCGCTGGTGCTCCGCGGCGAACGCAGCAAGGTGCTCCTCGCCGAGGACGCCCAAAAGCTGGCGGGGTCGCTGCCGCGGGGCGAATGGGTGGAGGTGCCGGGCGCCGGGCACTCCGTCCAGACCGACAACCCTGCAGCGCTGGCGGCGGAGATACGCCGCTTTCTGCGCAAGATCGGATACTAAGGGAACGATGATGGACGCACCCTGGCGGATCGATCGGGAGCGGGCAGCGCTGCTGATCATGGACTACCAGAACGAGATCGCCGCCCCGCAGGAGGAGCGGGACCCGGCCCTGTTTGAGCGCGCCGCCCGCGTCGTGGATGCATGGCGAACCGCCGGCCTGCCGGTGTACCACGTCGTTATCCACTTCCGGGAGGGGTACCCGGAGGTGGGACCGCGCAGCCGCATGTTCAGCGGGCTGAAGGCGGCGGGACGCCTGCGCGAAGGAACGGAGGGCGCGGCTATCCACCGCGCGGTCGCGCCCCTGCCGGGTGAAGTCATCGTGACGAAGAAGCGGGTGGGCGCGTTTAGCGGTTCGGACCTCGATCTCATCCTGAGCGGTAACGACCGCACATCGCTCGTCCTGATGGGCATCGCCACCAGCGGTGTCGTGCTGTCCACCGTTCGGGCGGCGGCGGACGCCGATTACGAGCTCACGATCATCGCCGATTGCTGCGCCGATGGCGATGCGGAGGTGCACCGCGTCCTCACAGAGAAGATCTTCCCTCGCCAGGCAGAGGTCATCACCGCGGACGACCTGCTACGCACGCTCGCCGGCGCCTGATCCGCCCGTGGCCGTGCACCTACGCCCGCGATCGGGTACGCTGGTAATAGATTATGTCGCCGGCGCCTGACCGGCTGCCAGAATACGACCTGAGGAACTGATGCTACCAACGAACCCAACGCTCGTAAGCGGGGCAACCGCTGTGCGCGAAGAGCTGCGCAACATCGCCATCATCGCCCACGTTGACCACGGCAAGACCACGCTGGTGGACGCCATGCTATGGCAAAGCGGTGTCTTTCGGGAGAACCAGGCAGTTGTGGAGCGGGTGATGGACTCCAACGACCTGGAGCGGGAGAAGGGGATCACCATCCTCGCCAAGAACACCGCCATCCATTTCGGCGATCACACGATCAACATTGTCGATACGCCCGGCCACGCCGACTTCGGCGGGGAGGTTGAGCGCACGCTCAAGATGGTTGATGGCGTTCTCCTGCTCGTCGACGCAGCAGAGGGGCCGCTTCCCCAGACCCGCTTCGTCCTCAAGAAGGCGCTGGAGCTTGATCTCCCCCCCATCGTCGTCATCAACAAGATCGACCGCCAGGACGCGCGCCCTCAGGAAGTGCTGAACGAGGTCTTCGACCTGTTCATCGACTTGGACGCGAGCGAAGATCAGCTGGACTTCCCGGTGCTCTACACCATCGCCAAGTCCGGCATCTGCCGGCTAGAGCCGGATGGGGAGGACCACCTGCTGGAACCGCTGTTCCAGGAGATCATCCGGTCCATCCCGGCGCCCCGCTACGATCCGGCGATGCCGCTGCAGATGCTGGTGCTGAACCTGGATTACTCCGATTACGTCGGGCGGCTCGCCATCGGCAGGGTGGTCAACGGCACCGTCCGAGCCAAGTCCGATGTCGGACTGGTGCGCCAGGACGGGAGCGTGGCGCGAACCCGCGTCAGCTCGCTGTTCATGTTCGAGGGATTGCAGCGTATCGAGGTCGCGGAGGCGGGTCCGGGGGACATCGTAGCCCTCTCCGGATTCAGCGACGTCAGCATCGGCGACACGATCACCGATATCGACAACCCGCAGCCGTTGGAGCGCGTCATTATCGATGAGCCTACAGTGAGCATGGTCTTCGGCCTGAACGACTCGCCGTTCTCCGGCAAGGAGGGGCAGTTCCTGACGGCGCGGATGCTCAAGGAGCGCCTGGACAAGGAGACCCTGACCAACGTCAGCCTCCGCGTGGACGCGGGGGACACGGCGGACACGTTTCGCGTATCGGGGCGGGGCGAGCTCCAGATGGCGATCTTGATCGAGATGATGCGTCGGGAGGGCAATGAGCTGACCGTGAGTAAACCGGAGGTCATCACCCAAACCGTGGACGGGAAGAAGCAGGAGCCCATGGAGCAGTTGACCATCGACTGCCCGGAAGAGTTCGTGGGCGTGGTAACGCAGAAGCTAGCCGGACGCAAAGGGCGCATGGCCAGCGTGGTGAACCACGGCAGCGGGCGGGTGCGGCTTGAGTTCCGCATCCCCTCGCGCGGGCTCATCGGCTTCCGGGGACAGTTCCTCACGGACACGCGTGGCACGGGGCTGCTCAACCACCTGTTCGATGGGTACGAGCCCTGGCAGGGGGACATCCCCCACCGCGCCTCCGGAGCGCTCGTGGCGGACCGCGCGGGCAGGGCGACCGGCTACTCGATCGAGAACGCGCAGGAGCGAGGCGAGATGTTCGTGGAGCCGGGGGAGCAAGTGTACGAAGGAATGATCGTGGGAGAGAACTCCCGCGAAGAGGACATCGACTTCAACATCACGAAAGAGAAGAAGCTGACCAACATGCGCGCCTCCAACTCGGAGGAGGGGATTCGCCTGTTGCCGGTGCACCACCTCTCCCTGGAGCAGGCGCTGGAGTGGATGCGTGACGACGAGGCGCTGGAGGTCACCCCCCTCCGCCTGCGTTTGCGCAAGCGCGTCCTTTCCGCAGCGCAGCGCCCGCGTTACCGCCAGCGCAACTAAGCCCCCTCCCGGCGGAACGGATTCCCTGGGCCGGTCTCTGGCGGTACACTCAGCCGGGAGTTGACGTTGTCATCGCTTGAGTTGCTGCTCATCCCGCTGGGGTTCCTTGTGGGAACATACGGCACGCTGGTCGGCGCGGGCGGAGGCTCCATCCTCGTGCCGGTGCTCCTCCTCTCCTATCCCCGCCTGTCCCCCACGCACCTCACGTCTTTATCGCTCCTGGTCGTGTTTTTCAACGCGGCGTCCGGGTCCGTGGCTTACGCACGCCTGCGGCGCATCGACTATCTCAGCGGGCTCATCTTTGCCGCGGCAGCGCTGCCGTGGTCGATAGCGGGGGCATTCGCCGTCGCCGTCATTCCCCAGCGGACGTTCGACATCCTGCTTGCCCTGCTGCTGCTTGCGCTCGCTGGCTACACCTGGTGGGCGGCGGAACGGGCGATGGCCATTCGACCGGCGATCCGGGGACATGCCGTGATCACGCGAACCGTGGCAGGGGAGGAAAGGGGCAGCGCCTATCGCTACTCCTACAACCTCCGGCATGGCATCGCCTTTAGCGTGTTGATTGGATTCATCTCCAGCCTGCTTGGCATTGGCGGCGGTGTTGTGCACGTGCCGATCATGATCAGGCTGCTGCACTTCCCGGTACACGTCGCGATAGCGACGTCGCAGTTTGTGCTGGCGATCACCTCCGCATCGGGAAGCGCGGTCCATCTCGGCAGGGGCGATCTGGATAGCACGGACCTAGTGCACGCCCTTCTCCTGGCCATCGGCGTCATTCCCGGCGCTCAAGTGGGCGCGCGGCTGGCGCAGCAATTCAGGGGCACGGGCATCGTGCGGTTGCTGACCGTGGCCCTCGCCGTACTGGGGTTACGTCTGCTCTACGCGGGCATACGGTAGGTCACCGCTTCCCAACCGATGACGCAGCGGCACGCTCCTCCGCCGCCCGGCACGCCCGCAGAGCGGAGGGGTCAGCTATCCCCAGCACAAGGACGACGGTGGCGACGCTGACGATCCCCAGCCCCAGGAACGCCATCTCCAGCCCCTGTTCCATGCTCGCCGCCCGCGTCGTCACCAGTACGATGACGGCCGTTCCCACGGCCCCGCCCAGGGAACGAAACGTGCCGCGCAGCCCGCTGATCGAGGCGATGCGGTCGGGCGCCAGCTCGATCGCCGCGTTGTTGAGCGCGGGCCCCACCATGCCGTAAGACAGCCCGATCAGGGTCATTACGGAAGCCGTGTAGAAGAAGTCGGAGAACTGTAGCCCCAGCAGAACGGGCTCGTGCAGGCTGCGGGAGAGGATGATGGCGCCGATCCCCATGACCGTCAGCCCCATGGCGATCGGGGCGCGGTAGCCAGTGCGGGGGAGCATCATGGCGGCGAGAACGGAGGTGGCGCTCATCGCCAGCGCGCGCGGCGTCAGGAGAAAGCCGCTCTGGCTGGGCGACATGCCGTACGCGGTCTGGAGATAGAGCGGGATGAAGGCGAACAGGCCCAGGAGCGTGACGCCGTAGAGGAAGTTGAGGGCGTTGGTGGCGATGAATTCCCGGCGCAGCAGCAATTCCATGTCGATGATCGGGTTCGTTATGCGCCGTTCCCGGCGAAAGAACGCCGCACCCGCCAGCGCCGCGAGCACAAGGCAGGCGACGAGAACGGCGGGGCTTGGGCTGGCGTTCTGCTTGGAAAGCTCCGTAAAGGCGTAGATGAAGCTGGAGATCGCGGCGGCCAGCAGCCCGGCGCCCAGGAAATCGATGTTTCCGGCCGGGCGGGTCGCCGCTCGCGGCAAGAACACGACCCCCAGCAGGGCGATGATCAGGCCCGCGGGGAAGTTCAGCCCGAACGTCCAGCGCCAGCCCAGATGCTCCACGATCACCCCCCCGATGTTGGGCCCCAGGAGCGTGCCGATGGGCAGCACCGAGGAGATCATCCCGATGGCGCGGGCCCGGTTGTGCGGAAACGCTTCGCCGATGAGCCCGAAGGCCGTGGCGTTGAGCGTACCGCCGACGAGCCCCTGCACCAGCCGCGCCAAGATGAGGAGGTACACGTTGGGGGCGAGGGCGCTGGCCAAGGAGGACAGGGCGAACAGCACGAGCGCGATCGAGAACACCCGCCGGCCGCCCCATTCATCGGCCAGCTTGCCCGCCACCGGCATGGACACCGCGGAGGACAGCGTATAGATGGTCACCACCCACCCGATCCAGCGGAGGGGGGCGTCCAGCTCCACAATGATTTGGGGAATGGCGACCGTGACCATGTGGAACTGCATGGCGGTGAAGAACAAGGGCACGGAGACAAGGGCAAACGTCAGGTAGGGGGACCGCATCCTCACCTTCTTCCGCGGGGGTGGCATGGGACGGCTCAGTCTAGCATCGGTTTTTCTGAGGCGCCGCCCTTGACAAGCTGTCGGTACGGGAGGTATATCGGAGTCGCGAACATGCGATGCTGGCACATATGTCCGGCGCGAAGAGGAGGAAAGCTATGCCCCGTTACTACCAGGTCATCTCTGCGGATGGGCACGTCGAAACCCCACCAGAAGCGTGGGTAAAGTACGTTCCCGACAAGTACCGCGACCGCGCTCCCCGGCTAATCAAGCTGCAGGAAGGCGGCGAAGGCTGGATCGTTGAAGGGCAGCCGTTCCTTCACAACGGCCAGAACATCACCGGCGCCAAGACGCTCGCCCCCGGAGCTTCGGAGTCGGACGTGATGTTCCGCAACGATTCTTACTTCAACAAGGACGGCAGCGCCGCCCCCGGCGCCGGTGACGCCGCCCAGCGCCTGCGTGAGCAGGACCAGGATGGCATCGACGCCGAGATCCTGTTCCCGCCCGTGTTCGCCAACCGCTTCATCGAAGGCATCGCCGATAAGGCGGCCTACCTTTCGATGGTGCAGGCGTACAACAGCTTCCTCGCCCAGGATTACTGCTCGGTCGCCCCGGACCGGCTCATCGGCAGCGGCATTATGCCGATCACCGGCGTCGACGACGCCCTGGCCGAGCTGAAGCGCGTGAAGGACATGGGGCTTCGCTCCATCTACATGCGCCAGTTCCCCAACGGCGGCGGCAGCCCCCAGAAGGAAGACGACCGGTTCTGGGAAAAGATCGTCGAGTACAAGATGGCGGTCTCCCCCCACAGCATGATCGGCGACATGGCACCCCCGCCACCGGCCAGCGGCGTCGCAGCGGGCACGGGCAGCCAGCCCTTCGCCGCGTCCCTCATGCAGCGCGTCCAGGGCCCCCTCTACAGCCCCGCCCAGTTCATCGCCGCCGGCGTCTTCGACCGCTTCCCCACGCTGCGTATCTACGCAGCGGAGGCGAACGCGGGCTGGCTGCCCCAGGCGCTCTACATGATCGACGACAGCTACAAGCTGTTCCACAAGTGGTTCGATGTGACGCTCAAGATGCTGCCGAGTGAGTACATCAAGAAGCACTACCTGTTCAGCTTTATCC
>SHXV01000049.1 GCA_009693105.1 Dehalococcoidia bacterium
CTACTGCCAGAATAAACGAATGCAAAGCAGAACGGAATCAGCAATCAGGATCGTAGAAGAGCAAAGGAGAAGGACAATGTCGGATCCTCGAAATCGCAGGAACGCGGAAGGTTTACCCCAAATCAAGGTCGTCGGCGTCGGCGGCGGCGGCTCCAACGCAGTCAACCGCATGGTTGAGCAGAGCATAGCCGGCATCGAGTTCATCGCCGTAAACACGGACGCCCAGGCCCTGGCCCACGCGGCCGCCCCCGTGAGGGTGCGCATCGGCGACCGGCTCACCAAGGGGCTGGGCGTTGGCGGTGACCCCACGCGCGGCGCGCGGGCGGCGGAGGAAAGCCGCGATGAGCTGTACGAGGTGCTCCGCGGCGCGGAGCTGGTGTTCGTCACCGCCGGTATGGGCGGCGGCACCGGCACCGGCGCAGCCCCCATCGTCGCCGCGGTGGCGCGGGAGCTGGGCGCGCTCACGGTGGGCGTCGTCACCCGGCCGTTCTCCTTCGAGGGAGCTAAGCGGATGCGCCAAGCGGAAGCCGGCATCGCGGAGCTTCAAGATAAGGTCGATACCCTCATCGTCATCCCCAACGATCGGCTGCTCACCATCTGCCCGGCAGAGGTGACGGTGGAGGAAGGGTTCCGTACCGCCGACGACGTGCTGCGCCAGGGCATCCAGGGCATCGCCGAGATCATCCTGCGTCCGGGCCAGATCAACCTGGACTTCGCCGATGTGCGCTCCGTGATGCAGCAGGGCGGCCCGGCGATGATGGCGGTGGGGCGGGCCAGCGGCCACGACCGCGCCATCGAGGCGGCGAAGCAGGCGATCAGCAGTCCCCTACTGGACACGGACATCCGCGGCGCGCGGGGCATCCTCCTCTGCATCGCCGGGTCGGCCAACATGGGGCTGCACGAGATGAGCGCCGCCGCCAACGTCGTCGCGGCGATGGTGGACCCGGACGCGAACTTCATCTTCGGCACGGCCATCGACCCCTCCCTGGGCGACGAGGTGCAGGTGACGGCTATCGCCACCGGCTTCGTCTCCGTGCGCAATCAGGAGCGGGAGCGCGAGTCCGATCAACGCATCCGCGCCCTGCGCATGGACTCCCTCCAGAGCCTGGAGGACACAGAATTGCCCACCTTCCTGCGTCGCCACGTGGCGTCGCGGTAACCGATCCCGGTGGGGAAATTTGAAGGAAAGGGGGTAGTGCTGTTCAGCCGAGCCTGATCCGATCCTCCGCCGGTGCGGAGAGCATACGGAAGGGGCGTCGCCGATTCCCACCGGCGGCGCCCCTTCGACCTTTAGCGTTTCTCCTCACCATCCGCAATATCGTAGAGCGGGCCTTCAGGCCCGTCCTAAAGCGCACCACTGTCTGAGGACAGACCTGAAGGTCTGTCCCTACGGTATTAGCATTCCACCGTGCTGGAACGATTTCAAGATCGTTCGTTCTAGAACGGCAGGCCCTTCAGCCCCATCACGCCCTTGAGCGCCGACATCTCTCCCGCGTGCTGCAAGCCGTGCTCGGCGATGATACGGTCCAGAATAAAGCCGATCGATTGCGGGCCGCGGGTCCCCTCTACCTCGCGGTCAAGATCGGCTGTCGTAATAACCTTCAGCGCCGCGTCCGTGTCGGCGTGGACAGCGGCGGCGTACTCACGCAGGAGCGCCACGTCCGGGGCCTGCCACGCCCATATCGCTCCCCGTTCCTCCGGTATGCCCAGCCGTGCCTGCCAGCCGCTCTGGAGCAGCGTCGGCTTATCCAGTATTCGCGAATGGATCTGGCTATCCTCCACCTCGGCGAGGTGCGTGTAGATCGAAGCGATGGCGTTCGTCGTCGCTGGGTCGATGCGGCGGTGCAACTGCTCGTCTGTGAGCCCGTCCAGGGCCTGTTCCACCGTGCTGTGTACCGTGGCGATCTGCGACCGTAGAAGTTCGAGCGCGTCCATATATCTCCTTTAGCAGTTGGCGTATGCCTCTTGTCGTGCGCCTCCGAATTGTACCGCACGCAAGGCGCGGAAAGTCACGCACAGGTTATCCACAGAATTATCCACAACATCTTGTGTCATGAGTATTGACAAGCCCTACATATGGGAATAAAGTCTCCCTTGTCTTCCCTTAAGGGAGAGGCATACCCCGTCAATCGGATCCTCACTTTCTGGAGCCATCGCACCCGTGAAATGCCCCTACTGCGCCCACATCGACACCAAGGTCACGGACTCCCGCCCCGATGAGGGCGGCATCCGCCGACGCCGGGAGTGCCTGGCCTGCGGTGAGCGCTTCACCACATTCGAACGGCTCCAGCTCAACGACCTGCTCATTGTCAAGCGGGACGGCCGCCGGGAGGAGTTCGACCGGGAGAAGCTGCTGGCCGGCATGCGCCGCGCCTGCGAGAAGCGTCCCCTCCCCGCCGGCGTCATCGAGGCCGCCACGGATGACATCGAGGCGCGTCTGCGAGCGGACGGACACTCTGAGCTCCCCTCCCGCATCATCGGCGAGCTGGTGATGGAGCGGCTGCGGGAACTGGACCACATCGCCTACATCCGCTTCGCCTCCGTGTACCGCAGCTTCCAGGACATCGACGAACTCAAGCAGGAGTTGGCGGCGCTGGAGGCGCACGGGAACGTCCCCGCCCCTCAGCTGCCGCTCATCCCAGGACCGGAATTCGCGGAGATGGCGAGGGATGCCCTCATCGCCCCGCGCGAGGAAACAGAACACGACGCCTCCGGACCGGGCCGGAAGCGTCGCGGCGGACGGCAGCGTTCGGCTTGAGGCCACCGGATAGAGGGAGCATCGCCATGCAACAGCCCATCGTCGGCCCCAGTCTGCAGGGCAGGCTGATCAACCAGAACCGGGAGCTCCTGGCCTTTGGAGAATGCGATCTCCATAGCGGCGGCGAGATCACGATGCGGGTAGCGGAAGAACACGTCTCCGCTCCGCACCGCGCGCAGGGCGACCTCTCCCTCCTCCTGGACGATGGACGGGCGCTGGCGATATCGAATCGCTTCGTCCGGCTCCAGCTTCGCGGCGGCAGCGAACGGATGCCCGCCAACACCATCTATCGCCTGCACACGCTCCGGAACTAGCGATCAAGACCAGCCCTTGAACAAGACGAGTACAATACTGAGGGAATTGTTATGACAATGACTGCGTCTCCGGGCAGCAGCACCAACCAGGAGGGGGACGACCACCCCCGCATTGTGCGTCAGTTCACCACTCCCGGCGTCAACCCCTACGATCTCATCACCTGGGAGAAGCGGACCGCCACCATCGCCGATGAGTCGGGCAAGTCCTTCTTCGAGCAGAAGGACATCGAGGTGCCCGCCTTCTGGTCGATGACCGCGACCAACGTCGTCGCCTCCAAGTACTTCCGTGGCAAGCTCGGCACCCCGGAGCGGGAGACCAGCGTCCGCCAGCTCATCGACCGCATCGTCAACGTCATGACGGCGTGGGGCCGCCAGCCCGCCCTGCCGGAGGGCAGCGCCCCCTACTTCGCTGACGAGGCGGCGGCGCAGACGTTCGCGGCGGAGCTGACGCACATCCTGGTACACCAGTACGCCAGCTTCAACAGCCCCGTCTGGTTCAACGTGGGCGTCAAGGAAAAGCCCCAGTGCTCCGCCTGCTTCATCCTCTCCGTCAAGGATGACATGGAATCGATCCTAGACTGGTGCCGCACGGAAGGGATGATCTTCAAGGGCGGCTCCGGCTCCGGGATCAACCTGTCCTCCATCCGCTCATCCAAGGAGCACTTGTCCGGCGGCGGCATCGCCTCCGGGCCAGTGTCCTTCATGCGCGGGGCGGACGCCATCGCCGGGTCGATCAAATCCGGCGGCACCACCCGCCGCGCCGCCAAGATGGTCATCCTCAACGCCGACCACCCGGACGTGATGGACTTCATCGAAAGCAAGGCGCGGGAGGAGAAAAAGGCCTACGCCCTGGGCGATGCGGGCTGGGACATGTCCCTCAACGGGGAAGCCTGGGCCTCCGTCCAGTTCCAGAACGCGAACAACTCCGTGCGCGCCACCGATGAGTTCATGGAAGCGGCTATCGACGGCCGGTCCTGGGGTCTGCATGGTGTCACCACCGGCGAAACGGTGGAGGCGCTGAACGCGCGTGATGTTCTCCGCGCCATCGCCCAGGCGGCGTGGGAGTGCGGTGACCCGGGCATGCAGTTCGATACCGTCATCAACGATTGGCACACCTGCTCCCACACAGGACGGATCAACGCATCCAACCCGTGCTCTGAGTACATGCACCTGGACAACTCCGCCTGCAACCTGGCCAGCCTAAATCTGTTGAAGTTCCTCAACGAGGAAGATGGCCAGTTGATCTTCGATGTGGCCGCCTTCCAGCACGTCGTGGACATCGTCCTCACGGCGCAGGAGATCGTCGTCGGGCACTCCGGCTACCCCACCCCGGAGATAGAGCGCAGCGCGCACGCCTTCCGCCAGCTAGGGATGGGCTACGCCAACCTGGGCGCGCTGCTCATGTCGCTCGGCGTCCCCTATGATTCGGATAGCGGCCGGACCTACGCCGCCGCCATCACAGCCCTCATGACCGGGCGCGCCTACGCACAGTCGGCGCTCATGGCGTCCCGGGTCGGCACGTTTGCCGGATACGCTGAGAACCGCGACCCCATGCTGCGGGTCATCCGCAAGCACCGCGAGGCCGCGTACGCCATTGAGGACGACAGCAGCATAGCGGACAGCGCACTCATCGCTGCGGCGCGGGCGGCATGGGATGAGGCGCTGGAGCTGGGGGAGCGTTACGGCTACCGCAACGCGCAGGCCAGCGTCCTTGCCCCCACCGGCACCATCGCCTTCATGATGGACTGCGATACGACCGGCGTGGAGCCGGACATCGCCCTGATCAAGTACAAGAAGCTGGTGGGCGGCGGCATGCTGCGCATCGTCAACCAGACGGTGCCGCGGGCGCTGCGCCGGCTGGGCTACAGCGAGGGCAAGATCGCCGTCATCATCGCCTCCATCGACCTCACGGGCACCATTGAGGGTGCGCCGGAGATGGAGGACAAGGACTTGCCGGTGTTCGACTGCGCCTTCCGCGCCGAAGCGGGCCAGCGCTCCATCCTGCCTATGGGCCACGTCAAGATGATGGGTGCCATCCAGCCCTTCATTTCCGGCGCCATTTCCAAGACAGTGAACCTCCCGAACGAGGCGACCGTGGACGACGTGATGGACACCTACGTGGAGTCCTGGCGCGCCGGCGTGAAGGCCATCGCCATTTACCGCGATGGGTCCAAGCGCACCCAGCCGGTCAGCACCTCATCCGGAACGAAGGCGAATGTGACGGCGGAAGCGAAGCCGGTGCGACGGCGCATGCCTGACACCCGGAAATCGATTACCCACAAGTTCTCCATTGAGGGGCATGAGGGCTACATCACCGTCGGCATGTTTGACGACGGCCAGCCGGGCGAGGTGTTTGTCTCCATCGCCAAGCAGGGCTCCACCACCGCCGGCCTCTGCGAGGCCTTCGGCCGGGCGATCAGCTATACCCTGCAGTACGGCGTCCCCCTGCGGGACATGGTACAGCGCTTCAGCTACATGCGCTTTGAGCCGATGGGCCGCACGGAGAACCGGGAGATTCCGGTGGCGCAGTCCATCGTCGATTACATCTTTCGCTGGCTGGCCTCCCAGTTCCTCTCCGAGGAGGAGAAGACGGAGCTGGGCATCCTGACACCCACGGAGCGGGCACGGCTGGAGGCGCAGTACTCCGGCGTGCAGCCGGAGCTCATCGCTGCGGCGGTGGTGCCGCTGGCCTCCATCCAGTCCCCGGCGCGCGACGCAGCCCCGGCGATCTACCGCGGGCCGCGCGTCCAGGCCGATGCCCCCGCCTGCGCCAGTTGCGGCTGGATCATGTCCCGCGCCGGCACCTGCTACCGCTGCGAGAACTGCGGCAGCACCAGCGGGTGCTCCTGACCCGGCCCCCTGAAGGCAGAGTCATCGGAAGGGGATGCCCCGCGGGGGTATCCCCTTCCTGCTACAATGACCGGGCTATGTACTACAACGACGGCAAAGGCAGCGGCGATAAGGAGCCCCACTGGTTCAAGCTGGCGGTGGTGATGGTCCTGGCGGCGTACCAGGAGCTGTTCTGGCCCATGGCCATGCTGTTCGGCGCCGTATTTGGCGTGGTGCTCTTCATCTACCTGTTCACCATTCACTCGCTCCTGGCGCTGGGCTTCCTCGCCCTTGTCCTCACCGGCATGTGGCTGGTCCACCTCTGGAAGGAGAGCGAAGAGCCGCCGCGCTTCTAGCCCCGCGTTGCCGCTAAAGTCGGTCCATTGCTATACTTGAGTCCCGTGGGGCTGTAGCTCAATTGGTAGAGCGTTTGTCTGGCAGACAAAAGGTAGAGGGTTCGAATCCCTCCAGCTCCACCACT
>SHXV01000050.1 GCA_009693105.1 Dehalococcoidia bacterium
TCGCTGCCTCCTCCTCGAACAGCCGGATAAATGCCTCGCCGATGCGCTTGCGCTTCGTCTCCGGGTTCGTCACCTCCGCTAGCGTGGAAAGGAAGCGCTCCTGCGCCTTCGCGTGCACTAGGTTAATCTTCATATTGCGCTGGAAGGTGTTCACCACCCGCTCCGGCTCTCCCCGGCGCAGCAGCCCGTTGTCGACGAAAATGCACGTTAGCTGCTCGCCGATAGCCCGGTGCACCAGCGCCGCCGTCACCGCGCTATCCACCCCGCCCGACAGCGCGCAGATCACCCGCCCGTTCCCCACCTGCGATTGGATCGTCTGGATCGCCTCGCTGATAAAGTTACCCGCCGTCCAATCGCCGCGGCACCCGCACACCGCGTACAGGAAGTTGCGCAGCATCTCCTTGCCCTGCGGTGTGTGCACCACCTCCGGGTGGAACTGAATGCCCAGGATGCCCTGCTCGTTCCCCATTGCCGCCACGGGTGAATTCTCGGAGTAGGCTAGCGCGCTGAACCCGGGCGGCATCTCTACCACCGTATCGCCGTGGCTCATCCACACGGGCAGCGATGGCGGCAGTCCCGCGAACAGGGCGTTGTCCTCCGCTCCCCGATGGATGACCGCGTGCCCGTACTCCCGCTGCGCGCTGGGGGCCACCCGGCCGCCCAGCTGGTGCGCCAGTAGCTGCATCCCGTAGCAGATGCCCAGCACCGGCACCCCGCTCTCGAAGACGTACGCCGGCGCCATCGGGGCGTCTGCGTCGTACACGCTGGCCGGCCCACCGCTCAGGATGAACCCCCGCGGCCGCAACCGCGCGATCTTCTCCCACGGCGTATCCCACGGCACCAGCTCGCAGTACACGTCCAGCTCCCGCACTCTCCGCGCGATCAGCATCGAGTACTGCGACCCGAAGTCGATTACCACCACTGCCTCCGGCTCCTTCGGCGGCGCCGGGTGCGCCTCTGCCGCCGGAGTCTCGCCCTCTTTCTCTCGCGCGATCTCCAGGTAAGCGGAAACCTCCAGGTCGTCCGATGTGCGGACGCGCGACACGGATTCCGGCTCTGTTGTCATCGTGAACTCCGTTCGCCGTGTGCGGCTTCGCCGATCTCCGCCTCGCAGAGCAGGAGTGCAGTGGGCAGCGCCCGCTGCCAAGGGGTTTTGGGGGTGTCCACCCAACTTCTTACTGAATAAGCGGAGCACACAAGCCATTCTCTGGAATGGCGCAGGATGCGCAGCGGCTCATACCTCTCTGCTCCCCCCGTCGAGGAGACATAAGCCCATCGTCGGAAAGCAGAACAGCCGCCCATAGCGAGCGGCCGGTGCGTGTGCAACAGAGGGACGATGGTCAACCGGCGCCTCCGAGGGTACACCCGCAGTCTAGCTCCGCTGCTATACTGCGGTCAAGAAATACCGCCGCTGCGGGAGGCTACGCCGCGTGGATGCTCTCACCCTGTTTGGCGCCGTCGTCGTCTCCGTGATGCTCCTGTTCTACACCCTCGAAGATCGGGCCGCCATCTATGCTTTCGCCTTCTCCATTGCCTGCATGGCATCGGCGGCCTACGGCTTCCTCCAGGGGGCCTGGCCCTTAGGCGTCGTCGAGATCGTCTGGGCGGGCGTCGCCTTCCGACGCTGGCGTCAGCGCCGCCCGGACCGCGTGCCGTAGCCGTATGTCCATGCGAACCGTCCTCATCGATGCACCCGGCGCCCTCGACGAAGCCGCCCGCGTCCTCCGCTCCGGCGGCATCGTCGCTTTCCCCACGGACACCGTCTACGGACTCGCCGCCGTCGCCACCGACGCCGCCGCCTGCGCGAAGCTGTGGACCGCCAAAGGCCGGCCTTCGGAGCGCGCCATTCCCCTTTTCATCCCCTCGCTCGATGCCCTCAACGCCGTCGCCGTCGTAAACGATGTCGGCCGCAAGCTCGCCCAGCGCTACTGGCCCGGCCCCCTCACCATCGTCTTCGACAAAGCCCAGGGCTTCGAGAGCGCCGCCCTCGCCGGCGGCCAAACCGTCGCCGTCCGCGTGCCCGACCACCCCGCGGTCCTCGCCCTTGTCCGCCTTGTCGGCGCTGCCCTCGCCGTCACCAGCGCCAACAAGAGCGGCGGCCCCAACCCCCGCACCGCCGCCGAGGTCGAATCCCAACTCGGCGATGCCATCGACCTCCTCCTCGACGGCGGCCCCTGCGCCAGTGACATCCCCTCAACCATCGTCGACGTCACCGTCGATCCGCCCGCAGTGCTTCGGGAGGGTGCGGCGAGACTATGAATGTCGAGCCCCCTGCGTAAGATTTCCGAGCAAGCCAAAGACGTGACAGACAACATGGATTATTGGCGCGAGGGTGCTCTATACGTTGACGCTAGTCCGGGCACTATTAGGTTACCGCTTCCCCTGGTGACACGGGACCATGTTGTCCCGGCTCTAACAGTCGCGAAGATGATGGCTCAAGGTCGTGCTTGGATGTTCGGCACGGACATTGAGCTACTGGTGGAGTTCTATAGGTCTTATCGCGAAGCATGGCTCCAACGCATGGGCCCGGATTTTTCGGATCGGGTGGGGGATGACTTGCAGGTCACGGTAGAGGCGAGTGCCAGACTACAAAAGGCGATTTGGACCCAATGGGATTTCGAGGGCAAGGTTACTGGGAGTATGCCTGCCATTCGTCGACGTACTGCCGAGGAATGGCAGAGGGCCTAGTCTTGGGCGAGCTTATTTTAAATACGATATTTGGCGGGGCCCTGAAAGAAGCCTTTTCCGAACAGCCAGATACGGGTTCCTCTTCTAATGACTAGTGAGCCCTCACTCCTCAGCTAGGATGGGAGTTAAAAGAGCGCTTACACGAGGCCTCGCAGAGGCACGGCCGTCATCGCCCCGTATCGCTGATCTGTTCCCTGAGCGCAGGCGCCACGCGGACGAGTCTCTTAGCGTCCGCCAAACGGCGCTTGCGCTTCTGTATCTCGGCGCAACAGCAGGATGCCGACCGCCGCCGCTACGTCCGTGCGCTCCAGCGCGGCCATACCCCTGCTTCCGCCCGAATGCTCAATCTCGCGCCTGGCGTGCACGCTGCAAACGGCGCATCGTTCCCCCGGCGGTGTCTGGTCCATGGCGTCCCCCTATCCCTACGCGTCAGGGGCGGCGCGTCCGGTATTCAGGACCGAACTACAGATGCCCCAACATCGCGCCGTCCAAGAAAACCGTCTGTCCTGTCATATACGCCCCCGCCTCCGACGCCATGTAGATCGAGAGCCCGGCCAGATCGTCCGGCACCCCCCGCCGCTGCTGCGGGATCATGCGTACCAGCGTCCGTTCCGCCCGGTCGCGCTCTACGTCCACGGGGCCATCGGCAAACCACCCCGGGCCCAGCGCATTCACCGTAATCCCGTACTCCGCCCACTCCAGCGCCAGCGCCTGCGTGAAGTTCTCGATCGCGCCCTTGCTCGCGCAGTAAGCGGTCGCATTCACCACCCCTCGCACTGAAAGCGCCGTCGCCATGTTGATCACACGCCCGCGGCCGCGCTCCATCATGTGCGGGCCCACCGCCTGACAGCACAGAAATGTTCCCAGCACATTGACCTCCAGTGCCCGGCGGAACTCCTCCGCCGTCGTTTCCGCCACCGACCGGCCGAAGATCACCTCCTCCCCGTTCACCAGGATATCGATCCGTCCGAGTTCCCCGAGGACGCGCCCCACCATCGTCCGCACCGAACCGGCATCGCGCACGTCCACCATGGCGGAGAGGGCGCGGTGGCTCGTCGCCTCTACCTGGCGCGCCGTCTCCGCTGCCCCTTCCGCGTCCGTCGACACGACGGCGATCGTCGCGCCCGCATCGGCCAGGGCCAGCGCGATCGCTCGCCCCCAGGGCGATCCACCGCCCGTGATCAGCGCCACGTTTCCGCTGAGCGATATCTCCTTGAGCACCGGCATCATTGACTCCTCATTCTGCCAGGTAGCTGTCGAGCGTGTAGCCCGTCGGTGCGTACCCACCGACCATGGCGCCGCCGTCGATCAGCACGTTCTGTCCGTTTATGTAGTCGGAGGCGTTGGACGCCAGCAGCACGCACAGATAGCCCATCTCCTCCATCCTTCCGCCGCGCTGCATCGGCGAAAATCGGGCCGATGGCAGCGTCCGCGCCCGCCCGCTGCCCGGGGCGGGCTCCGGGGTGACTTGCCACCGCTCCGTCGGAAAGGGCCCTGGGGAAATACAGTTCACGTTGATGCCGTCCCGGGCCCAGGCCACGGCCAGCGCCGACGTCAGGTTGATCACACCCGCCTTCGACGCCGCGTAGGCAACGTTCCGCCGGTCCCCTCGCATGCCGCTCGCGGACGCGACGTTGATGATCTTCCCCTTCCCCTGCTTCGCCATATGAGGATAGACGGCTCTGGCCCCGTAGTAGACGCTGCTCAGGTTCAGGTCGATGACGTAACGCCACTCGTCGTCCGTGATCTCGTGCTGGGGCTTCCCCTGCATCCCACCGCCTCCCGCGTTGTTGACCAGAATGTCCACCTTGCCGAACTCGGCAAGCGTTGCGCCCACCAGCCGCTCCATTTGTGCCGAGTCGATCACGTCGGTCTGCACCACCAGCGCCCGCCGGCCGAGCGCCCGCACCATTGCCGCCGTCTCCGTTATCTCCTCCACCGTTCGAGCTGCGCACACCACGTCCGCACCGGCCTTGGCCAGCTCCAGGCTCTGTCCCCGTCCCAGGCCCCGCCCCGCGCCCGTGACGATGGCGATCTTGCCGTCCAGAGAGAACCGCTCTGTGAACATAGCTCTCCTTTTACTCGCCCCCCATGATGGTTCGACGCCGAACTCGGTCGTGAGGGGCTTGTGATACCGCCGGCCATTCCGGGCCGGGTCGATGGTAGTCGAGGGAAGTAGACGGGTCAAGAGATCGCCGCCTTCCTCGCCATCACCCGAAAACCAACCGATCTCCATCGGCATAGACTGAGTGCATTCACGGAGTTACACCATGGAGATCTTCGTCGCCACCGCCCTCGTTATCTTCGGCGCCGCCCGCGACCGCGGCCGTCGCAACCCTGCCGATAATCTGACCGATATCCGTTCTGCCACCGATACCGCTATCCTATTCATCCTCGGCGCTGCTGCCATGAGGGACTCCGTCCCGACGGCGACGCCTCCGGCCACGGTGACGTCTCGTCCGGCATTTCCTCCGCCGATTTCGGCGGCGGCTTCGGTGGCGACGCCGGCGGCATGTAACCCGCCCATCGGCATCTCCACTCCTCGAACCTACCCCTTCTGCGTATAATGAGTCATCCTCAACTGGGGAGCGAAGAGAGCCGATGTCCACCATTCCCTTCACCAACCGTCCTCGTCCCTTCTACGGCTGGGCCATCGTCGCCTGCGCTTGGATCGCCAGTTTCACCACCACCACCGTCAACCCGCTCGTCTTTGCCTTCTTCATTGTCCCCATGAGCCATTCCCTCGATGTCAGCCGAGGCACCCTCGTCTGGGGCTTCACCATCCGCCAGGTCGCCGGTGGCCTCTCCGCCCCCTTCCTCGGCCGCCTCGTCGATCGCTACGGCACCCGCTGGATCGGTGCCGCCTCTGGGGCACTCGTCGGCGGCGTTCTCATCGGCTTCGCTTTCGTGTCCAACCTCTGGCTCATCTACGGCCTCTTCTTTCTCTCCGGACTCACCGGATTCGGCACCCTCGGAGCCAACCTCCTCACCATCGTCCCCGTCACCAACTGGTTCGTCGCCAAACGAGGCCGTGCCGTGTCCATCGCCTCCACCGGCACCATGATCGGCACAGCCGCCATGACCCTCGCTGCCGCCCTCCTCATCGATAGCGTCGGTTGGCGCGGCACCTGGGCCATCTTCGGCACAGCCATCATCGTCGCCGTCCTCCCCTCCTACCTCCTCTTCATGCGCCGCCGGCCGGAGGACATGGGCCTCCTGCCCGATGGCGCCGTTGCCCCCACCCACAGCATCGATGGTGTCGTCGCGCATGCATCCCCCGTCGAG
>SHXV01000051.1 GCA_009693105.1 Dehalococcoidia bacterium
TGCGGGTTCAATATCAAGATACGCAACGGCGACCTGTACATCGACGAGCCGATAAGCAGCGGCGCGCTGCACCAACAGCGGGACCGCTAACGTCCGATACCCAGGTACCGCACGCCCAGCCGCTCGACCTCCTCGCGCGGGAGGGCGTTGCGCCCGTCCAGCACCACACCGCATCCCTGAAACGCGCCGATCCCCATATCCCGGTACTGCCGGTGCAGCGCCTGCACCACCACGGCGTCGCAGGGGGCGGGGAACTCGCCCTGCGGCGTCAGCCCCAGCGCGGCGATCTCCTCCGCTGAGAACAGCGGGTCGTGCACCCGCACGTCCGCCCGCCGGCTTTCCAGCGCCCGCACCAGGCCCAGCGTGGAGGAATAGGCCGCCTCTTTCACGTCGGGCCGGTAGGCCAGCCCCAGCACGATGATGGTCCGGCCCGCAAGCGGCCCCATCGCCCCTTCCAGCCGCGCGATGGCGTATTCCGCCATCCCATCGTTGATGACGCGCCCGGCGCCGGCGAGCCGATGCGATCCTTCCCCCGCCATGAGGAAGTGCGGATACACCGGGATGCAGTGCCCCCCCACCCCAACGCCGGGCTGATGAATATGGGAGAACGGCTGGCTGTTCGCCGCCGCGATGACCTCGGTCACATCGACGCCCAACGCGTCCGCCGTGAGCGCCAGCTCGTTGGCAAAGGCGATGTTCAGATCTCGATAGGTGGTCTCCGCGAGCTTGGAGAACTCCGCCGTCTCCGCATCGCGCACGGCCCGCACCTCCGCGCCCAGCGCCTGGCGGTAGAACGCGGCCGCGCGCTCCCCGGCAGCGGGCGTCATCCCGCCCACGACCTTGGGGTAGCGCTTCAGATCGACCAGCACCCGCCCGGAATACACCCGCTCCGGGCTGTAGACCAGGTCAAAGTCCTTGCCCGCGCTCAACCCGGAGCGCCGCTCCAGTTCCGGCCGGAACCGCCCCCGCGTGGTGCCCACCGGCAGGCTCGTCTCGTAGATGACCAGCGTGCCCGGCCGCAACCCATCGCCCACCGCCTCCGTGGCGGCGTCAAGCGCCCGGTATATCGGCCGATGCTCCTCATCGATGAGGAGCGGTACGATGATGACGACGACCTCTGCCGCCGCCACCGCCGCCTTCGTGTCGGTCGTGGCAAGGAAGCGGCCCGCCTTCCTGCCCTCCGCCAGCGCGCCGGCGAGGCCCTCTTCGTTGGGGAACGGACAGCCTTCCCCGTTCAGGTCATCTACCAGGGCGGCGTTGATATCGCATCCCGTCACCCGCTCGCCCTGCTGTGCGAAAGCGGCCGCCAGGGGCAGCCCCACCTTGCCCAGCCCGACGACGCAGACGTTCATGTCGTCTCTACCAGCAGGGGGTGCTCCACCGCATAGGGGACGCCGCTCAAACCGGATTCCACCAGCTTGGAGGCAAGGTCCAGCGCCGCCAGCGCATCCGTGCCGCTCATTGGCGACGGGCCGCCCTGCCGGATCGCGTCCAAGAACGCGGCCAGCTCCAGCCGCAGCGGCTCCTCCAGCGCGCCTTCGCTCGGCGGCCAGAGCCTGGTCCGCTGCAATGGGGCGCCGTCATCGCGCCGGGGAGCGAAGAACAGCGTCTGGGCGATGTAATCCAGCTCATACGTCCCCGCTTCGCCCAGCACGCGCAGCCGGCGTATCTTCTCCGGGGTGAGCCAGTTGATATCCAACGAGCCCACGACGCCACTCTCGAAGCGGAGCAGCCCCATGACCATGTCTTCGTATTCCGTGTTGAGCCGCCGCTCCGTCTCCGCATAGACCCGCGTTACCTCCTCGCCGAGGAGATAGCGCATCACGTCGATATCGTGCGGGGCAAGGTCATGGACCACGCCGACGTCGCGGATGCGGGCGGGGAACGGCCCCACCCGCTGGGCGTGCACCTGGTACACGCGGCCAAGCTCGCCCGCGTCCAGCCGCCGCTTCAGTTCCCGCACCGCCGGGTTGAACCGCTCTACGTGCCCCACCATCAGCAGCCGTTCGGCCGCGGCGGCGGAACGGATCAACATCGTCCCCTCCACCAGGTCCGCCGCGATAGGCTTTTCCACCATCACGTGCGCCCCCGCATCCAGCACCAGCAGCGCCAGCGCCAGGTGCTCCCGCGTCGGCGCGACGATGCTGACCGCGGCCGGCTTTGCCTCCCGCAGCATCGTCCGCACGTCATCGAACACCGGCACACCCGGCGCCAGCGCGGCAGCGGCCTCTCGCCGCCCCGGGTCCGTATCGACAAGGCCCACCAGCCGCGCCTGGGGCAGGTTGCCATACACCCGCACGTGGTTGGAGCCCATCATGCCCAGCCCGACAACCGCGACATCGACGCTATCGCTCACGCGCACCCTCCCGTCAGGCCCAGCCGGTCCGCCACCCGGTTCACCGCCGCGATCACCGCGGCCACGTCCTCATCGCTCAGGGCGGGGTGAACCGGCAGAGACAGCACCTCAGCCGCCGCGTTATCGGCGTTGGGGAATCGATCATCCCACCCTTCCTGCCCCTGCCGGTACAGCGGTGTGCGGTGCAAGGGAAGCGGATAATAGATGCCGTTGCTCACGCCTTCCTTCACCAGCTCCGCGGCAAAGAGATTGCGCTGGCCGTCCGGCACGCGAACCGTGTACTGGTGATAGACATGGGCGCAGCCGGCGCGTTCCACCGGCGCAATGACGCCGCGCACCCCCGCGGTCAGCCGGGCGGCGTTGGCACGCCGCCGCGCCGTCCAGGCGGGGAGCTTGCGCAGCTGGACGGAGCCGATGGCCGCGGCTAGGTCCGTCATCCGCCAGTTCAGGCCCACCACGTCATACAGGTAGCGGCCATACCGCTGCCCGTGGTTGCGGTGCGCCCGCGCTAGCTCGGCAATCTCGTCACTGTCCGTCGTAATCATGCCGCCCTCACCCGTCGTCATGTTCTTCGTCGGGTAGAAGGAGTAGCAGCCGGTGCCGAACGTGCCTACGGCTCGCCCGTGGTAGAGAGCGGCATGCGCCTGGCAGGCGTCCTCGATGAGCGCCAGCCCGTGCTGGTCCGCGATCCGGGTCAATGCGCGCAGTTCCGCCGGGTGGCCGTACAGATGCACGGGGATGATCGCCCGGGTATGCGGAGTGATCGCCGCTTCCACCTGCGCCGGGTCCAGGTTGAACGTATCCGGCTCGATATCGACGAAGACGGCCCGCGCGCCCAGCGCCAGCACGACGTTGGCGGTGGCGCCGAACGTGAACGGTGTAGTGATCACCTCGTCGCCGGGGCCGACTCCGTGTGCCTGCAGCGCCACGTACAGCGCCGCTGTGCCCGATGACACGGCTATGGCGTGACGAACGCCCGTGGCCTCCGCGAACTCCCGTTCAAAGGCCTCCACGCGCGCGCCAGCGGCAAGCATACCTGACTCCAGCACGGCCACCACGGCGTCCCGCTCCTCGGCTCCCAGCAGCGGTCGGGCAAGAGGAATCATGAGAGCACAAGCCCACTTTCATTGTGAACATAGGCGCGTTCGCAGGCGGGGCAGGCCCAGCGGGCGCCGCGCTCCGCCAGCTTCTGCCCACAGACGCAAACGTAGCCGACGCGGCGGGCGGGATTGCCCAGAACAAGCGCGTGGTCCGGGACATCGCGCGTGACCACGGAGCCGGCACCCACGAGCGCATAGCGGCCGATCACCAGACCCGGCAGTACGATGGAGCCCGCGCCCACGGAGGCGCCGTAGCGGACAGTGGTGGGCGCAACCTCCCAATCGCTATCGGATTGCAGCGCTCCTTCTGGCGTGATCGCCCGCGGGTTGCGGTCGTTGGTCAAAACGACGTGCGGCCCCACGAAAACCCCGTCCTCGATCGTCACGCCGTGGTAGACGGAGGCGCGGTTCTGGATCTTGACCCGGTTGCCGATGCGCACGTCATGGTCGATGTAGGCGGACTTCCCGATGACGCACTCCTCCCCCAGCGTGGCGCCCTCCCGCACCTGCGCCTGGTGCCAGATGCGCGTCTTCGCGCCAATGGTCGCGCGCGGATCGACATCCGCCGTGGGGTGAATCGTCACGTTAGGCCGGGCGTCAGCGGTCATTCGGCCCCCTTTGTCCGCTCAACGCCGGACGGGATGTGCACACCGTTTTTCCCGGTTTCGCGGTGGTCGGCGCGGGCAAGGACGCTCAGCCGGGCGGCGAAATCGTCCGGCGGCGCCTTGAGCACGCCCTCCAGATCCTGGATGCCGGCGAAAATCGTCTCACCGGCCAGGGGCGAATCGCCGGTGGTCAGCAGCACTTTGGGGTGACGCGTGGGCAACGTGTGCTCATCCGCCGCCACCAGCTCCTCACGCAGCCGCTCACCGGGACGCAGCCCGGTGAAGACGATCTCGATGTCCTTACCCGGGTCGAAGCCACGCATCCGGATCATCCGCTCCGCCAGCTCGACGATCCGGATCTCCTCCCCCATGTCCAGCATGAAGATCTGGCCCTGGCCGGCAAACGCTGCCGTCTGGATCAGCAGTGTCACTGCTTCCGGCACCGTGAGGAAGTAGCGCGACATGTCCGGGTGGGTGACGGAGACCGGCCCCCCCTTCTCGATCTGCTTCCAGAACAGGGGAACGACGCTCCCCCTGCTCCCGATCACGTTGCCGAAGCGAACGGCGCAGAACACCGTCCTGCTTTGCTGCGCCATCGCCCGCACCACCAACTCCCCGATTCGCTTAGAGGCGCCCATCACGCTGACAGGGTTCACCGCTTTGTCCGTGGAGACAAAGAGCACCCGCTCCACGCCCTGCTCATCGGCGGCCTGGCACACGTTAACCGTGCCCATCACGTTGACGCGGAACGCCTCATCGGCGTGATCCTCCATTAGCGGCACGTGCTTGTACGCCGCCGCGTGGAAGACCAGTTGCGGCTTGACCCGCGAAAACACCCGCCTGATCTTGTCCGGGTTCGCCACATCGGCGATGCAGTTACGAATGTCCGTACCGGGAGACGACGCCAGCAACTCTAGCGAAAGGTCATGCAGGCCGGTTTCGTTGTTGTCCAGCAGATGAAGTGATGCCGGGCCGAAGGTCAGGAGCTGGCGCGCCAGCTCCGAACCGATCGACCCGGCGGCGCCGGTGATGAGTACCACCTTGCCCTGAATGTACTCCGCGCACTCAGCGTAATCGATCGAGATCGGATCGCGGCTGAGCAGGTCTTCCAGTGTCACTTCGCGCAGCTGGGTCACGTTCGCCTTCCCGGAGACGATCTCCGGCAGGCCGGGCACCGTCCTTACCGGCACCTTGAGCAGCTGGCACATGCTGACCAGATCGCGGAGGACCTGCGCCTCCGCGGTGGGCATCGCCAGCGCCACCAGGCCGATCTCGTGCTCGCGAACCAGCGCCGGAATATCGCCGCGGGTGCCCAGCACCGGGATGCCGTGAATGCGCGAGCCCTGCTTGCGGGGGTTGTCATCGACAAACAGCACCGGCAGGTAATTCCACGCCCTGTTTTGGAGGAACTCTCGCGCCACAAGTTGGCCCGTGCTACCCGCGCCCACGATGAGCAGCCGTATGGCCCCGGTGCCGGTGCGACCGGGCATCCCGGTCTCCCAGAGCTTGGGCCAGATGCGCCCCGCCGACATCCCCAGGAACGCGAATGTGCCGCCGATGAGGATGACGGAGAGGGGGATGTACCGGTTCTCCATAAGCGTGAGATTGGCCACAAACAGCAGCGCCGTGGACACCATTACGGCCTGGGCCAGCCGGATGGCGTCGCGGGAGGCGGCATAACTCCATAGCGTGTGGTAGATGCCGAGAAAACGATTCGCCAGCCAGTAAACGCTGATCGTGGGAGCGGCTTCAGAGAGGTAGGACTGCCACGACTGCTGCGGCACATTGAAGTCGAACCGCAGGAGCAGCGCGAAACCGTACGCGCCCGCGACGATGATCGCGTCCACGATCAGCCACGAAAGGATATCTCGGGAAAAACGTAGTTTAGAGGTTTTCATAAC
>SHXV01000052.1 GCA_009693105.1 Dehalococcoidia bacterium
ATGGGCCAGGGTGAGCCGGCGCAGGTGCATGCGCCGATTATACGCGGGCGGGCCGCGGGTTAGGGCTGGAGCGCGGGCCGGAGCTCCAGCGTGTCCGGCTGGCTCCGCTCCACAGTGGCGCTGAAGCCGCCCTGCGCCAGCGCCTCTACGATGTCGGTAGCCCGCAGGGGGTCATGGAAGTCAATGAGCAGTCGGCTTCGCCGTCCTGGTAGCGCGCTACAGTCACGTCATCGAGCTCCGGCAGCGCGATGAGGGCAGCATGGATCGCGGACAGGTCGTTGAATACAGGAATGTTCGTGACGGAGAGGCGCAGCTGTTTGCCTTCTTCAGGGCGGAACAGCCCTTCCCGGGCGGCGGCGCGGCGGGCGGAGATGCGGCCGCGCTCTGCTCTACGCGCTGGACCGTGGTGAGAACATCCCGCAGCTGGGCCAGCTCCTCGCGAATGGCGCCCGCGATCGCACGGCCCATGTCATCGATCCGCCCCAGGATTTCCTCGCGCTCACGGCCCAATTGACCGAGTTCGGTGGAAAGCTGGGAAAGATGACGGGAGAGGTCGCTCCCCTGGGGCGCGATAGGGGCCGGGCAGCCTGATACGTGGGCTCCGGGGCGCCCTGGAGCACCTCATTGGCGCGCTGCTCCGCCTCCCGGAGGATGCGCTCCGTCTCATGGCGGGCAGCAATAAGGATGTCCGTCGCCCGGATAACCGGCGAACGGGGCTGGGCGACGCTTTCCCGCTCCGGGTTCCCGGTGCCTTCCTGCAGCAGCAGCGTGCTCCTTCCCCACCGCACGGACGCGTAGCGTCGCGGGAGGGCAGCCCTTTTATTATCGTTCGCCGGGCACGGGGTATGAATGGTAGCCGAACAATCGCCGAAGATTGAGTTGAGCGCTGCGGACCCCCAGACCTACACGCCGACTGCAATCATATCGATTCGATGACCGGATCTTTCCATCGTGTTCAGCACGAGAGCACGGGCCAGAGACACCGGGCCTTGCGCCCGCGATCGTTCGCTTCGTAAAGTAGACCGTCGCCGGTAGGCTGGAAAGGAGTCCCCGTGAGCATTCTCGTCGTTGGCACGATCGGCCTGGACGACATCGAAACCCCCTTCGGCTCGGTTCGCAGCGAGCTGGGTGGCTCCGCCACCCACTTTTCCGCCGCGGCCGCGCTGTACGCGCCGGTAAACCTTGTCTCCGTTGTGGGAACCGACCTCGCGCCGGAACGGCTTGACTTCCTGCGTCAGCGGGGCGTCGATACCCGCGGCGTGCAGGTGGTGGAGGGGCAAACGTTTCGCTGGAGCGGACGCTACCACTTCGATATGAACTCTCGCGATACGCTGGACACCCAGCTCAACGTCTACGCGAACTTCGTCCCCAGACTGCCGGAGGACTATGGGAAAAGCCAGTTCGTGTTCCTGGCCAACATGGACCCGGAGCAGCAGCGCCAGGTGCTGGAGCAGGTGCGCGCTCCCGTCCTTACGATGATGGACACGATGGACCTGTGGATCAGAACGCGGCGGGAGGAGCTAGATCGCATCATCGGCATGGTGGACATGGTGACGATGAACGACTCAGAGGTGCGGATGTTCGCGGACACGACGAGCATCGCCGTGGGGGCGCGGCTGATACTGGCGATGGGCCCGCGGGCGATCCTGGTGAAGAAGGGGGAGAACGGCGCGGTGATGTTCACGCGCGATAACCAGTTCTTTGCCGCGCCCGCCTACCCCCTGGAGGAGGTCCGCGATCCCACCGGTGCGGGCGATTCCTTCGCCGGGGGTTTCATGGGGTACCTGGCCAGTAGCGACGGCACCGAGGATGACGTTTTCAAGCGAGCCGTCATCCACGGAAGCGCCGTCGCCAGCTTCTGCGTGGAGGACTTCGGGGTGCAGCGGCTGCAAACGCTGACGCGAGGTGAAGTGGATCGCCGTTACAGTGAATTCCACACGTTCACCCAGTTCGAGCCCCTCTAGCAGGAAAAGATGGAACTGAGCAGCGGACGCACCGAGTCAATAAGCGATCGACAGACGTACTTGGTGAAGCCGGAGCACGATCCGGCGACGCTACGGCGCCTGCTGGAGGCACGGCGAACCTTCGCCGCCTATGCCCTGGGCCAGCTTGAACCGGAGCTGTTTCCGCTTACGCACTGGTGGACGGCAAAAGGGGGCGGCGGCCACGGGCTGGTGCTGTTCTCCCGCGGCGGGCTGGGGGACGCCCTCTTCGCCATGGGTGATGCCCACGCCGTGCAGGCGATCCTGCGGCTGCACCCGGGGCCTCGCACCCTCTATGCCACCTGCCAACCGGAGCACCTGCCGGCGCTACGCAAGCACTGTTTCCTCACTTCGGAAACGATCATGTCCCGCATGGCGGTCAAGAGGGAGACATTCCAGTTTGTTCCGCCAGCGGAGGGTTTCAACGTGCGCCGGCTGACCAACAGCGACCTGCGCCCCGTGAACCGGCTATACAGCGCGGAGGGGGGAGCGAGTTTCTACAATTCTACGCACCTGCGGGAGGGGGTATACTACGGACTGCTCCTGGGCGATGAGGTTGTCGCCGTAGCGGGCACCCACGTGGCGGCGCCGCACGAGGGGATCGCCGTTGTCGGGAACGTCTTTACCCACCCGCGTCACCGGGGGAAGGGCCATGCGACAGCCGTGACGGCGGCGGTTACCGAGGCCCTCCTCCACGATTGTCGGGACGTTGTGCTGACCGTCGACCCGGCAAACATCCCCGCGGTCCAAGCATACCGCAAGTTAGGTTACCAGCACTCCTGCGAGATCGTGGAGGCGGCGGCCGTGCGCAAAGAGCCAACGGGCGTGTCCAGCCTGATCCGCCGCAGGTTCGCCACCTGGCGTGGCCGCCGCTACGGCGGAGAGACGATCACCGTTTCTTAGACATCGAGACGCCGGGGCGGTAGAATCGCGGGCGATGAGCGGAAGGAGCATAGCGTGACAACGGAATCCACCCGGCAGGGTGACGTAGCAAACCGCGCTCTGGCGCCGGACGGGGTCCAGCGGATCGAGTGGGCAGCCCGGGAAATGCCGGTGATCAACCTGATCCGGGAGCGGTTCCGCAAAGAGCGGCCGCTGGCCGGCCTGCGTATGGCCGCCTGCCTCCACGTGACCGCGGAGACGGCGAACCTGATGTTGGCGCTGAGGGACGGCGGAGCGGACGTGGTGCTGTGCGCCAGCAACCCGCTCAGCACCCAGGATGACGTGGCGGCGGCGCTGGAGGCCACCTACGGCATCACCACCTTCGCCATCAAGGGCGAGAACAACGAGACGTACTACCGGCACATCCACACGGCGCTGGACCACGCGCCGCACATGACCATGGATGACGGCGCGGACCTTGTGGCCACCATCCACAAGGAGCGTCGCGATCTGCTGGCGACCATCGTGGGCGGAACGGAAGAGACGACAACGGGGGTCATCCGGCTGCGCTCCATGGCGGCCGACGGCGCCCTGAACTACCCCATCATCGCCGTGAACGAGGCGGACACGAAGCACCTGTTCGATAACCGCTACGGGACGGGCCAGAGCACGCTGGACGGCATTACCCGCGCCACGAACGTCCTGTGGGCGGGCAAGAACGTCGTCGTCGCCGGCTACGGCTGGTGCGGCCGGGGCGTGGCCAGCCGCGCGCGCGGCATGGGGGCGCAGGTCATCGTCACGGAAGTGCAGCCGATTCCGGCCCTTGAGGCGGTGATGGAGGGATTCCGCGTGATGCCGATGCTGGAGGCCGCGAAGATCGCCGATATCGTCATCACGCTCACGGGCGACATCAACGTCGTCGACCGCCATCATCTGGAAGTGATGAAGGATGGGGCCATTGTTGCCAACTCCGGTCACTTCAACGACGAGATCAACATCCCGGCGCTGGCATCGATGGCCGAGGGCACGCGCCCGGCCCGTCCCTTTGTGGAGGAGTACCTGCTGGGCGACGGGAGAAAGCTCTTCCTGCTGGGGGAGGGCCGCCTGATCAACCTGGCGGCGGCGGAAGGCCACCCGCCCAGCGTGATGGACATGAGCTTCGCCAACCAGGCGATGGCCGCGGAGTACCTTGCCAGCAACGCCGGCAGGCTGGCCGCGGGCGTGCACACGATACCGCGCGACTTGGATGAGGAAGTGGCGCGGATCAAGCTCCACTCAATGGGCATCGCGATCGATATGCTCACGGAAGAGCAGAAGAAGTATCTCAGCAGTTGGGAGAGCGGCACTTAAGCCGCGCTCCCGCCCCTGAAGGAGGCGCTCCGACCTATGGCAACCACGTTCGAACGCTCCGCGTCCCTGTTCCTGACATCGGAATCGGTGACGGAAGGCCACCCAGACAAGATGTGCGACCAGATATCGGACGCGGTGCTAGACGCCATCCTGGCGCAGGACCCGAAGGGCCGCGTCGCCTGCGAGACGGCGATCACGACCGGACTGGTCATCGTCATCGGCGAGATCACCACGACGGCGCGGTTCGACGTGGACAAGCTGGTGCGGGAGACGATCCGCGGCATCGGCTACGACAACGCCGCCTACGGCTTCGATTGCGACACCTGCGGCGTCATCTCCTCGCTCAAGGGGCAGTCTCCGGACATCGCCCAGGGGGTGGACCGCTCCCTTGAGCTGCGGCTGGGCGCGAGTGAGGACGAGGAGCTGGAGCGCGGCGCCGGGGACCAGGGCATGATGATGGGATTCGCCTGCAATGAGACGCCGGAGTACATGCCGCTGACCATCGCGTTGGCGCACCAGCTCTGCCAGCGGCTGGCGGAGGTCCGCCGCTCCGGCGTGCTGCCCTTCCTGCGCCCCGACGGCAAATCACAGGTGACAGTGGAGTACGAGTACGGCCGACCCAAGCGGATCGATACGGTGGTGGTGTCCTCCCAGCATGCTGCCGATGTGACGGAGGATGATCTGCGCCAGGGCATCATCGAGGAGGTGATCCGCAAGGTCATCCCGGCGAACCTGATGGATGAGAACACGAAGTTCTATGTCAACCCCACCGGCCGTTTCGTCATCGGCGGGCCGATGGGCGACGCCGGACTGACCGGGCGCAAGATCATTGTCGATACGTACGGCGGCATCGGCCACCACGGCGGCGGCGCCTTCTCCGGCAAGGACCCGAGCAAGGTGGACCGCTCCGGCGCCTACGCCGCCCGGCACGTGGCGAAGAACGTGGTAGCGGCGGGCCTGGCCGACCGCTGCGAAGTACAAGTGTCCTACGCCATCGGCGTGGCGCGGCCGACCTCGCTTGCCATCGAGACGTTCGGGTCGCATCACATCCCGGAAGAGACGATCCTGACGCTCATCCGCAAGCACTTCGACCTGCGCCCGGCGGCGATCGTGCGGGACCTGGACCTGCTGCGGCCCATCTACAAGCGGACGGCGGCCTACGGCCACTTCGGCCGCAAGGACGTGAGCCTGCCCTGGGAGGAGCTGAACAAGGTGGAAGCGTTGCGCAAGGAGGCCGGCCTGCACGGCTAGACGCCAAAACTTTGATGAACAAGAGGGCCGGCCCCGATGGGGGACCGGCCCTCTCCTATGCCTCCGCGAGCAGACCCTTCAGGCGATGGATAACGTTTACTTCCGTGGGGTCGGCGCCATTGAGCAGGGCCAGGTAGAGGCTGGCCCAATCGCCCAACACCACTAGGCTCAGCATCTGCGCCAGCAGGCCGCTGCCGCGCGTGCTCACCGTCTCCGCGGGGATGCCGGCGTCCACCAGCATTCGCTCTGTGGCCCCATACCGCACCAGCACGCGGGGGTGGAGGGCGGGCGAGCGCAGCAGGACGACGTAGCCGTGGTCCCGCATGGCCTGCGGGTTGGGGTAGCCGA
>SHXV01000013.1 GCA_009693105.1 Dehalococcoidia bacterium
GCCAGGGGACGGGCTTCGTCACCGGAGTGCTCGTGGTCAGCGCCGATCTGCTGGCGGCGGCAGCCGTCGCACTCGCCTTCGGCGCACCTGGACCACCTCACTGGTCTGCCACTGCTCCCGGGGGCGCTGGCTCCCCTGGGCGTGCTGGCAGAGGACGTGTCCGATGTAGCGCGCATGACGAATGCGGCAGTGCTGCCCAGCTTCATCGCCGTGGATGCCGGGCTGGTCTGGATGAGCTGGCGGGGCAAGACGGCGGCAACAGCGGGAGTTCGGGCGCGAGACGTCGCGCTGGGCGTGCTGGCGGTGCTGATCTGCGGCTGGCTCCTGCGCTACACCGGGGTACAGAGCATCATCGTCGCCGTGGCGTTCGGGGCGGGCGCCTACGTGTTCGGCCGGTGGTGGCGGTCTAGACCTCGGTGATGTCGATCGTGCCGGCGCCGACCAGGTTGCGCCACGTGCGGATGCCGGTGACGCGGATGTGGTGGCGCTTGCAGATGTCCTTCGCCGTCTTGGCGTAGCCGCTGGGAACATAGAGGTAGAAGGTGTGCGCCAGTTCGGCGTACTTCGCCCAGTCGGCCGTCGCTTCAGCATCGGTCACGGTGTCCGCCGTCTCCACCTCCGCTAGCATACGCACGATGTTGCGGCCCTGCTCAATGACGACAATATCGGGGTAGACGGGCTCGCCATCGAACCCGAGGACGCCCATGGCGGGGTCCCGCGCATTGACGTAGGTGTGGTAGTTGGGCTGCTCTTTGCTGGGGAAATCGAAGCGGGCGGCGGCGATGTCGCGGACCGCGCGGTCATGCTTGAGGTCGCGGTCGACCTTGGTCGGCATGGGCGTTTTCCTCCTGCGCGTTGTGCGATTCGCATCATAGCGGAAGCGGCAGCGCTACGTCGAGCGGGGCGGGACGCGCTTTGTGCGGCGAATGACAGAGCGACGAAGCCGGCATACGTCCATGGGGTTCGTAGTTGGCCGGAGATACGCAACCTGGAGTTGATGTTCCCTTGGTGGCCATCGACGTGTAGCCCGTCCGTCTGCTGCCGATGATGAAGGTTGTCAGCACAACCGTTCAGACCAAAGGGGTCAGCAGATGAAAATCCACATATCGCATCTTGTCGTTGCTATGGCCGCCACCGTTTTCATGGCCTGCGGTAGTGCGCAGGGAGCAGGGGACTCAGCTTCTTCTGCGTCGAAGGAGTCGTACCCCGCCTAAGTGGACGGTTGCAATGATGACCGAGCTCGGCGAGGCAGCGGAACGATAGAATAAGTTCATACTTAGGACGTGCCATCTCCTTCGCTGGCTTGACTCGAAGGAGCAGCGCTCCTGCCTCAGCAGGTGATCGTTGGCCCACTCACTTCCGACTCCCCGAAGAGACGGCTGCCAGGCATCGCTCCGACATGTCCTGGGCGGCTCTGGACACCTCTGACCCGATCGGACTCCAATGGCCCTGCGGGGGGGGGGCCGCTCGCGCTGGGGACATACGAGATCCTCTCCATCAGAAGCCACGCTTCCAAGTGCGACTCTGGGCGGGAACCGAATGGAGTGTCCCTGCACCTAGGCAACCAGATGGGTCGTATTATAGCAACTTCCCCGGTCCTCCTTCCCCGACGGTAGAAAGGAATCCGATACAATGGGGACACAGGAGCGCATTGATGCACGTTGGGGAAGTCTTCAGATATCAGAGACTCAGCGAAGCCCGTCGTTTGATTGATGCTGGGAACACGCTTCCTACCTTTACCGACGGGCATGCGAATTTCCTAGAGGTGACGCTCGGGAGTGAACGAGCTCCCTTCCCGGTCGCCCATCTCCACTACCGGTTTCATCGTGGGCGCCACCAAGGTGTTAAGGTAGCAGCCAAGCGCGGCCAGAAGTTCACCTGAGTGTGCTATTCGCACGGGCCTAACCCGATTCAAGTCGGCTGTCTCGTGACCTTATCACGCGTGCGCAGGTCGCCGGTCGTGCCACTCTGGAAGGGACGAACTTGACGAAGGCACGTGCCCCGAAACCCGCCACTCCGCTGGGCCTGATAGTCGGCCACTCCCAGTTTCGACTGCTTTTCCTTGCGACCACCATGGCACAGCTCGCCTTCGGCATGATGAGCGTGGCGCAAGGCGTGCTCGCGTTCGATCTGACCGGCAGGAATAGTGCGGTCGGATTCGTCTCGCTTGGGCAGGGGCTGTCGATGGTCGCGCTTGGTCCACTTGGCGGCGCACTCTCCGACCGGATTTCGAAACGACGGCTCCTCCTCATGACCGAGACATCCATCGGTTCGATGTACGCCATCATCGCCGGCCTGGTCCTCACTGGGACGATTACAATCTGGTTCCTCGCGACGGCTACCCTGATCTTGGGCGCTATGTACGCGATCATGGTCCCAACCCGTCAGGCATGGATCGGTGACATGCTTGACGGACGGGAGCTCGTTACCGGCATCGCGCTTCAGCAACTGATGAATAACGCTACGCGGATCGTCGGCCCGCTGGCCGCGGGAGCGCTCATCGCCCTGGACAGCATCGGAACCGGGGGTACGTACACAACGATGGCCGCGATCTTCGTCTTCGTCGTCGTTGTCCTTGCCTTGACCGAGCCAACCCCACCCCGGGCGCGGAAGCAGGCGACGTCGGTGGCGAGCGACCTGGCCGGTGGGCTGACGTATGTCTGGGCCTCGCCTCAGGTCAGGCTTCTCATTCTTGTCTTCGCGGGCGTCGTGCTAAGCGGATTCTCCTACCAAATCATCATGCCTGGCTTTCTCGAGAATGAACTGGGGCGTCCCGCCAGTCTGCTCGGCTGGATCTACGGCGCTGCTGCGGCGGGGGGTGTCGTCACCACGCTGTTAATCTTGGCCCTTGGCCGCAGCGGGAACGTTCGGGTCATGTTCGGGTTCGGCGCGGCCCTCGGTGTCTCCCTGCTGCTGCTCTCGCTTGCTCCGAGCTTTGGGCTAACCTTGGTGATTGCGGCGCTGATTGGCGCTTCATCGAGCGGTTTCCAGATGCTGAACAACATTAATCTCATGCAGCGCGCCGACCCTAGATTCTTCGGGCGGGTTATGGCGGTGGCGTTCATGGCGATGGGCATCGGCTCGATCCTCGCCTACCCAATCGGCATCGTCGCGGATCATAGCGGCGAGCGCGCTACCATGGCGCTGCTCGGGGCCGCATGCCTGGGCATTGTCGTCATCGGAGTCGGCGCCAGCCGCTCGCGCTTCCCAAAATAAGCAAGTAGAGCATAGCGCTGCGGTACAACGCGGGGGTGCGCCGCAAAATCTGCCTCGCCCACACCTCGCTGCTTGGGGAGACACGACGCCGTCATGGTGTGACCCCGGAGCGGCTAGAACCTGATGAGAGCGATCCAGCGTTGGTGGAGCTTGCGCTCCTCTGCGGGCTAGTCGGGTGAGGAGGACGAATCTGCGTCTAACCCCAGCTCTTGCCCGACGGCATCCCCTTCTGCCGGGACAACTCCCACACCGTTGTCGCGATGGCAAGCGGCGGGGGATCGGCGCGTGGCGGGATCCCGTGGCCAACTCGCCTTGGAGTTGACAGCTTTCTCAGGACTAGAGTAGCTCTCACGCGAGAGCCCGTACTAAAGCGCTGGGAGGGAGCAATAGGATGGCAATGGACCATGCGGAGGCGTTGTGGGAACGACCATTAACGCGCCGACATTTGATCGCAGCGATGGCGGTGGGTGGGGCCGGCATGGCCCTGGTCGGTTGCGGGGGCGACGACGATTTGGACGAGAGCGGACGAGAAGAAACTCCAGGAGCTCGGCAAACGCCTCTGCGACAAGTTCATGAACGATGTTTATGAGGTTCCGTTCAATACGACGGGGACGTATACCATCGCCAGTCCGAACTTGCGGAATGTCTAAACACGCGAAGGGATGACGGTCCCGTTCTATTGGGAATGCGATACCTGTCGCTTCCCCTGGTTCGCCGATGCGCCGCGCAATACGGCAAACGCGGTGGACACGGACGAGCGGAGCGACGAGCAACGGGGGTTCGTGATGACACAGCTCGAAGCCGTCGCCCAGCGAACGCGGGCACGGATAGTTCGCGGCTGACGTCAGGGGAGGGCACAGACCTCCCAACTCGTTCCGGTAGAAGTTCGTGGGAGTCAAGCGCACGAGATGGGGCGGCGATCCATTCGCTGCCCCATCTCGTCGAATAGAACTTGGCCTGTCGCATCCCGGCGCGGTATCAGCCGACGCTGCGGAACCGCAGGATCGCGGCTGGCAGGGCATTGTTCTTCGTCGCCTAGTTCGCCCGCTCTTTCCGCCCCTCCCTGCCCGCTGGCGTGCGCACCGCCTGAACCACTCCCGTATACTCGCAGGCGGAGGGGTGGCAGAGCGGTTGAATGCGACGGTCTTGAAAACCGTTGGGGCGCAAGCCCTCGTGGGTTCGAATCCCACCCCCTCCGCCATAGTTCGATTCTGCAAGCGTCCATTTCTGCCTCCTTTTTGACGCTTATCTGATCATCGATCGCGCTTTTGCTAACCATTTGCTAACCATGCTGTCCCGTCGCCGACCGCCCGCTTGAGGATTGCGCCCATCGTGGTCGCCATCGATCCGTCTGCACCAAGGTCGTGGCCGTCGGGGTACGAACCTCCTATGCGAGACGCGTTGGCGACACCGCCTCCGTGCACAGACCCACTCACGACCGATAAGAGAGTTCTTACCTTTCGAGTGTTCCCCGCTCGGCTCAGTCACCCCGGCTGCCTTCAAGGAGCGTTTAGCCATCGTCGCGGATGCGGATGTTCGGGTTCTCCACCTCGATCTCGGACGCCGGGTCGGTCGCGTCGCAGTAGATGTATGAGCCACGGATCAGTGGAAGCGTCTGCGGGTCGATAACGAAGGTGACGCCGTGCTGGCGGATGACGATGTCGTCCAGCTTCGCCTTCGGTTCCGGGATCAGCCCGTGGCGCGGCTGCTGATCCTTGATATGGAAGACGACGCGTAGCACAGCGTTCGACAGGTTCCTCTTCGTGAGGTCTCCTCGGATCCGCTGCGCCGCCTCTTCCGATACGGACAGCGCCGGGGGCGGCCGCCCACCATTCTCAGTCATAAGGGCGTCCTGGCGGCACGAACTTGCTGAAGGAGGTCAGCAGAGTGGAGGCCGGCTTCCTTGATGAGGTGACCCATCTTCGGGTGGGTGGGCTCGAGATCCACTGGGAAGCCCCTATCTCGCAGGACCTCACTATTGTTGCTCCAATCGGTCCGCCCAGCCCGCGACGGCGATAGTAGCACAGGCATCCGCGCTCAGACGCCCAGGATACTGAGTCTGGAAGAGAAAGATGGATAACGACGGCGCACGATCTGGAGGGCCTTGAAGTGCGAGAACCGCAACATCTCCCACGTAATGGAGTCGCGACAATGGAGATCGAGTTCATAGAGGTACTTTACGAGGAAGAACATCGCCACTCTATAACCGCCAGACAAGGCGACGCGTACGACTGCGGGGAAGGCATCTGACGGCGCTACATCATCCGATGGCGTGTATTCGTCTCCAGCATCCGCGAGGATCAGAAGGCGCGGAGCAGAAGATGTCGGCAGCCTAAAGACGGGGTTGCCTTGGTGTCGAATTACTAACAAGCAGTTCACATCGCCGGCGCGCATCTCCCAGCTCTCAGACTTTGAGACTCCGGTGGGACCGTTGTATTGGACCAGCACTCCTCGGCGACGAAGGGCTGCGACGAGCTTTTCGGCGAGGCCGATGTTGAGCCGGTGGTCAAAAATGATCAGAGTACACGGGCGCCCAGGAATTGGTTCCATCAGATCTGAGCGTAGCGCACGGCGCGCCTGTCCGCATCTACTTTCAGCTGATCGCACCACCAGGTCGTGCGTGACCCGGGAGGTGGCGACTGAGATGACGAACCTCAGAGGTGCTGCCGAGACCATCATCGCCCTTTCAGCGGCCATCACGTCCTGCTTGCCTTCTGCACAGGTAGTCACCAGCGCTACCGTCGTCGCCGTTTGACTCCAAACGTCCCAGCGAAACTCGCTTGAGCCAAAGTCGTCACCTTCTACCGTCGTCGTTACCTTCTCGTCTCCCTGCCCAATCATACCGGAGAACACGACCACCGTGCCGTCCCGGCGATGCGATGATGGGGCAGTGGAAGCAGCGATTTGCTCGAACTCACGACGATTCCAGACGCCCACTCAAGTGGCGGTCCGTTAGCCCAGCCGATCGAGCCAGCGCGCGACCGCAGGTGTTATGCTGGCGCTCGATCTACGATGAGCAGCCGGGGCTGCAGGTCCCGGCTGCGGATGACGGGCTGGGGCGGAGGCCGCAGGAGAAAGATGATGCAGACCGAGCGCAGTTCAGCGGCGGTGCCGGTGCCGATCGCCCCGCCGGTGCGCCTGCTCATGGGGCCCGGCCCGAGTAACGTGCCTCCCAGCGTCCTGGAGGCGATGGCCAAGCCGGTCATCGGCCACCTCGATCCGGCGTTCCTCGCGATCATGGACGAGGTGCAGGCGATGGTGCGTCAGGTATTCCGGACGAAGAACCGCTTCGCCCTGCCGATCTCGGGGACCGGCAGCGCCGGTATGGAAAGCTGCTTCGCGAATCTTCTGGAGCCGGGCGATATGGCCATCGTCGGCGTCAATGGGCTGTTCGGCATGCGGATGGCGGAAGTGGCGGCTCGCTACGGCGCGAACGTGATTCGCGTCGAGGCGCCATGGGGCATGATCATCCCGGACCACGTGATGGTCGAGGCGATCCGCCTCCACCGTCCGAAGGTCGTGGCGCTTGTCCACGCCGAGACGTCTACCGGGGTGCTCCAGCCGGTTGAAGCGATCGCTCGCGCGGCGGCGGAGTCGGGCGCGCTCACGATTCTGGACTGTGTGACGTCGCTGGGCGGCTGCCCAGTGGAGATCGACGGTTGGGGTATCGACGCCGCCTACTCCGCAACGCAGAAGTGCCTGAGCTGCCCGCCCGGGTTATCGCCAGTCACGTTCAGCGAGCGCGCGATCGAGTCCGTGCGGTCGCGCAAGACCACTGTGCCGGTCTGGTACTTTGACGTGACGCTGCTCGCCCAGTACTGGGGAAGCGATCGCGTCTACCACCACACCGCCCCGATCTCGATGATCTACGCCTTGCACGAAGCGCTGCGGCTCGCCTTGGAGGAGGGGCTGGAGGTGCGATTCCAGCGGCACCGGCGCAACCATGAGGCGCTGATAGCCGGGCTGGCGGCGATGGGCATGGAGCTGGCGAGCGAGGAGGGCCACCGCCTGCAGATGCTCAACGCGGTTCGCGTGCCGGTGGGTATCGACGAGGCCGCGGTGCGGCGCCGGCTGCTCAGCGAGCACGGGATCGAGATCGGCGCCGGGCTCGGCCCGCTGCGAGGCACGATCTGGCGGGTCGGGCTGATGGGGGCGTCCAGCAGCCGGGAAAACGTGCTCACCTTTCTCGAGGCGTTCGGGTCGGCACTGCGCGAACAGGGCATGGCGGCGACGGGTGACGCGAGGGAGGCGGCGTTAGCAGAGTACGGGCGATCGTGAGTGGAGACGGTCACTCGACTCCAATCCTCGCCTGGTGAAGACGACGAAAGCGACGAGTATGCTGTCAGCGCTTCCTCGAAGGGCGGTCGGCTAAGTGGTCCTGCAGGTGAAGACGGAATAACATCCCACTCGGAACAGTACGCCGGAGGATGGGGGACAACAGTGCTTCCTATTGAACGATTCCGCATGCTCGATCTGTCGCGACTCTTTCCAGGACCCATGTGCTCCCACATCCTTGCAGACATGGGAATGGAGGTGATCAAGGTCGAGGAGCCGCTCCCCCGTTACGGCATCGGCCGAGACATGCTGACACCCGCCGATCCGACGCCGGAAGAGGAGGAGCACTACGCGGCGTACAACAGCGTCGCCCGCAACAAAAGGAGCATCGCCCTGGACCTGCTCGACCCGAAGAAGCGGCCCCGCTCCCAGGAGGTGTTCTTTAGGCTTGTTAAGGAGGCCGATGTTGTGCTCAACAACTACCGGCCGGGCACGCTTGAGTGGATGGGCATCGACTATGAGAAAGCACGGGAGCACAACCCGCGCATCATCTACTGCAGCATCACTGGCTTCGGGCAGGACGGCCCGTACATGGGGTGGCCGGGGCACAACTCGCTGTTCAGTGCAGTTGCAGGCACCACTGCGTTCGAGGCGGACGGCAAGCCGGGCCGAGGTTCGGCACTGGGCGATCTCTCGGGCGCGATGTACGGGGCTGTTTCGATCCTCGCCGCGCTTCTCCACCGTGAGGAGACAGGGCAGGGACAACATATCGACGTGCCGATGGTGGCAACAACGATGGCGCTCGACCCGCTTGCTTTTGCCAACTACTTTCGCACGCGATCAGCGCCTCCGCGAGCGCCCTCCCGCCGTGGCGGCTGGTCGGCTGTGAACTATCTCCAGTGCGAGGACGGCAGGTGGTTGATCGCCCAGAACTATGAGCAGCCGTTCTGGGAGGCGTTCTGCCGGATCATCGATCGCCCCCAGTACATTCCGCTGCATCTGGCGCAGAGTTCAGAGGTCGAAGATATGGCGAAGGATGTCCGGGATATCTTCCTCACCCGCACCCGGGATGAATGGCTCGCGCTCCTTATCGAGGGCGGCACGTGCGCCGCGCCTGTGAACAGTCGGGAGGAGGCGCTGGGCGATCCACAGCTTCAGCACCTGGGCATGATCTGGAAGCTTCGGCACCCGACAGAGGGCGAAGTGGCGCAGACCGGCTTCCCGGTGCGCTTCTCTCAGACTCCCGTTTCGCCGCGCGATTTTGCCCCGGTGCTGGGACAGCATACCCGTGATATCCTGCGCGCGGCCGGATACGACGATGCGGCGATTGCGGAACTTGAGCGCACCAGCGTCGTCAAATCACACCCACGGCAATTGGCTAAAGAGTGACGATAGGAGCGGCGTGACATCGGGAAACTTGCCACAGCCCGTATACTCCCTCTGGTAGAGGAGATGTGTTCATGTTCGCAATGCTGATCGAGCTGACAGTTATGTCTGAGCACCGCCAGACCCTCGTAAACGCGCTGACCGCCGACGGAAGTGGTTCTCTCCGCGATGAATCTGGAACCCTGCGATTCGATCTCTACGAGGACCCGGCGATCGCGGGGCGGTTCTATCTGATCGAAGCATACGCGGATGAGGCTGCCCTCCAGGCCCACCTGAACGGAACTCACTATCCTCCGGTGGCGAGAGTCCTTCAGTCGCTGCGGGATCAGGGAGCCATCACGTCGCGAACGATTGCTCGGCCCAATGGCGTATTTCTTCGCCGTGCTACAGGTTGGTCACCTGACGGCTCCCAGTGAAGGGTGGGCCTTGCGTGCTAACCATCTGAGTTGGCACCCGGGGTGCGACGGTGTGAAGTGGAGTGACTCGACCACCACCGGTAGAACGGAGAAGTGAATTGGAAGTGGGAAGGTATGCCTTTGTCCACTCCACTGCGGCGCTGACGGTGGGTTACCACGGTGGCCAGTACACAGCGTGGCCCGGTACGATCATAGCGGGCGGGTGCGTGCAAACAGCAACGGACGGTAAAATCCCCGGGTGGTTCAGCGAAAAGATGCGGGCTATGGCACTGGGCAGTATCGAGGAACGGAACGAGCGGGCAAAGGCGGTGCGGCAGCGGTTGTTCGGGCTGCCCGCCCCCGCCGCCGGGAGAACGGCGATTCCCCTGACTTCATGGAGATGCTGAATGAGTGGGTCTTTGGGGTTGTGTGGTCACGGCCCGGCCCGGCCTGGAGCTGGAACAGCGCAGCATGATTGCCCTGACCGTGCTGACCACGCTGGGCCGTTCGGAGCAGCTACGCGCCTACATGATGGCGGCGCGCCGGCTGGGCATCACGGAGGAGCAGATACACGAACTGCTGATGCAGGTGGCAATTTACGCCGGGTTTCCGGCGGCCGTCAACGGGTTCAACGTGTCCCGGGAAGCATTCACGCAGTTTAACCAGCAGAGCGGCTGAATCGTCTCAGGATGATGGCGATGGTGGCGCCGCCGCCGGATCGGTCGTCCCCAGCCCAACGGGGCAGCTCAGGCCGGTCCCGCCCACCCCGCAGTACCCGGTGGGGTTCTTGCCCAAGTACTGCTGGTGGTACTCCTCCGCGTAGTAGAACGGGGGAGTGGGGGCTATCTCGGTCATGATGGGGCCGTAGCCCGCGGCGGAGAGCACCGCCTGGTACGCGTCGCGTGATGCGACGGCCGCGGCCCGTTGGGCGTCCGCGTAGCAGTAGATCGCCGACCGGTACTGGGTGCCAACATCGTTGCCCTGGCGCATGCCCTGGGTGGGGTCGTGCGCTTCCCAGAAGATGCGGAGCAGCGCTTCGTAGCTGATGCGCGCCGGATCGTAGGCGACCAGCACCGCTTCCGTATGGCCGGTGCGGCCGCTGCACACCTCTTCGTAGCTGGGGTTGGGCGTGTATCCGCCGGCGTAGCCCACGGCCGTGGTGTAGACCCCCTCCGCTTCCCAGAACTTCCGCTCCTCGCCCCAGAAGCATCCCATGCCGAACAGGGCAAGGGCGATCCCCTCGGGGAACGGCGGCGTCAGCGGGGTTCCATTGATGAAGTGCCGCGCCGGGACGGGCATGGCCGTGGCCCGGCCCGGAAGCGCTTCATCCCTCTCCGGCATGCGTAGCTTGTGTGAGTTGAATTGGAACATGGCCCACCTCCCCGCATTGGTACGCCCTAGTATACGCCGGGGATGCACCCCCCGGGACGCGCCTGTTGACAGTGCCCCCAGGGTAAGAGGAATATTCGAATATTGTAAAATGGCTCTGGCGTTCATGAAGGGAGGGGTTTCTCGTGGGCACGGACAACTCAGATCAGATTTGGGAAAGACCGCTGACGCGCAGGCAGTTGATGTCGGCGATGACGGTGGGCGTCGGCGCGATGGCGCTGGTCGGCTGCGGCAACGATGACGAGGGTAGCGCCGGCGGCGCCGGGCAGATCAGCCAGACGACCACAAAGCAACCGAAGAAGGGCGGCGCGATCACGCTGCTGGAGGCTGGCACCGTCAGCAGCGCGGGCGGGGCCTCCATCCTTGATCCGCACAAGACGATCTCGATTTCCTACGGCAGCTCCGACGCCTGGGGCCTGATCAACGTCCCCCTCGTCCGCTATGACTGGACAAAGGGTACGGTCGTCGATGGTATCGCGGAGAAGTGGGAGTTTACCGACCCCACAACGCTGGTCCTCTCCCTGAAGAAAGGCATCCACTTCCAGCAGGGCGATGCCTCCAAGGGCCGAGAGATCGACTCCGGTGATGTCGTCGCATCTCTTGAGCGCGTCCGCACCAAGGGCGATGCCACATTCACCATCGCCAACCGCTTCCGCAACGTGGACACGTATGCGGCGGTGGACAAATACACCGTACGGGTGAAGTTCCTCAAGCCGGACGCCAACTTCCTCTCTTGGGCGTACCACCCCAACGGTGGGCACATCATGTCCCGGGAGAAGATCGAGAAGTACGGCGCCAACATGACCGTGCCGGAGGCATGGACCGGCAGCGGCCCGTTCATCCCGGACCTGAGCACGTACAAGGACACGATTTCCGTCACCCTGCGGCGTAACCCGAACTACGACGTCGATCCGGGCGGCCTGCCTTACCTCGACGCCATCACCATCCTCGGCATCGGCGACCGCTCCCTCATGGACGCCGCCATCCGCAGCAACCAGATCGATGTCGGCCTGATACAGACGCTGTCCGCCAAGAGCTTTGAAGGCAACTTCAACGTCTCCAGCACGCAGGACACGATCACGGCGGCCAGCCACCTGAGCTTCAACACGGCCATGGCCCCGTTCAACGACCCGCGCGTCCGCCAGGCCTTCCACCGCGCCCTCGACCGTGTGGAGCTGAACAACGTCGTCGGCGATGGGTTCGGCTGCGTCTCCATGCTCTTAGGCTGCCGCTCCGCTAGCTACCTCACGGAAAAGAACTGGGCGGGCAAGCCCGGGTTCCGCACAGACCATAAGCAGGACCTGGAAGAGGCGAAGAAGCTGCTGGCGGCGGCGGGTGTTGACCCCACCAAGCTCCAGCTTACCCACCGGCATGACCGCCTTGGCGGCAACAAGGTCCGCGCCGACCAGGGTATCGCCATCACCGGCATGCTCCAGCGCGACCTTGGCGTAAAGATCACGGACTACACCGAGAATGCCAGGGGCGCCTCCGACCCGGGCCCCGACGAGGCCAAGTCGATACCGCTGCACATGACGACGTTCTCCCACGGCGGCCAGGCCGGGCTCATCCTGGACGACCCGCTGTTCCTCGGCATTCACTCCACCGCCGTCTCCAACAGCGCTGTCTGGTTCGACAAGAAGACGGACGACCTCATCGATAAGCAGGCCGCGACGCTCGACCTGAACGAGCGCAAGAAGCTGTGGGCGGAGCTCCAGACCTACCTCGTCGACCCGATCGAGACCGCGGCGACGATGCCGTTCTCACCGATCACCCGTTCCTTCGACTTCTTTGTCTCCAACAAGAAGCTGCAGAACTGGACGACTCCCGGCTACTTCCTGAGCCACTACCCGTGGCAGTACAACAAGGTCTGGCTCGACGCCTGATAGCGCCCTGACTTGCCGGGGTAGAGGGAAGAGAACCTTCCCTCTACCCCGGCTCTTTGTATCCGCTGGACAGCGCGCCTATAATGGTGCCATGAAGCCCGGTACGGGCGTGTTTTCAGGAGGTAGGCCATGCTTGCTATCGGAAACGACACGATTATCGATTTTCCCATTGTCGATGCGGACGCCCACGTCAATGAGCCGCCGGACCTGTGGCAGAAACGCGTCCCCGCAAAGCTGCGTGAGCGCGCGCCCAAGGTCATCCAGTTTGAACGCGGCGGCGATGCATGGTCGTTCGATGGCGGCAAGAGCATCCGCCCCGTGGGGCTGACCGCCACGGCGGGGTTGAGCTACCTGCAGTTCAAGTCGTTCGGCATAAGTTACGAGACGATGCGCCCCGGCAGCTTCGACCCCAAGGCGCGCATCCAGGATCTGGACCTGGACGGCATTTACTGCCAGCTCATCTACCCCAGCGTCACCCTGGCAGGAGCGAAGACGTACTCCGATGACCCGGAGCTCCAGGTCGCCTGCGTCCGTGCCTACAACGAATGGCTGGCGGAGTTCTGCAGCTACAACCCGGACCGGATGTACGGGCTGGGCATCATCCCCACGGTGGGGGTGGAGGCCGCGGTGAAGGAGCTGGAGCGCTGCATCGACCTGGGGATGCGCGGAGCGATCATTTCCCGCTTCCCCAACGGCGGCTTCGATCCGTCGGAGGAGGATGCGCCGTTCTGGGACCTCTGCCAATCGGCGGATTTCCCGGTGCACATCCACATCGGCAGCTTCTTCCGGGACGAGGGCATGAGCGGCGGTGTTCCCCTCACCGGGCGGCGCTTCATGGGTGCGGCCGGCAGCACCAAGTCCGGCGGAATGACCTTTCCGGTGGTGGAAGACATCATCTTCTCCGGCATCCTCGATGACTTCCCCGCCCTCAAGGTGGTGCTGGTGGAGGCGAACATCGGCTGGATCCCAACGTTGTTGGAGCAGACGGACGACATGTTCCTGCGCTACCGCTTCTGGACGGGCGGGGCCGACATGAAGATGCTCCCCAGCGAGTACTTCTACCGCAATATGTATAGCACGTTCATGATCGATACGGTCGGCATGGCGCTGCGCTACCGTTGCGGCATCGGCCATGCCATGTGGTCCACGGACTACCCGCACACCGGGTCCGACTGGCCAAACTCCCGCGTGACCCTGGACCGCAACTTCCGCGGGGTGCCGTACAACGAGATCAAGATGATGGCGCGGGACAACGCCGTGAAGTTGTACAAGCTAAACGTCCCGGAGAAGGAAGGGCTGCCGGAGATCCCGGCGAGGCGCAAGTAGCCCCCGGACGAACCAGAAGCGTGAGAGCGGAGACATTAGTCGCCGCTCTTTCTTCGCGGGGGTGCGTGGTATGATGCGCGGGCCGATTTTGGAGTAGCGCATGGCCCGCCGTTCACGGCTTCCGTTCCTGTCCGGGCGTTCCGTCTATCCCGGGTGGTGGATCGTCGGCGCGGCTATGGTGGCGCAGTTCGTGTCCATCGGCATGCACGTGTTCGTCACTCCGCTCTTCCTCAAGCCGATGACGGAGTCCTTGGGATGGGACCGCGCCGATTTCATCGTCGCGACGACGATCGGCCAGTTCGTGATGGGCGGAATTGGTTTCTCCATCGGCGGTTACCTGGACCGCTACGGCGCCCGGCCGCTCATGCTCATCGGCGCGACGGTTCTCGGTATCTCGACGTTCTCCCTTGGCTTCGTCGACGAACTATGGCAATGGCTCCTCCTGCGCGGTGTCGTATCGACCATCGGTGCGGCGCTCATCGGGAACCTCGTCGTCAACGTCACGCTGTCCAAGTGGTTCGTGGAGCAGCGTGGTCGAATGATTGGCATCGCCTCCATCGGTCTGTCTATCGGCGGGCTGATCATGCCGCCCCTGATGAGCCCGATCATCGAAAACTACAGCTGGGAAGTGGCCTGGCGGGTGCTGGGCCTGATCACCCTTGTGCTGATGTATCCCTCAGCGCTGTTGATGCGGCGGCAGCCGGAAGATTACGGCCTGTACCCGGATGGAAAGACGGCGGAGGAGGTCAGGCAGGGCGGTGGCCGCCGGGCGCAGCAGGACTACGCCAACTCCTTCACCCGCCGGGAGGCGCTGGCCACGCCCCAGCTCTACCTGCTGGTCGTCGCCTTCGCCCTCTCCGGCGCCGGCATCACGACCGTGCTGAGCCAGGGGACCGCCTTCCTCACGGACTCCGATTTTAGCGCCGGCACCGCCGCCCTTATGCTTTCCGTCTACTCTATCCTGGGGGCTGGTAGTCGCGTCGCCTGGGGGTACTTTGCGGACCGCTCCCACGCCCGTTACCTGGCGGCGATCACCTTCGCCATGGCGTTCGTGGCGGTGCTGCTCATCGTGGTGGCGGCACAGACCGGCTCCCTGGCGGTGCTGATCGCCGGGTACGCGCTGTTCGGCTCCGCCCTGAGCGGCCAGCAGCCAATCCAGGAGACGATCTGGGGGACCTACTTCGGCAGGCGCTACCTGGGGCAGGTACGCAGCGTCGCCATGCCGATTTCCCTCGTCATCAGCGCCAGCGTGCCCGTGTTGACCGCGATCTATTTCGACCGGGCGGGCTCGTACGAGGTGCCGTTCCTGGTCATCAGCGCCTTCTGGATCCTCGGCGCGGGCATCGTGTTGCTCGCCCGCCAGCCCAGGCTGCCGGCGCGCCTGCGCGAGGGGGAAGCGGTGGAGGAGCGGGCGGAAACGCCGACCTGATCTGCTACGGTTGGTCCAGCTGGAACGCGCTGTGCAGCGCGCGCACGGCGTCGGCCACCCGGTCCTCGCTGATGATGCAGGTGATTCGGATCTCGCTCGTCGTGATCATGTCGATGTTCACGTCCGCCTCGTAGAGGGTGCGGAACATGCGGGCGGCATAACCGGGGGCGCTCAGCATGCCGGTCCCCACGACGCTGACCTTGCCCAGGTGCGCGTCGTGCTCCAACCCCCCGGCATCGATCTCCTTGCTGATCGGCTCGACGATGGTGCGGGCGCGGGCGAGGTCGTTGCGGGCGACCGTGAAGGAAAGGTCGGTCAGTCCCTGTAGGCTGGAATTCTGGACAATGGTGTCCACGGAGATGCCCGCCTCCGCCAGCGGCTCAAACAGCCGCGCGGCGATGCCCGGGTGGTCGGGGACCCCCAGTACCGTGATCTTCGCCACATCGGTATCGTGAGCGATGCCTCGCGCCTTGTTCTGCGCTTCCATCGTCGTTTCCTTTCGAATAAGCGTTCCCGGCCCCGTCCCAAAGCTGGAAGCCACCAGGATGGGCAGGTCATAGAGCTGCCCCACTTCCACAGCGCGGGGGTGCATCACGCGCGCTCCCTGGCTCGCCAGCTCCAGCATCTCTTCGTAGCCGATCTCCCGTAGCGGGCGCGCCTTCGGTTCGATCCGCGGGTCGGCGGTGTAGACCCCTTCCACATCGGTGAAGATCTCCGCTCGCCCCGCTCCCAGCGCGGCGGCAAGGGCGACGGCGGTGGTATCGGAGCCTCCGCGGCCGAGGGTGGTCACGTCATCCTCCGCCGTCAGCCCCTGGAAGCCCGCCACCACAACCACCTTCCCTGCGGCCAACTCCCGGCGGATGCGTGACGGGTCGATCGTTTCAATGCGGGCGCGGCTGTACATGCTGTTCGTGCGGATGCCCGCCTGCGCCCCGGTGAGGCTGATGGAGGGCACGCCCAGGGCTTTCAGCGCCATGGCCATGAGCGTGCTGGACACGATTTCGCCGGTGGAGAGCAGAACATCCATCTCCCGCGCCTCCGGCTCCGCCGTGATCTGGCGCGCCAGGGCGATGAGGCTGTCCGTCGTCTTGCCCATGGCGGAGACGACGACGACGACATCGTCTCCGTCACGCCGCAGGCCGGCCAGCCGCGTGGCGATCCGGGTGATCCGGCGGGCATCCGCCAGGGAGCTGCCGCCGTACTTGGAGACAACCAGTGTCACGCCTCGCCCTCCGGGATGATGTACGCGCCCCGTGCCGACGGGCGGGTGTGGATGACCTGGCCGGCGACGTTGGCGGCGGCGGCGGCTTCCGCCATTGCCTCGCCGATCCGTTCCTCCCCGGACGTCGCCCATGCCGCGATGGTGGAGCCGCCCCCGGAAAGGTAGGCGGCGTGCGCGCCCGCGCCCAGCGCCGCAGCGATGATGGCGGGCATGGCGGGGAACAGCCCTGCCCGCGCGGGCTGGTGCAGCCGGTCCTGCGTAGCGATGCGCATGGCATCGAAGCGCCCGGCGGCGACCGAGGCGACGAGCAATGCCGACCGCCCGATGTTGTACACGGCGTCCTCCCGGGTCAGGCGAGAGGGCAGCCGCTTGCGGCTTTCATGCGTCGGCATGGAGAACTCCGGCACGTACAACACCACCCGCAGCTCCGCCGGAACGGGGACGCCGACACAGGTGAGGCGCCCGTTCTCCGGCACCACGACCTGCAGCCCGCCCAGGACCGCGGGGGCGACGTTATCGGCGTGGCCCTCCAGTTCGGCGGCCAGGGCCAGCACCGCCCCGTCATCCAGCGGGCGGCCGAGCAGCGTGTTGGCGCCGATGACGCCGGCGGCCCGGGCCACGGCGCTGGCGCCCAGCCCTCGGCCCAACGGGATGGGGCGCAGCACCCTCGCGGTCAGCGCGGGCGGCTCAGTCGCACCCGCGCGCGCGTACGTCTCCCGCGCCGCGGAGACGATCATGCGCTCCATCACATCTCGCGGCTTCCTTGCGGGCCCGGCGATGGTGAGGTGGATGTCCGCCGCCAGCTCCAGGGCAAGACCCAGCGCATCGAACCCCGGACCGAGGTTCGCGCTGGTGGCCGGAACACGCAGGGTGATCGAATCTGAAGCCATGAATGGCAGAATTGTAGCACGCGCTTCGCCTTGCGACTGCCACTGTCGTACCCGCTGCCGTACAATAGATGTGGTTTGGCAGGGCTATCCCAGCGGGGATCAGCCCTTTTCGGCGTCCCCGTGTTCCATGGGAGGGCGGTATGCGGCTGGAAGCGCTCACACTCGCGCTGGTGCAGACGCCTGAGCTTCGGGCGGTCGCCGTTGCCGCCGCGCGCCGGGAGCCGGCGCTGGTGGGGCTGATCGATTCCGCCAAACCGGCGACGGTGGCGGCCCTCGCCCTGGCGCAGGACCGGCCCATCGTCCTCATCGCCCCCACGGCCGCGGCGGCTACCACGTACGTGGAAGAGCTGCCCGCCTGGCTGGGCCCGGAAGTGGCGGTGCTGCCCTTCCCGGAAACGGGCGTGCTCCCCTATGAGCGGCAGCCCGTTCCCCCTTCCGTCAGCCGCGACCGGCTGCGCGCCCTCGCCGCCCTGCGCAACGGTAAGCGCGCCGTCATCGTCGCCTCCATGCGGTCCGCTGCCAGCCGTACGATCGCGCCGGACCGGTTGATCACCATCGCCATCGAGAAGGGGCGCTCCTATCCGCAGGAGACGATGCTTCGCCAATTCCAGGACCTGGGGTACGCATTCGCCCCCCTCGCCGATCGCCCGGGGACGGTGGCGCGACGGGGGGGCATCGTCGATGTGTTTCCTCCGGCGGCGGCGCCGGTTCGGGTCGAGTGGCTGGGCGGTGACATCGATAGCCTGCGCGACTATGACGTGGTCACCCAGCGCTCCGGCAGGACGCTGGAGCGGGCGTGGTTCGGTCCCGCCGACGAGATGGCGGGTCTGTTTGACGCCGGGACCATCGCGAGGTTGCGCGGAGGGATCGACTGCGTCGGCATGGCGGAAGGGGCGCGCGCCCGCTATGAGGACGAGCTGGCGCGGCTGGGCCAAGGGGAGGTCTTCGATGCCTTCTACGCCCACTTCGCCCTTAGGAGCACGCTGCTCGATCATCTCCCTTCCACCGCCCTGCTGGTGCTGGACGAGCCGGCCGATGGCAACGCCGCCCTCCAGGAGGCGGCGGAGCGAGCGGAAGCGGAGCGGGCGGACATGGAGGGCGGCGGAGAGCTCCCGCGGGGGTTGCCGCTGCCTTTCCTGCGCGCGGGGGAGCTTGTGCCGCAGATGGAGGCGCGTCCGGCGATCCGGCTGGGCCGCTGGATCACGGGTGAGGAGCCCGGCTCCGTCCGGCTGGGCTTTGCCGCCGCGCCGGCGTTCGGCGGGCGCTGGCGTTCGCTCGCCATCGAGGCGGCGGGCATGGCCGGTCGAGGGGACGCCGTCGCTATCGTCTCCCAGCAGGCGGCCCGGCTGCGGGAACTGCTCACGGACGTGGGGGTGGACCCGGCGGGCGAAGGCGATGCGCCTGCGCCGAGGCGGGTCATCGTCGTCGCGGGCACGCTGATGGGCGGCTGGGCGCTGCCCGCCGTCGTCGATGGCGGCGCCCTCACCGTCCTCACCGACGTCGAGGTGTTCGGCTTCCTCAAGCACCGCCGTCCCTTACCGCGTCGGGAGGAAGGCGCGTCCTCCGCCCTTCTTTCGGAGCTGGAGCCGGGCGAGTTCGTCGTCCACATCGAGCATGGCATCGGCCGCTTCGCCGGGGTGGTGCGCCGCCCGCTGGACGGGGCGGAACGCGAATACCTGGAGCTTCACTACGCCGAGGGCGACCGCCTGTTTGTGCCCAGCGATCAGATCGACCGGGTGACGCGCTACATCGGCCCCGGCGATCACACGCCGGTGCTCACCCGCTTCGGCAGCGGGGACTGGGCGCGGGCCAAGGATCGCGTGCGGCGGGCCGTTGCGGACCTGGCGGAGGATCTGATCCGACTCTACGCCACGCGCCAGCTTATCCCCGGGCACGCCTTCAGCCCGGACACACCCTGGCAGCAGGAACTGGAGGCGAGCTTTCCCTTCATCGAGACGCCGGACCAGATGGAGGCGATCCGGGCGACGAAGGCGGAGATGGAGGAGGGGCGCCCCATGGATCGGCTCATCTGCGGCGACGTCGGCTATGGCAAGACGGAGGTGGCCGTGCGCGCCGCCTTCAAGACGGTGATGGACGGGATGCAGGTGGCGATTCTGGTCCCCACCACCGTGCTGGCGCAGCAGCACCTGTCTACGTTCGCCCACCGGCTGGCGGGCTTCCCCGTGCGGGTGGAGATGCTCTCTCGCTTCCGGTCAGACCGGGAGCAGCGGGAGATCGTGGCGCGGCTGGCGGAGGGCAGCGTCGATATCGTCATCGGCACACACCGGCTGCTCCAAAAGGACGTGCGGTTCAACAACCTTGGGCTGGTCATTATCGATGAGGAGCAGCGGTTCGGCGTGGCCCATAAGGAGCGGCTGAAGCAGATGCGGCACGAGGTGGACGTGCTGACGCTGACCGCCACCCCCATCCCCCGCACGCTGCACATGGCGCTGGCGGGCATCCGGGACATGTCGACGATCCAGACCCCGCCGGAGGCGCGGCAGCCCATCCGTACCTACGTTGCGGAATACGATGAGCGGCTGGTGCGGGAAGCGATCATGCGGGAGGTGGCGCGCGGAGGCCAGGTGTACTTTGTGCACAACCGGGTGCACAGCATCGACTACATCGCTGCACAGCTGCGCCGCAGCGTCCCGGAGGCGACGTTCGTCATCGGACACGGGCAGATGCCGGAGGATCAGCTGGAGCACATGATGATCGAGTTCGCGGAGGGGCGGGCCGATGTCCTCGTCTGCACCACGATCATCGAGTCCGGCCTGGACATCCCCAACGTCAACACTATCATCATCCACCAGGCGGATAAGTTCGGGCTTGCCCAGCTCTACCAGCTTCGCGGGCGGGTCGGCCGCAGCGCCGCCCGCGCCTACGCCTACTTGCTGTACGAGAAGGGCCGCGCCCTGACCGAAGTGGCGCAGCGGCGTCTGCAGGCCATCTTCGAGGCGACGGAGCTGGGAGCCGGGTTCCAGATCGCGATGCGCGACCTCGAAATACGGGGTGCCGGCAACCTGCTCGGCGCCGAGCAGAGCGGAAACATCGGCGCCGTCGGCTTCGACCTGTACACGCGGATGTTGGCGGAAGCGGTGGAGCGCCTGAAGGCGCTGCGCGAGGGCCGCCCGGCGCCCCGTCCCTTGCCCGCGACCGAGGTCAGCTTCGACCTGCCGCTGGCGGCCTACCTGCCGGAAACGTACGTCGCCGAACTCGCGGTGCGGCTCGCCCTCTACCAGCGGCTGGCGGAGGTGCGTTCCCCCGACGATGCTGCCGAGCTGGCGCGGGAGCTGCGCGATCGCTTCGGGCCGCTGCCGCCCCCGGCTCGCCAGATCCTGTACGTCGCGGGACTGCGGGCAGCGGCGCAAATAGTGGGGGTCAGCGCCATCGTACGGGAGGACGGGGCGCTCGTGGTGAAGATGGGCCGCCGCGCCGTCGATGCGCTGACGCCGGGAAGAAGGATGGCGCTGGAGCGGTCGAAGCCGGGTGGCCTGCGCGTCGGCCCCACCCAGGTGAGGCTCGATCTGCGGGTGCTGGGCGAGAGCTGGCAACAGGTGCTGCTCGATGTCGTCGGCGCGCTCAGCCCGGAGCCGGCGGGCGCTTCGACGCGTTGACGCTACGTCAGGAACGCCCGGAGCAGGCTCGCGAATCCGAAGATGAAGAAAAGGATCGCGGCTGCCACCTTTATCGCCCGGTCCGGAAGCCTCCGTCCGGCGATGCTCCCCACGCCTATCGCGACCGCATCCGCAAGCACCATGCCGAGCGTGGAGCCCAGCCACACCCCGATAGCGCTCGCTTGGTTCCCCGCCAGCGACACGGTTGCCAACTGGGTCTTGTCGCCGAGCTCTGACAGGAAGAAAGAAACGGTAATGACGCCGAAGCCGCCGATCCCGGAGAAGCGGCGTGCCCGTATCGTGGTTTCCCCGTCGGTCGCCGCATCGCCGCGGATGCTCCACAAACCGAAGGCAATGAATGCCAGTCCAACCAGCGTCAGGAGGATGCGGTCCGGGAGTACCTGGCCGAAGGCCCGCCCAATGGCGACGGATCCGAGGTGCACAACAAGCGTCGCTGTAGTCACGCCCGCCAGCACCAGCCACCAGCGATAGCGCGTGGAGAACCACAACCCGACCAACTGTGATTTATCGCCGAGTTCAGCAACGAAGATCAGGACGGTAGAGAGAATAAACGCCGACACTGCGTCTCCAGTGCCGCGGCGCCTGGCAGGGTTGTGAGACCCGGCCAACCACGCGCGACAGCGTGAGAATGGCCGAAAGTCTCGTCCACCCGCTCATTAGGGGCTGCGCCACCGCCCCCTATCGGGAGAGCATGTCGATGGCGCAAGTGAGGACTACTCCCCTTCAAGCACAGGCATCGTACACGTGACCGCCGGTTCGCATCAGCATGCCGGGCCCATGCCGGAGGCGATGGGATGTGCCACACCTCCGCGCGTTCTAACGTCTGCGTTGCCCGTCCGAAGCAGCGTCGTGTATACTCAATGAGGCTTTTGGATACGTGACAGCACCCGTCGCGACAGTCCGACCTGCGCCCTTCTCCCCGAAGAAGGGCGCTTGAACGGAGAGCAGTACGGGCTAGTTTGAGGAGGCACAGACTTGGTCGCACCTATCAGCATGAAACAATTGCTTGAAGCCGGCGTTCACTTCGGGCACCAGACCCGCCGTTGGGACCCGCGTATGCGGGACTTCATCTTCACCGAACGCAACGGCATCCACATCCTCGACCTCCAGCAGACGGTGGGCAGGCTCCAGGCGGCGGAAGACTTCGTCCGCGACGTCGTGGCCGGCGGCCGCACCATCCTCTTCGTCGGCACCAAAAAGCAGGCGCAGGAGCCGCTGGAAGCGGAGGCGGTGCGCTGCGGCATGCCCTACGTCACCAGCCGGTGGCTGGGCGGCACGCTCACCAACTGGATCACCATCCAGACCCGTATTCAGTATCTGGCCAAGCTGGAAGACATGAAGCAGCGGGATGAATTCTCACGCTTGCCCAAGCGTGAGGCGCTGGACCGGGAGAAGGAAATCGAGCGGCTGAACCGTTACTTTGGCGGCCTCAAGACAATCACCCGGCTTCCCGCGGCGCTGTTCATCATCGATATCGTCAAAGAGGACATCGCGGTGCTAGAGGCCAAGCGGCTCAACATCCCGATCGTCGGGCTGGCGGATACGAACTGCAACCCCGAAGTGTTGGATTACCCCATCCCTTCCAACGATGACGCCATCCGCGCCATCAAGCTCGTCGCCAGCCGGATCGCCGATGCAGCGATCGAGGGTGCGGCGATGCGGGACTACCAGGAGGAAGCGGGTGAAGGCGAAACGAGCTCTGACGGGCTGACCTTTACCTCGGCCGACTTCGCGGCGGCGCAGGCTGGCGCAAGCGCGACGGAAAGCGTTGCGGCGGCTTCGGAATAGTACCCCTGCCCGGGCGCTTCCGGGTAGAGCAGTGGAGGAATAACGTGGCGATTACAGCCGATGACGTGAAGCGCCTGCGCGAACTCAGTGGCGCCGGGGTCATGGACTGCAAGCGGGCGCTTGAGGAAGCGGGCGGGAACGTGGAGAAGGCGGCGCAGGTGCTCCGGGAACGGGGAATCGCGCTCGCGGAGAAGAAGTCGTCCCGTGCCGCCAGCCAGGGGCTGGTGGAATCGTACATTCACGCGGGAGGGCGGATCGGCGTCATCGTTGAGGTGAATTGCGAGACCGACTTCGTGGCCCGGACCGATACGTTCCGGGAGCTGGCGCACGACATTGCGATGCAGATCGCCGCGACGAATCCCGTCGCCGTGACGGAGGCCGATCTCCCCACCAGCGCCGATGGCAGCGATCCCGCGGACGTGGTACTGCTGCGCCAGCCGTTCATCAAGGACCCCGGCCGCAGCATGGCGGAGGTGGTCCGCGACGCCATCGCCCGGACGGGGGAGAACATCGTCGTCCGGCGTTTCGCCAGATTCGAACTGGGCGGGGGCGGCGATTAGCGCTTGCCCCGCTGCAGGCGGCCAGACCGGGGAGGGGCGATGTATCGGCGGATCATCCTCAAGCTAAGCGGCGAGGCGCTCAAGGGCCCGAACGACTTTGGCATCGATCCGGCAACGCTCGATCTCATCGCCCGCCAGATCCGGGACGTCCACGCCATGGGCGTGGAGACGGCGCTTGTCGTCGGCGGGGGGAACTTCTTCCGCGGTGCCGCCATCCATGAATCGCTGCACATTGACCGGGCCACGGCGGACTATGCCGGCATGCTCGCCACCGTGATCAACGGCATGGCCCTGCAGGACGCGCTGGAGCGCGCCGGGCTGGAGGTGCGGACCATGTCTGCCCTCCAGATCACTCAGGTGGCGGAGCCCTACATCCGGCGGCGCGCCCTGCGCCACTTGGAGGTGGGGCGGGTGGTCATCTTTGTCGCCGGAACGGGCAACCCCTATATGACGACCGACACGGCGGCGGCGCTCCGGGCGATCGAGATCGGCGCCGACGCGTTGCTGATGGCGAAGAACAATGTTGACGGCGTCTATGACGCCGATCCGGCCAAGGTGCCGGGGGCGCGCCGATTCGATTGGCTGACCTATCGGGATGCCATCGCGCGCGGGCTGCGGGTGATGGATAGCACGGCGCTTTCCCTCTGCATGGAGAACGCGCTTCCCATCATCGTCTTCGCGCTTGGGGAAGAGGGCGCCATCGAGCGGGTGGCGCGTGGGGAGCCGATCGGGACCTGGGTCAGTGATCTGCCCCGGGCCGAGTTCGCCGAGATCCTGCGCGGGAGGTCCTGAGCCATGCCTGGTGAAGATATTCTTCAGGACGCCCGAACCCGCATGGGGAAGGCGCTGGAAGCGACGAACCGGGACATGGAGACGGTGCGGAGCGGACGGGCCAGCCCTCGCCTGGTGGAAGGACTGAGGGTGGACTACTACGGCCAGATGACGCCGCTGCAACAGCTGGCGGGCATCCACCCCTCAGAGGCGCATCTGCTGACGATCCAGCCCTATGACCGCAGCATCATCGCCGCGATCGAAAAGGCGATCCGGGCATCGGACCTGGGGCTGAACCCCACGAACGATGGCGCGGTGGTCCGGCTGGCGGTGCCGCCGCTCACCGAAGAGCGGCGCAAGGACCTGGTGAAGACGGTACATAAAAAGGCGGAGGACGGCCACGTTGCCGTCCGCAACATTCGCCGGGACGCGCAGGAATCCATCCGCAAGCAGGAGAAGGCGCACGAGATATCAGAGGATGAATCGCGCAAGCTGCAGGAGCAGCTTCAGAAGATCACGGAAGAGCACGTGCAGAAGATCGACGCCGCCGCCAGGGCCAAGGAGGCCGATGTCCTGGCCGTCTAGGGCCGGTGCGGGCGAGTAATGGGAGCGGGAGAGCGGAACACGGAAGCGGGGAACGTCCCGGCCCATGTCGCCATCATCATGGACGGCAACGGCCGCTGGGCGCGCGCCCGCGGGCGGAGCCGGCAGGAGGGCCACCAGGCCGGCACGGAGAACATCCGGCAGATCATTCGCGGGTTTGCCGATCGGGGGATTGGCTGCCTCACGTTCTACGCCTTCTCCACGGAGAACTGGAACCGCCCCGGGGAGGAGGTGGACGCGCTGATGCACCTCCTGGGCGAGGTGATCGAGCGGGAAGTGGGGGAGCTGCACCGGCAGGGGCTGCGCGTGGTTCACCTGGGCTCGCTGGAAGAGCTCAACGCCGATCTTCGCAAGCGCATCACTGATTCCATTGCCCTGACCGAATCCAACACTGGCATGACCGTCGCCATCGCCTTCAACTACGGCGCGCGTGCGGAGATCGTCCGGGCGTTGCGTCGCATCATGGAGGTGGGTATTCCCGCCGGCCAGATCGATGAGGCCCTCGTGTCGTCCTATCTTGATACCGCTGGGCTGCCCGACCCTGACCTGGTCATTCGCACCGCCGGCGAGTTGCGGCTCTCCAATTTCCTGCTCTGGCAGGCCGCCTATGCCGAGTTCTACAGCACCCCAACCCTCTGGCCGGACTTCGGGCCGAACGATATCGACGAAGCGCTGGAGGAGTATCGCCGGCGCCGGCGCCGGTTTGGCGGACTCCACCCCTCTGAGATGGGTGGCGCTGTCCCGGCCGTCAGCGAGGCCTGACGGTCGTGCTCTTCACCCGCCTGCGCACAGCGGCGCTGGGGCTGCCTATCCTCATCGGCATCGTCATCGTCGGCGGCCCCTTGTTCAAGGTGGCGGCGGTTCTGACCTTCGCCGTGGCATCGGCGGAGTTCTCCCGCGCCGCCTCAGTGGAACGCACAGGGGTTATCGCCGGCGCCGCCGCTACTGCCGCGGTCGTTCTGGCGGTCGCCTACGGCGGAGGCTGGCCCACGGGCGCGCTTGCCGTCGCGGTCATGGCGCTCCTGCTCTGGCCCGTGCTGGCTTCCCGCACCGATACCGCCCTGGCCGACGTGGGCACGGCGGTTCTTGGCGTCCTCTACGCAGGGTGGCTGGGAGCGCACGCCGTGCTCCTGCGCGACGTTGGGGACGGCCGGGACTGGGTGCTGCTGGGCCTGTTTGCTGTCTTTGCGACGGACACTGCTGCCTACGCCGTGGGCCGCGTCGCTGGGCGACACCGTATGGCCCCGCGCATCAGCCCACAGAAAACGTGGGAGGGCGGCGTGGGCGGCCTTGCCGGCGGCTTCGTCGCCGTGATCGCGCTGCACAGCGCGTTCGATCTGGGGGCCGGCCGCTGGGCCATCGTCGGGCTGGCGGCGATCCTGCCCCTTGCGGCCCAGCTGGGCGACCTTGCCGAGTCGGCCCTGAAGCGGTCGATGGCGGTGAAGGACATGGGCTCGCTCCTGCCCGGCCACGGGGGTGTCATCGACCGCATGGACAGCATGCTCTTCGCCTTCCCGGTGCTATACTACTGGGTACGATGGGTCGTTCAATGAAGGGTGTCGCCGTCCTCGGTTCCACCGGGTCGATCGGCACGCAAACGCTAAGCGTTCTTCGGGGGCTTGCCCCGGAGTATGGTGTCGTCGCGCTGGCGGCCGGACAGAACGTGGCGCTGCTCGCCCAGCAGGTCGCCGAGTTCAAACCAAAGCTGATCTACGCGGAGGCCGCGGGCGCCCGCCAGCAACTGACCGGGGCCCTCTCTTCGACCGGCGCCTGGGCGACGCCGGACGAGATGGCGGCGCACCCCGACGTGGACCTCGTTATTGTCGGCACCAGCGGCAAGGCCGGGCTGGCCCCCACGCTTGCGGCGCTGCGGGCGGGCAAGGACGTGGCGCTGGCGAACAAAGAGGTGCTGGTGATGGCGGGGGAGCTGGTGATGGCGGAAGCGCGCCGCAGCGGGGCCGCCGTTCGCCCAGTCGATAGCGAACATAGCGCCATCTGGCAGTGTGTCTGGGGCGAAGAGCCGGGCGCCCTCCAGCGCATTATCCTGACCGCATCCGGCGGCGCATTCCGGGACCGCCCGCTGGAGGAACTGAGGCAGGTGACCCCGGCGGAGGCGCTACGTCACCCCACCTGGAACATGGGCGCCAAGATCACGGTCGATTGCGCGACGCTGATGAACAAGGGGATGGAAACGATCGAGGCGCGCTGGCTGTTCGACGTCCCGCTGGAGCGCGTGGACGTCGTCCTCCACCGGGAGAGCATCGTCCACTCCATGGTGGAGATGCGGGACGGCTCGGTGAAAGCGCAGCTCGGGCTGCCGGACATGCGGCTCCCCATCCGCTGCGCCATTACCTATCCGGAGCGGCTCCCCTTCGATGAACTGCCGCGGCTGGACCTGGCGGCCATAGGGACGCTCACCTTTGACAGGGTGGACTTGGAGCGCTTCCCCTGCCTTGGCCTGGCGATGGCGGCCGGCCGCGCCGGCGGCACCCACCCCGCCGCTATGGCCGCGGCCGATGAGGTGGCCGTGGGGCATTTCCTTGCCGGGCGGATCGGCTTTATGGACATCGCGCCCGTGGTGGAGCAGGCCATCGCCGCGCACCGCGCCGTGGCCGCACCGGACCTGGAGGCCGTGCTGGCCATCGACGCCTGGGCTCGCCGTTACACGGATGAGCTGGTAGCACAGCGCGTCTGATTCAAACTATGGACGCTGTTCTTCAATCGGTGATTCCCTTCGTAATCATCCTTATCGTGCTGGTCGTCGTGCATGAGCTTGGCCATTTCGTGACGGCCAAGCTGGCCGGCGTCCGTGTGCTGGAGTTCGGGTTGGGCTACCCACCCCGCATCTGGGGCAGACGGATCGGGGAGACGGAGTACACGATCAACGCGCTACCGCTGGGCGGGTTCGTGAAGCTGGTAGGCGAAGAGGACCCGTCCGATCCGCGCAGCCTGGCGGCGCAGCCCCGCCCGATCCGCCTCGCCATCCTCCTCGCCGGCGTGGTGATGAACCTGCTGCTGCCGGTCGTGCTGTTCGCCATCGCCTTCATGATCCCGCAGGACGTCTCCATCGGCCAGGCGCAGGTAGTCGCGGTGGATCCCGGCTCGCCCGCCGCCGCTGCCGGTATCCAGTCGGGCGATGTCATCCAGCGTGTCGACGGCCGGGAGATACGCAACACCGCCGATCTGTCCCGCGCTATCCGGCTGAACCTGGGGCAATCCACCATGTTCGTCGTGTCGCGGAACGGGACGGTGGAGACGTTGACGGCGACGCCGCGCTGGGCGCCGCCGGAAGGGCAGGGGCAGGTGGGGATTCGCATCGCCCCCCGCTACGCCTTCACGGAGCGGGAGTGGTTCCCCATATGGGAAGCGCTGCCCGAGGGGGTCGACGCGACGGTGGAAACGCTCCAGCTGGCGCGGAATGAGGTGATCAGCTGGTTCAAGGGGGGCAGCCAGCCGGCGCTCTCCGGGCCGGTCGGCATCGCCCAGGCGACGGGGGAAGTGGTTGAGCAGGCGGGCTGGTTGCCGCTGCTGGAGTTCGGCGCGCTGCTCAGCATCAACCTGGCCATCATCAATCTGCTGCCGCTGCCCATGCTGGATGGGGGCCGTATCGCCTTTGTCATTCTGGAGATCCTGCGTGGAGGGCGGCGCATCTCGCCCCAGCGTGAGGGGCTGGTCCACCTGGTCGGGTTCGCGGCGCTTATTTCGTTCGTCATCTTCGTGAGCTACTTCGATATCCTCCGCGTCATCTCCGGGAAGAGCATTTTCCAATAGCCGTCTGACAACACGTTCACAAGCCGTTCATTTCCTATTGACGGGAAGTAGGCTACGATAGGCTCCGAAGCGAAGCGAAGAGAAGAGGCGTGACATGGAGCAACCGTTTGGGGTAAACCGGCGGGTTTCCAGTCCGGTCTGGGTGGGCGATGTACAGGTTGGTGGCGATGCCCCCATCCGTGTCCAGTCCATGACCAACACGGACACAGCGGATGTGGCGTCCACTATCCGCCAGATCCACGAGCTGGCGGACATCGGCTGCGAGATCGTGCGCATCGCCGTCCCGGACAAGGCCGCCGCCGCCGCCGTCCCGGAGATCGTCCGGCAGACCCCCGTTCCGCTCATCGCCGATATCCACTTTGACTATCGCCTCGCCCTTTCGGCCATCGAGGGTGGAATCCACGGCCTGCGCCTGAACCCCGGCAACATTCGGGAGGCGGACAAAGTCCGCACCGTCGTCGCCGCGGCGAAAGAGCGCGGTATCTCCATCCGCATCGGCGTGAACGCCGGTTCGCTGCCGCCCCTGCGGGCGCTGGCCGATGGCGAGCTGCCCCCCGCCACCTGGGAACGCATGGTGGACGCCGCCCACTGGGAGATCGGCATCCTGGAAGCGATGGACTACGACAACATCAAGATATCGCTCAAGGCGTTCGATGTGCCGACGATGGTGCAGGCCTATCGGGTGCTGGCCGGGCAGGTCACCTACCCGTTCCACCTGGGCGTGACGGAAGCAGGCACCCCCCGCGCCGGTTCCGTCCGCAGCGCCGTCGGCATCGGCATCCTCCTCTCTGAGGGCATCGGCGACACGATCCGCGTCTCCCTGGCCGCCAGCCCGATGGAAGAAATCCCGGTGTGCTGGGACATCCTGGCGACGTTAAACCTGCGCCAGCGTGGCCCCACCATCGTCGCCTGCCCCACCTGCGGCCGCATCGAGATCGATCTCATCCCCCTCGCTAACCGCGTCGAGGAGTACTTCGTCAAGCGGGGCGCCCCCATCACCGTCGCCGTGATGGGATGCGTCGTCAACGGGCCGGGCGAGGCGAAGCAGGCTGACATCGGCGTCGCCGGCGGCAAGGGTAAGGGTGTTATCTTCCGCTACGGTGAGGTGATCCGCACCGTGGGCGAAGGCCAGTTCTTCGAAGCGCTGGTGGAGGAAGGGGAGCGCGTCATCGCGGAGCGCGAAGGCGGCGAAGCGTCCCCGCCGCGATCCAATGACCTCGTCATCCCGCTTATGGCGACGCCCGCGGGTCAGCGCATCGGCCGGGGGGCGCGGCTCCCATGAGCGCGGCGGAGAGCAGGCCGCTATCGCTCTCCACCATGTGGTCCCAACAGTCCCGTTTCGCCAATCTTACGGACTTCGTCGCCCGGGCGAAGGACCTTGGTTATACCCACGTCGAGCTGTCCTACATCGTGCGGGAATCCGGCATCGAGGAAGTGCGCGGCACCGGCATTCAGGTGAGCAGCCTGCACGCCCCTGCGCCCCTGATCGACCTGGGAGGGCGGCGCAACTTCGACCTCAACCTCGCCTCCCTCGATGAAGAGGAGCGGTCCGCCGCCGTCGTCCAAACCATCCGCACGCTTGAGGTGGCGGTCGATTTCGGCGCCCGCGCCATCGTCGTCCACATCGGCGCTATCGAGGGCGCTGCCCCGGCCGCCAACGCCCGCCTCCGTCACGCCGTGAAGGAAGCCGAGCCCCTTGCCGAGCGCGACTTCGCCTTGCGCGACTTCATAGCCGTGCGCGCGGCCGGGAAGGCCGCCCACATGGCGGCGGCGCATCGCACCGTCGCGGAGCTGGCGGAGCACGCCCGACGGCTGGGGGTGACGCTGGGCCTGGAAACGCGGCTGCACTGCCACGAGATCCCCAACCCGGACGAAGCCTGGGCCCTCATCGAAGGCTACCCCCCGGAGGTCGTCGGCTACTGGCATGACGTCGGCCACGCCGAGGTCCAGGACCGGCTCGGCGTCGTCCCTCTGCGCCGCTGGCTCGATGAGCTGGGGCACCGCTGCGTCGGCGCCCACCTGCACGATGTCGATGGCATCGTCGATCACCGCGCCCCTGGCGGCGGCACCGCCGACTGGGAGTACATCGCCAGGAATCTGCCCGATAACGCCATCCGCACGTTCGAGATCAACCAAAGCATCCCGGACGACGCCATCGCGGCGGCGATCCCCTTCCTCCGCTCCAAGGGCGTCATCTAGCCGACCGTAGCCGCACCCGTGCCGCTCCCCTATACTCGCTCTATCACGAGCGAGGAGCACTAAGGCATGCCCACCCGCCTGTCCACATTCTTCGGCAGAACGCTGCGCCAGCCCCCCGCGGAAGCGGAGCTGATCAGCCACCAGCTCATGCTGCGCGCCGGCCTCGTGCAGCCGGTCGTCTCGGGCGTGTTCGCCTTCCTGCCGCTGGGCTGGGCCGTCGTCCGTCGCATTGAGCAGATCATCCGGGAGGAGATGGACCGGGAGGGCGGCCAGGAGGTCATGCTCCCCATCCTCACGCCATCGGAGCTCTGGGAGCAGACCGGCCGCCGCCAGGCCATGGACGAGATTCTCTTCGTCACCACCGACCGGCGCGGGCGGGAGCTCGTCCTCGGCCCTACGCACGAAGAGCTGATGACCGACCTCGTGTCCCGGCAGCTCCAGAGCTACCGGGACCTGCCGATGCGCCCCTACCAGATCCAGGCCAAGTTCCGCGATGAGCCCAGACCTCGCGGTGGCACCATTCGCACCCGCCAGTTCACCATGATGGACCTCTACAGCTATGACGCTGATGAAGACGGCCTGAAGGCCAGCTACGAGGCGATGCGCCGCGCCTATACCCGGGTGTTCGAGCGCTGTGCCGTCCCCACCGTCACCGTCGAGGCCGATTCCGGCGCCATGGGCGGCACGAT
>SHXV01000014.1 GCA_009693105.1 Dehalococcoidia bacterium
CGTTCAGGTCTTCGTTAGGTCCGGCCACTTTATGCAGGATGTCGGCGGGGGTAATGATGCCGACCAGCCGGTCGCCGTCCATAGCGAGGACGCAGTCAGTGTCCTCGCTCTGCATGAGGCGGACGGCGAGGCCGACAGGCTCGCGGGGGTTGATGAAGCTGGGCTTCTTCGGGGCGAGCACACGCAGGGCTTCGTAGATAAACTCCGGTCCACGTTCCGCCCAACCGGACATGTCCGGCTGGTCATAGCCGCGGAGGTCCTCGTCGCAGTTGACGCAGAGATCGACGCCCTCGATGTTATTGGCGCGGCAGGTAGGGCAGATCATCACGCGCATCCGAAGCGGGTGGCGCCTGTTTGGACGGATGCTATTCGACGGTCCAGGTGTCACCCTCACGAAGGAGCTCCTGCAGGGAGCCTTCACCCATCTTGCGAATGATCTGGTCAGCCTGGTCAATCATGAGCTGGTCATAGGTGGGATGGATGACGTCCCGGATGACGCCGAGGGCAACGGGGAAGTCAGGGTAGCCCATGCGGCCGAGCATGATGTGCAGGATGGGGTCTTCGATCGTGGGGTCGTGGACGAGGAGGTCGCCCTCGGTAACGCCGCTGCGGCCGAGTTCGACAACCTCCAGCTGCATGCCGTTGAGGCGGATGCCCTTGTCCCGCTCCTTGCCGAAGATCATCGGCTTGCCCGCTTCCAAGAGGATGGTGCGGTCGGCGCGCACGTCCTTAGCAGCGAAATTATCGAACACGCCGTCGTTGAAGATGTTGCAGTTCTGGTAAACCTCGACGAAGGAAGTGCCGCGGTGGGCGTGGGCAGCCTGGAGGACGCGGGGAAGGTTCTGGGAATCGATATCGAGGCCACGGGCGGCAAAGGTTGCGCCAGCACTCAGGGCGATGGTGACGGGGTGGAGCGGCACATCGAGGGAGCCTTCCGGGGAGGACTTGGTGCGCGTGCCCACCGCCGAGGTGGGGGAGTATTGGCCCTTGGTGAGGCCGTAGATCTCGTTGTTGTGGAGAATGATCTGGAGATCGACATTGCGGCGCATGACGTGGAGGAGGTGGTTACCACCGATGCTGAGGGCATCACCATCGCCGGTGGTGACCCAGATGGACAGTTCCGGGCGGGTGATCTTGAGCCCGGTGGCGAGGGTGATGGCGCGGCCGTGAATGCTATGGAAGCCATAGGTGTTCATGTAGTAGGGGAGGCGGCTGGCGCAGCCGATGCCGGAGATGAAGACGATGTTCTCCCGGGGAAGGCCGAGTTCCGGCATCACTCTCTGGGTTTGGGCCAGAATGGAATAGTCGCCGCAGCCGGGACACCAGCGTACATCCTGATCGGACGTGAAATCCTTGCGGGTCTGTACGGGGATGGCGCCGTTGCCACGTTCAGTTGTCACCATAATGAGCCTCGCTTCCGCTATGCTTTTCGGGCAGCCGTGGGCTTGCCAACGAGTTCGTAGATCTTGTTTTCGATTTCTGAGACGGTGAAGGGCCGCCCGGTGATGCGGTTCAAGCCGACGGCGTCCACGAGGAACATGCCCCGGATGAGTAGGAGGAGCTGGCCCATGTTGTTCTCCGGGATGAGCACCTTATCGAAGCGGCCGAGGATATCGCCCAGGTTCCGGGGGAAGGGGTTGAGGTAGCGCAGGTGTGCGGCCGATACCTTCTTGCCCTCCTCACGGGCGCGGCGGACGGCGGTGGTGATGACGCCGTAGGTGCTGCCCCAGCCGAGGACGAGCAGATCTCCGGTGGCATCGCCGTCCAGTTCGATATCGGGGATGTCCTGGGCGATGCGGGCGACTTTTTCCGCCCGCAGGTGGACCATGGTGTTGTGGTTCTCCGGGTCATAGCTGACGTTGCCGGTGATGTTGGCCTTTTCGATACCGCCGACGCGGTGCTCCAGGCCGGGGGTGCCGGGGACGGCCCAGGGACGAGCGAGGGTCTGGGGGTCGCGGGCGTAGGGCTGAAATCCTTCCGGGTTGGTGGTGAGGTTGAGGTCCAGCGACTTCATTTCGTCGACGTTGGGGATGAGCCATGGCTCCGAGCCGATGCCGAGGTAGCCATCGGACATGAAGATGACGGGGACGCGGTATTTGACGGCGATGCGCCAGGCCTCAACGATCATGTTGAAGCAATCGGAGGCGGTGGCGGGTGCGACGATGGCGACGGGGGCCTCTCCGTTGCGACCGAAGAAGGCCTGGAGGAGGTCCGCCTGTTCCGTCTTCGTCGGCATGCCAGTGCTGGGTCCGGCGCGCTGGACATTGATGACAACGAGGGGCAGCTCGACGGTGACGGCGAGGGCGATGGCTTCGCTCTTGAGGGCGAGGCCGGGGCCGCTGGTGCCGGTGACGGCGAGGGAGCCTCCGAAGGCGGCGCCGATGGCGGCGCCAACGGCGGCGATCTCATCCTCCGCCTGGAAGGTGCGCACGCCGAAGCGCTTGTGGGCGGCGAGTTCGTGCAGGACGTCGCTGGCCGGTGTGATGGGGTAGCTGGCGTAGAAGAGGGTTTTCCCGGCCAGTTTTGCGGCGGTGAGGAGTCCGAGGGCGGTGGCCTCATTGCCGGTGATGTTGCGGTAGACTCCGGGCTTCAGTTTGGCGCTGGGGACGTGGTAGTGGGTGGCGAACATCTCCGTGGTTTCGCCGTAGTGGTAGCCGGCACGAAGGGTGCGGCGGTTGGCCTCCGCGATGGTGGGGTTTTTGCCGAACTTTTCGTCGATCCAGTGGGTGGTGGTTTCCAGCGGCCGACTGTACATCCAGTACATGAGGCCGAGGGCGAACATGTTTTTGCTCCGGTCGATCTGGACGGCGGTGAGGCCGAGGCCAGCGTCTTCCAGAGCGCGGGAGTTGAGCTTGGAGATAGGGGCGCGGAAGACGCGGTAGGATTTAAGGGAGCCGTCCTCCAGGGGGTTGGATGTGTAGGCGGCCTTGCGCAGGTTAACCTCTGTGAACTCATCCTCGTTGACGATGAGGACGCCGCCGGCGGGGAGGTCACTAAGGTTTGTCTGGAGGGCGGCTGGATTCATGGCCACGAGGACATCAGGCTGGTCACCGGGGGTGTAGATCTGGTGGCTGGAGAAGCTGATCTGGAAGCCGCTGACGCCGGGTAGGGAGCCCTGGGGAGCGCGGATTTCCGCCGGGAAATCGGGGAGGGTGCTGATGTCGTTGCCAAAGACGGCGGAGGTGTTGGTGAACTGTGTTCCCGCCAGTTGCATGCCGTCACCAGAGTCGCCCGCAAAACGGATCGTTACGCGTTCGAGTTCCTGGATGTGGCCTTGCTGGCTGCCCTTGCCGTTGGTTGACCCTTTTGCTGTCGTAGTCATTACGCTCCCTCCGGTTTCACCATCTGCTGGTCTGGCCGGGGTGGCAGGTTAAGCACCTGCGCGGGAAACGCTTCGGCCAGAAATTGCATGATGTCCACTGCGCGCAGGACCGCGGCCGCGTATCCTGCTCCATCGACGATGGGGATGTTTTGCGCCCCGGTCTCCAGCATGATGCGGATCGCCTCCGCGATGCGGTCGCGCTCCGTGAGCGTGGGGACGGACATATCGCTGTATTGTTCCACGTTATCGCGATAGGAGACGTCTCGGGCAACGATACGCATGAGGACTTCACGCTCGCTCATGATACCGAGCGGGGACCCCGCATCGACAACGAGGACATAACCCTTCCCCCGGCTCTGGACGGCGCTGAGTGCGGTGCCAACGCTGGCGCTACGCCCAACGGTCACGGGCTTTTCAAGCCCGAGTGAGCTTATCGGGTCGGTCTGGAAGATGTCCTCGACGTAGTGCACCGAGAACCTCGATTCGGGGCGCCGAGATCGCGAGAGTCCGCACCGATGCGGCGCCGCTATTCTACCGCACTGCGCGCATATCTTCCACTCTCGGCTTACATTATCGGCGTAAAGGCTGGGGCAGCAGGCGGCTTGTCAGCCCGCGTTCGGCGGTGTAGCGTGACGGGGCGATCCTTACTGAGATGGAGAATGACCATGAGCGTCAAGGCATACGTGCTTATCGTGGCGCGGCCGGGCAAGACCCGCGAAGTGGTGGGGATGGTGCGCAGCGTGGAGGGCGTGCGGGAGGCGCACGAAGTGATGGGACCGTACGATATTGTCGCGGAGGTGGTGGTGGAGAGCCTGACGGAGATTCCGCCCATCCTGAGCGATCGGATCCGCGGCATCGACGGGGTGGAGAGCACGACGTCCCTGGTCACCTTCCCGGAGTAATCCCCGGGCTCTGCCGCCGGCGGTTTCCCCAGCCCAGCAACATGAGGCCAGCACCGCGGGTGCTGGCCTTTGTTTTGCCTTGTTAGCCTATTAGAAACGCGGCGTTTACCCACCTGTAACCCCCGGGGCTACCCTCGACTCATGTGAATTCGGCGTGCGCGGCGTACGCCGTCAGTTGGAGGGGGCGAGGCTCGTATCGGACAGGGTGGCCGCCGCGTTGACGCAGACGAAGACGCCGTCCGTCCGCGCGACGTTGGTCAGGGTGCCGGTGCCCGGGGCGGCGGGGAGGAACAGCAGCCAGCCGGTGGGCCCGGGGTCGAAGCGCCAGACGGCCGTCACCGCCGTGGGGGGCTGGACGGAGGCGACCAGGGCCGACGCGGGCGTATCCCGGCCGACGCCGACGAAGGTGCAGCCGGGCAGCAGCGGGGTGAGCCGTGCCGCGCCGGCCAGCGCCACTTCCTGCGTGAGGACGGCCGCGGCCTTGGAGCAAAGGTAAAGGGCATCGTTGCTGTTCACCGTCTTCAGGGTGGAAACGGCGGGCTGGCCGGGGAGGTACAGCTCCCAGGCGGACCCGGCGGTGGGCAGCCGCCAGATGGCGGTGATGGAGTCCGCTGGCTGAACGCGGGCGGCCAGCGCTTCGATGGCGGTACCATCGGGTGAGGCGGCGCCCACCGGGTTACACCCGGCGACGAGAACGCGGGCCAGGGGCGCCGTCCTGGCCCTGGGGCCGCTGAATATCCTCACCGGCACGGTGGTGACCTGGTCGGGAAACAGCGGATTAAAGAAGCGCAATTCGGCGAGGTTTTCCCCTAGCTTGAGGTTAGCGACCTCGACGCGGAGCCGGACGGCGACCTGGCGATCGCAGAAGGTGGTCTCCGTTTTACAGGCGACGTCGGCAGCGATAGCGACGCCGGCGATGGGAAGGGGCATGAGCCACTTCTGGCTGGCGACGACCATCCAGGTGCCGATGCCGGTGCCGGTGTTGCGAATGGTGGCGATAGCGGAGGCATCGGGCACGGCCTCACTGGTGGCGATCGTGACATCGACGGGGCGGACATCGAAGAGGACGGAGGGCGCGCCGAGGAGCTGCGCGCGCCGGGCGGTGGAGGGCGGTGAGGAGCCATCAACGGTGAAGACGGGCGGTTTCACCGGCGCTGGGGGAGTGGCGGTGGGGGCCGGCGTGGGCGAGGGGGACGGCGCGGCGGAGGTGACATCGGGCAGGGTGGAGAGGTTGCCCTGGATGCTGAGCAGGGTCGTCAGCACCCACGCCTTGCCGCCGCCGTCTGTGCGCACCTGCGCCCAGGTGGAATCGGCGTTGCGCCCGATCACGTTGAGGAGGGCGCCGGTATTCGCGGTGGCGACAATGTCCGTCTGGGTGGAGGGGCCGGCGCGCAGCCGGGCGGGGCCATCGGTGACGACGGCGGCGAGGGAGGGCACGGCGGGACCGGACGGCGTGGGCGATGGCGCCGGGGCGGGCGCGTTGGGGGAGTACAGGTCCATCTTGCTGTAGGGGAAAACGAAGTTCGCCAGGTTGAGCGCCGCCAGTACGGCCGGATCGAACAGGTTGGGCAGGCCGAGCGGCTGCGGGGTCCACAGCGGCGCGCCGGAGCGGACGGGCGGGTTCATGGCGCAGCCGTAGACCAGCTCCTGGTAGGGGTACTGGGAGCGGTCGTGGCCAAAGCTGTCCGTGGAGTTGCAGCTGTAGACGGGCCGGGCCGGGTTGGCGAAGCGCTCCGACAGGGGGTGGTTGACGAGGGCGAAGCCGTTGTAGCCCCAGACGGCGTAGTACCAGTCCTCCAGCACGTGGGGGTCGGCAGTGGCGACGATGGGGCGGAAGGAGGCCCCCTCATTCCACTTGTTGGCGAGGATGGCAGTGCCGCGTGCGATATTGTAGGCGTAGTGCGTGGCGATGAGCGTCTGCACGGGGCTGGCGGCACCAGCGCTCCCCAGTGGGACGGTCATGCCGGAGGTGACCTGCATAATGCCGTAGCCGCAGTCGCTGGCGGCGAGCACGTTGCCGGTGCCGCCGAAGGGAACAGTGGAGGCGGCCATACCCCAGCCGCTCTCAATCTGGGCGATGGCCTTGAGCAGCGCCGGCGGAATGTAGCCGTTGCCGGTGGTGCGCGCGGTGCGCGGGCCCTGGATCAACGCCTGCCGCCCGAATTCGTTATCACCGGGGAAAAGGAGATCGTACCCCGCCAGCTCCATCATGTAGCCGTAGTCCTGGACGTAGGTGAGCGATTCGTAGGTGATGGGGAGATTAGTGAAGGCGCAGGCCTGGGCCGTGCGGGCGCCGCGTGGGCCCCAGGCCGCGAGGGCGATGATGGCGAGCAGGGCGGTAAGGAGGACCGCCCACCGTGCGGGCCCCGACCAGCGTAGTAAAGCCATTGCAGAGATTCTAACGATGCAGCGGGGTTTATGTCACGCCGTTCCCGCCTTGCGTTGGCGCTGGCCCCTCCCGTACCGTGGCAGCGCCACACTACACCGATCGGGAGCGACCCATGTCCCCTTTCCCTGACCCCGCTCAGGCCCACGTCCTCGCCCTGTTCCGTGCCTGGCTGGGGGAGCGGTATGAAGGCGAGTTCAGCCCGGCCACGGCAGCGGGCGCTGGGATGGCCTCCTTCCTCCGGGAGGGGGCGCGGATCAACGCGGTGGTGGTCAGCTTGTGCCGGGAGGACGAGGGCTCCCCATCATGGCGAGCGGCGGGGGAGGCGCTGGAAGCGGCGCTGAACGCGGCGGACGTCCCCGGTAGCTATCTGCTCTGGCTGCCGCCGGGGGCAGTCCCTCCCGACGGCGACGGCGACGACGGCCGCCGGGGGATGGTGAAGCGCATGGCGGAGGCGGCGAAGGGGCTGGCCCCCGGGGAGCGGACGGCGGTTGGGCTGCCGATCGGGCTGGACTTGCGCAAGGTGGAGGATGAGGGAGCGATTATCCAGATCGCCGGGGGCATGGCGACGGTATGGGCGCGGTTCACGGGCCGTGTACGGGGGACGTACCGCCTGAACAGCCACGCCCTGCACCGGCTGCCAGAGGAGCGGGAGCGGCTGGAAGCGCTGTTGGACGCAATCGTGACGGGGGCGGAGGGCCTGGGGGAGGCGGGAGAGCGGACGTCAATCCAGACGACGGACGACTGGACTCTGCAACGGCTGGGGGACGGGGACGGGCGGGGATTCGCTCTGGTGGCGGCGCCGCCATCGAACGAGGCGAACAGCGGGGGGCAGGTGCGACGGGAGCTGCGCCGGGTGCTGCGGGAGAGCCAGGTCCAGATGGGCGGCTCCGCCCTGGGCGATGCCTATCGGGCGCTGGTGCTGGTGGGCGCGTATGCGCACGATCGGGACGAGAACGTGTCCCTGGCGCTGCGCGGCTTCGACCCGACGATCTACGCAGGGATCGATTTCATCATGCTGGCCGTGGACGGGCGGATGAAGCCAATTTACATCTCCCCCCGCGTCCGGCTCTAGCCAGTGTTATAATTCATAACAAAACTTCACGAACCTGAGACCTACCACTTGAGTCGATTCTTTCGCACCGCCGGCCAGGATTTCATTGAAACGGCAATCCTTGCCCTCCTCCTCTTTCTTGCCGTTCGCACCACCGTGCAGAACTTCAAGGTGGAGGGAATCAGCATGTTCCCCACGCTGGAGAACGGCGAGTACATCCTGGTCGATAAGCTGTCCTACTCCCGGTTCAGCCTGGGGCCGCTGGAACAGGTGATCCCGTTTGTGAACTCCCGGGACGACGGGTACCTGTTCGCGGGGCCGCAGCGGGGCGACGTCGTGGTGTTCGTAGCGCCGGGAACGACCGACCGTGACTTCATCAAGCGGATCATGGCCGTCCCGGGCGAGACGGTGGAGATACGAAACGGCGTGGTGCTGGTGAACGGGCAGCCGCTGAGCGAGCCGTTCATCGCGAATATGGCGGCGTACTCCTGGCCCGCGGGTGGAAGGCCCCAGACCGTGCCCCAGGGGCAGTACTTTGTGCTGGGTGACAACCGGAACAACAGCAGCGATTCCCACGTGTGGGGCTATGTTCCGGCGGACCAGATCATCGGCAGGGCGCTGGTGAGCTACTGGCCCCGTTCCGCCATCGGCCTGGCGCCGAACTACCGCCTGGCTCCATGACGCTTGCCCGTCCCCGTTTCCCCATCATCTCCGTCATCATCGTGGCAGCGACGAGCTTTTTCGTGTTTGCCCTGGCGACGCTCGCCCTGCGCTCCGGAGACCTAGCGACGACAAATTACGGCGTTCCGGTGGAGCGATGGCAGGCGATGCGGGAGGAGCTGAACACCGCCGGGGGGCGCGCCGGCTTCGCCGTCCTCTACATCCGGGCGATACCGGAGGGCGGGGAACTGATGGCGGTGGAGATGGTGGACGGGGCGAACGGCAGAGCAGTGGAGTTGACCTACGTCCGTCAGAGGGAAACATTGCTGCTGCGGGAAGAGCGGCGGCCTTGGACGGTGGAAGATGCGCAGGGGACGCTGATCGCGCTGCGGTGGGGTGGAGCGGCGGCGCTGCGGGAGCTGCCCACGGGCGAGACGCAGCTGCGCTCGCCGATGGGGGAGATCGTGGTCACCGTGACGGCGCGCGCAGGAGGCGGCTGGGACCTGGGGACGTTGGTGGGGCTGATAGAGGTAGTGTACTAGTCCGGAGAGCGCTCAAGGTCGCGGAGGAGGGTGTGCATGCCGGGCTTGAAGACGACTTTGCCATCGAGCACGACGGCTTCATCGTTGAGGATGAGTTCGATGGCGCGGCTAAGCACTTCGCCCTCCAAGCGCTGGCCCCTGGTGCGTACGTCCTCGGCGCTATCGACGCCGACATCGATCTGGAAGACGTCCTGGAGGATGATCGGCCCGGCATCGAGGTCTTCGGTGACGAAGTGGGCGGTGCAGCCGGTGACCCGGACGCCGTCCTCCCAGGCGCGCCGGTAGGGGTTGGGGCCGGGGAAGTAGGGCAGGAGCGAGGGGTGGATGTTGATGATCCGCCCGTTGTACGGCGCGACGACGGTGGGGGTGAGGATGCGCATGTAGCGGGCGAGGACGACGAGGTCCGCCTGGTAGTGTGCCAGCCTTTCCAGCAGGAACGCTTCATGGGCAGCCATGTCATCGGCAGGGAGGCTGTGAAAGGGGTAGCCGGCGGCCTCCACCAGCGGCGCCAGTTCCTGGTGGTTGCTGAGGACGACGGCGATTTCGCCGCGGTAGCGGCCGGCGGCGGCATCGTCGAGGATCTGGCGGAGGCAGTGCGTTTCCCGGGTGACGAGGACGGCGATGCGGCGGGGGCGGCGTTCGCGGTGGAGGGTGAGGCGGATGCTCATGCCGAGCTCTTCGCCGATGGCGTTCAGGCCGGCGATGAGTTCGGCCAGGTCGCCGCGCATCTCGGTGAGGTCGACCATCATGTCCATCATGAACTGGCCGTGGATGACGCGCTGTTCGATGTCCTCGATGTTTATCTCGGATTCGGCGAGGTAGGTGGAGACGCGGGCGACGACGCCTTTCTGGTCGCGGCCGATGACGCTGACGATGGCGAGGTACTTTGGCATTGTGCATTCACGATACCATCGCGCGGGCGCTGATGCGATGGCGGGATGACCGGCGGCATTCTGATACACTGGGCGCGGGCCGGTAGCTCAGCGGTAGAGCAGCGGGCTTTTAACCCGTGGGTCGTGGGTTCGATCCCCACCCGGCTCACCACCTGTTTCTTATCGAAAGGCTCCGATCCGCCGCTCGTAGTTGGGCAGAGCGGGGCGAAATATAACTCAGGAGATCGAGCAGCTTGCTTGGGTAGTCATCGACGGAGCGCACCAGCGATGAAGCGAACAGGTTCGGGAACGTCTGCTTCATTAACCGTCTGTTCTCCAGGACGTAGGAGACGCCGGAGGGGCAGCGCAGGTTATCCTCCAGGACATAGAATTGACCGTCGCGGTCCCGTACTAGGTCAGTCCCCGTGATGGGACACCAGATGCCGTGCGGGGGCGTCAATCCGACACAGGCCCTTCGATAGGACGGGGCTGATCGCACGAGATCTTCCGGCACGATGCCGTCCTTCAGGATCTTCCCTTCGTTGTAAACATCTTGAAGGAAGAGGTTCAGGGCGTAGATGCGTTGTTTGAGGCCGCGTTCGATGCAATTCCATTCTGTGTCTCGGATGATGCGCGGGACGATGTCGAACGGCAGCACGCGTTCGACTCCCTGGCCTTCGCCGTAGACGTTAACGGTAATGCCGAGATTGACCAGCGCGGCGTTGGCGGTTTCTTGGAGGCGGGCGAACTCGCCGTCGGGCTGTGACTTGATGATGCTGAGGAGGGCCTCGGCCTCAGGACGTGCCTTACCGGAAGCGTCGAATATCTCGTCGTACCAGTTGCCAATGTCGTAGCCGTCGATGAGCATCGGGGACCTCGCACGCTTGTCATAAAGGCAATGCTACTACGTTAGGATTCAGCCATTTCATACTCATTTCCTTACCTTTAACAGCCTGATCAGCTAACGGGCGGACCGCGCAGGGCGCGCCGGGCGATCGCGCCCAGGGCGGGCGCTGGACAGCGGGCGTACCATGCTCTCGTGGCGATGACGAACGCCGGCCGGGCGCACTAAGGGGCAAGGAGCACGATGGACAGAGCATTCTATAACCCGCTTTCCCCCGAAGAGCTTTACGTGATCGACGCGAAGGGCACAGAACCACCCTTCACGGGCGAGTATGACGATTTCTATGAGGCTGGTACCTACGTCTGCCGACGGTGTAACGCCCCGCTCTACCGATCAAACGACAAGTTTGATGCCCACTGCGGCTGGCCCGCGTTCGATCAGGAAATCCCGGGGGCGGTCGTCCGCATTCCGGACCCCGATGGCCATCGGACCGAGATCCAGTGCACCAACTGCGGCGGTCATCTCGGGCACGTCTTCATTGGAGAGGGCTTCACCCCTACAAACGCGCGCCACTGTGTGAACTCGCTATCGATGAAGTTCGTCGCGTCGGAGTAGCCGCGGTCCGGCCGGCAAACGAATGGCGGCAACAGCCCATGACCTGAACGCGCGGACCGCGCAGCGTGCGCCGGGCCATCGCGCCCGCGGGCGGGCGCTGGACAGCGGGCGTACCATACTCTCGTGGCGATGACGAACGCCGGCCCGGCCCGGGCCTGAGCGGCCGATCGCCGAAGGGGGAGCACAATGGCCGGACCGATTACGGGGAAGCGGGTGGTGGACGTCTCCGAGCGATCGCCCTCGGCGATGATCGCGGGGATGATCCTGGCCGACCTGGGGGCAGAAGTGATCCGGGTGGAGCCGGTGGGCGGGGACCCGCTGCGCGCCCTGCCCGGTTCGCGGGTATGGCTCCGCGGCCAGAAGAGCGTGGTGATCACCCCAGCGCTGGTCAAGGACGGCTCCTGGGCGGCGCTCAGGGCTTCCGCCGACGTGGTGCTGGACACGACCCAGCCGTGGACGGATAAGCCCGCCGGGCTGCTGAAGCGGTGGAGTCCCGGCCCGAGCCAGATCCTGGCGCTGATCACGGCAGCGCCGGAGTCGGTAGAGGAGGCCGTGAGCGCCAACCGGCGGGATGCGGAGCCAGTGTACGGCGAGCTGGCGGAAGCGCGGCTGGGCATCATGAACAACCAGAAGGGTGTGCGAGAAGGGCCGATCTTCCTGGCGTGGCCGCACGCGGCGTATGGGGCGGCATGGCTCACCATCATCGGCGTGCTGAGCGCGCTGTACGAACGGGACAAGACGGGGAAGGGGCAGGTGCTGACGACCTCCCTGATGGAGGGCATCATCGCGATCAACCCCAACGGGTACATCGGGGGGGACACGATCGAGGCGGCTCCGCGCAGCCAGGCTGGGATGAACCCAAGCCGCTCCGGTGGGGGGACGTTCCGTTGCGGCGATGGCCGCTACGTCTACCTGCACACGATGGCGCGGGGCTCGTTCGACCGGCTGATGACGGCGATCGGGCGGGCGGATCTCGTCGATCCTTCGATCACGTCGGTCTCCGCGCCCATGGAGGCGGAAGTGTACGGCACGATGCGGGGCGACCTGGAGCGGGCGATGCTGAGCAAGCCGGCACAGCACTGGTTCGACGTCCTCTCCAAGGAGGATGTGCCCTGCATGATCGCCAACGCGCCGGGGGACATCCTGTTGCTGGAGCAACCGATCATCAACGGGCTGGTGGACATCCGGCCGGACGGGCGGAGGCAGTTCGGCAAGCTGGGCAAGTTCGCCCGCACTCAGATGGAGGTGGGCGCGACGAGCCCGACGCCGGGCCAGCACACGACGGAGGTCCTGCGGGCGGCGCGTCCGCTGGGGGCGCGGAAGGGGAGGGCGATAGCCTCCCGCAGCAGGGTGGGGCCGCTGGACGGCGTCCTGGTGCTGGACTTCGGGTTCTTCCTGGCTGGTCCCTACGCCAATCGGCACTTCGCCGACCTGGGTGCGCGGGTGATCAAGATCGAAGAGGTAGGCGGGGATCCGTTCCGCGGCTTCTCCAGCGCGATTTTCCAGGTTTCGCATCGGGGCAAGGAAAGCTTCGCCGTCGACCTGAAGACGGAGGAGGGCCGCAACGCCATCTACAAGCTGGTGCAGCGAGCGGATGTGGTGCACCACAACATGCGGGCGGGCGCCCTTCCCCGGCTGGGGATCGATTACGCCACGCTGAGCGCGATCAACCCGCGGCTCATCTACTGCCACTCCTCCGGCTACGGCAACGAAGGCCCGTGGTCGAAGCTGCCGGCGTTCGAGCCGCTGCACTCGGCGGTGTCCGGCGTGTTCTATCGCATGGCGGGGCCGGGGAACCCTCCCCAGAACTACCAGGGCAATATGGACTACGGCTGCGGCCTGTCCTCCGCGTCCATGGTGTTGGCGGCGCTGGTGGAACGAGAGTCGAGCGGGCAGGGGCAGTACATCGAGGTGCCGCAGACCGGGGCGGGCATTTTCGCCATGTCGGACGTCCATTTCCAGGGCGACGAGAAGTTCGACAGCTACGCCATCGACAGCCAGCAGTGCGGGGTGGCGCCGACGAACGCCGTCTACAGGACGACGGACGGGTGGGTGCTGGCGGCGTGTTACAGCGACAAGGAGTGGGACGGGGTCCGGCGGGCCCTAAGCATCGCCGGGGGGGTGTGGACGGACTACGCCCACGCCCGCTGCGAGCCGCTGGCGGACAGCAAGGCAGGGGGAGCGATCGGGGAGGCCATCGCCGCCCTGACGACGATGGAGGCGATCCGCCGGCTGGAGGGAGAGGGCGTTCCCTGCGTCGTGCCCACGCCGTACGATCTGGCGGAGCTGCCGGTGCAGCACCGTCTGCGCCAGCAGGGCGTGGTGGTGATGTCGCACGCGGCGGACACGGGGGCGTACTGGGGGCCGGGGCACCTGGTGCGGTTTAGCCGGAGGACGCGGGTGCACACGCGGCCGGCGCCGATGCTGGGACAGCACACGGTGGAGACGCTGCGGGAGATCGGGACGCCGCGGGCGCAGATCGATGGGATGCTGGGACGGCGGAGCGTTCGGGCGGCTGGTTGACCGGACGATGCGGCTGCGGAGCGGCGTGGTGAAGGAGTAGGCCGCGATTGAGCTCTTGGGTACCGACCGCTGCGTGCGGTCCGACACCGGCCCACCAAGGCAGGTGCCGTGTGACCTCGATTGCGGATTCTGCCGCTGGTGTGGCGACGAGCGGTGCGACCAGCCACGAGAGCGAATGAGATGGAGAACATGGCCCCTCGGTCAATGCCTGGACCAGATGTGAGCGGCACAATCGACTTGCTTGAGGCAATCAATACGACTCGCGCTATCCGCCACGTAGATCAGCAGCCCCAGCTCACCCGAGGCCATGAGGCTGTTGCGCAGGAATGTGTAGACGGGCCGCCGCCAGAGATAGAGTGGGAGCGCTATCGCCAGGATCAGCGGGAAGTGCCCCCAGAAGTAGATGAAATTGAACAGGTCGATAATCCCCGGCAGGGGAAGGAGCGCCGCCTGGATCTGGGCCTCCCGGAAGATGCCGAGGCTGCGCTCCACATCGACAAGCCTCCCTCCGTGCAGAAACGCCTCCGTGGCCCGGTCCGCCACAGCGCCACGCGTCGGGAAATAGAGGGAGAAGGGAACGCCAACCCCGATCATCTCCGCGAGCAGGCGAAGCAGGGGCCGGAGGTGAGGCTGATGCCGGTTCTGGACCGTCGTTTGATTCTGCATACGTCAATACCCGCGAGTGCGGGGCTAAAAGCAAATCTCAGCGGCCAGTTCCCCCCTGCGCAACCCCATGCGGCCTACCTTGCGACGAAGAACGGCCCCCGCCTACAATGGGCCGAACTCGCGCCCCCTGTGCCACCTCGCTAACGCACGATCGGGATCCCCGGAGGAAGCCGTGGATGTCCTCATTCAGCAGGGTGACTGCCTCAGTGCCAGAACGGACGCACTCGTGCTCGGCCTGTTTGAGGGCGCGCCCACCGCTGGCGCCCTCAAACAGGCCGCACGCAAGCTGGGCAGCGATGCCATCGCTCGCATCCTGAAAGAGGGCGAAGCCCGTGGCCGCGCCTCCGAGCTCACCCTGATCCACACCTTCGGCAAGCTCTCCCCCTCCCGTCTCCTCCTCCTCGGCCTGGGCAAACGCGAGAAGCTGACCGCCGATGTTGTGCGGAACGCCGTGGCCGCAGCCGGGCGCCGGTTGCGCGACGCCGGTTGCCGGCGTATCGCCTTCGAACTGCTGGGCGCCGGCTCAGGTGGGCTGGACACCGAACGCTCCGCCGCCATGATCGCCGAAGGCGCCACGCTGGGGCTGTACCGGTTCGCCCGTTACCAGTCGGTGAAGGAGGATGAGCCCAAGCGCGACATCGATGCCATTGTCATCTACGCCGACAACGCCCGGGCGAAGGGCGCCGCCGAACGCGGGGCGCGCCATGGCCGCATCCTGGGCGAGGCGACGAACTTCGCGCGGGACCTGGCGAACGAGCCGGCGAACCGGCTCACCCCCACCGACCTCGCGGAGCAGGCGCGGGCCATGGCGAAGGAACACGGCCTGGAATGCCGCATCCTGGAGCGCGCGGACATGGAAAAGCTGCGCATGGGCTCCGCGCTCAGCGTGGCGCAGGGCAGCGTGCAGCCGCCCAAGTTCATCATCATCGAGTACAAGGGGGGCAAGCGCGGCGGCCCCACGCTGGGGCTGCTGGGCAAGGGCATTACCTTCGATACGGGCGGCATCTCCATCAAGCCGGCGGCGGGGATGGAGGAGATGAAGGGCGATATGTCTGGCGCCGCCGCCGTGATCGCCGCCATGGGCGCCATCGCCCAGCTCAAGCCGAAAGCGAACATCACCGCGCTGGCCCCCGCCACGGAAAACATGCCCTCCGGCAGCGCCACCAAGCCCGGCGACGTGGTGCGGGCAATGAACGGCACGACTATCGAGGTGATCAACACGGACGCGGAAGGGCGGCTCATCCTGGCCGATGCCCTTGCCTACGCCAACCAGCTCAAGCTGTCGCCCCTGATCGATGTCGCCACCCTCACCGGCGCGATTTCGGTCACCCTGGGCGATGTCGCCACCGGCGCGATGACGAACGACGACGCGCTGCTGCGCCGCGTTATCGCGGCGGGCGAGGCTGCGGGCGAGAAGCTGTGGCAACTGCCGATGTTCGACGAGTACGAGGAGCAGATAAAAAGCGAGGTGGCCGACCTGAAGAACACGGGCGGCCGGCTGGCCGGATCGATCACAGCCGCGAAGTTCCTGGCGCACTTCGCCGGCGACACCCCCTGGGTGCACCTGGACATGGCGGGGACGGACAACTCCACGCGGGAACGCGGTGTGTGGGTGAAGGGCGCTACCGGCATCCCCGTGCGCACGCTGGTGAACTTCGCCATGGCCTGGGCAGAGGATGACGACTGAACCGCACGCCGCCGATGGCATCGACGGCGTCCCCTACTGGCGGCGCAACCTCTGGGTTGTCACCATCGTCATCTTCGTCACCATCTCCAGCGCCAACCTGGTCTTTCCCTTCATGCCGCTCTTCCTCAAGGAGGACATCGGACTGAAGGGCGGCGCCGTGGCGTTCTGGTCCGGCATGCTCAACGCCGTCCTGAGCGGGGCGATGTTCCTCTTCTCGCCCATCTGGGGGACGCTGTCCGACCGCTGGGGCCGCAAGAAGATGCTGGTACGCGCCTACATCGCGGCGACGTTGGTCATCTTCCTCCACGCCGTCGCCCAGAACGTCTGGCAGCTGGTCATCGTACGGCTCATGCAGGGCGCCTTCAGTGGCACGACGACCGCGGCGCTGGCGTTGGCCGCGGCGGGCGCGCCCCGCGACAAGATCGGCTACTCGATGGGGCTGGTGCAGAGCGCGATGTTCAGCTCCCAGCTCATCGGGCCGCTGGCCGGCGGCCTTCTGGCGGCAGCGGTGGGATATCGCATGTCCTTCGTGGTCACCGGCGTTGTCTATGCGATCTGCGGCATCCTGCTCTGGGCGCTCATTCAGGAAGTGCCGGCGAACATGAGTGAGGAGGCGCGCCGGCGCAGTCCGCTCTCCGCCATCGTCCATGACCTGCGCGGGCTGACCGGCCAGCGTAGCTTGCTCACTATCCTCATCGTCCTGCTCATGTTCAACATGGGCAACACGCTGTCCCGGCCGCTACTCGCGCTCATCGTGGAGAGCGTAAGCGATGCGCGAGTCGCCGTGCACACCGGCTACGTATTCGCGGCGCTGGCGCTCACCGGCACCATCGCATCGCTCACCGCGGGCAGGGCGACGCAGCTCTTCGGCTACCGGCGATGGCTGCTGTTCTCCCTCCTGGGCGCGGCGCTGCTGTACATCCCCGTTGTGCTGGCGAATAGCATCTTCACCCTGGCGCTGGCAATGGCGGCGGTGGGGCTGTTCAGCGGCGCCACCCTCCCCACCACAAACGCGCTCATCGGTGCGACGACCGAACCGGGCAAAGAGGGCGCGTCCTACGGGCTGGCGGCCAGCATGCAGGCGCTTGCCGGCGCAGTGGGGCCGTTCATCGGCGGGGCGGTGGCGGCAGGATTCGGTATCCAGGCCGGGTTCATCGGCTCCGCCATCGCCCTGGGGCTGGCGGCGGCGCTCACGTTCGTCGCCGTGCGCGACCCGGAGACCGGCCCTGCCCCGGCGCCCGCCCCGGCGAGCTAGCGCGCTTCACGGAGCAGCGGCAGCAGCCGGTTCAGCAGCTCCCCCGCCACCTCGTACTTAGGCAGCAGCGGCAGCGGCTCCACGCGTCCATCGGCATAGAGGAAGGTGACGGCGTTCGTATCGGAGCCGAAGCCGCTGCCCTCCGCCGTCACGTCGTTCGCCGCGATCAGGGGCAAGCCGCGAGCCAGCAGCTTCTCCCGCGCGTTCGCCAGCAGGTCGCGGCTCTCCGCCGCGAAGCCGATGCGCACCACCGGCAGGGACGCCAGCTCCTTGAGGATGTTCGGCGTCTCCTCCATGGCGATGCTGTAGCTTCCGCCCACGTCCCGCTTCTTAATTTTGTGCTCCGCCGGTCCCGCCGGCCGGAAGTCCGCCACCGCCGCCGCCATGATCACGGCGTCCGCCCCCTGGCAGGCGGCGCGCGTCGCCTCCAGCATCTCCTGGGCGGTGCTGACGTCCACCCGCAGGGTGCCGTACGGCTCCGCCATCGTCTTCACACTGGTCACCAGCGTCACGTCCGCGCCGCGGTCCCGCGCCGCCTCTGCTATGGCGTAGCCCATCTTGCCGCTGGAGTGATTGCTGATATAGCGCACCGGGTCGACGGGCTCCCGCGTGCCGCCCGCCGTCACGACGATCCGCCGCCCCGCCAGGTCGCCCCCGGCGCGGCCGAGCATTGCCTTGAGCGCCTGCACAATGGTGGCGGGCTCCGCCATCCGGCCCAGGCCGCTGTGCCCGCTGGCCAGCCGCCCTTCCTCCGGCCCGGCAAAGGTGACCCCGCGGGAGCGCAGCGTCGCCACGTTGGCCGCCACCGCCGGGTGCGCCCACATCTGGGCGTCCATCGCCGGGGCGACAAGGAGCGGCGCCGTGCTGGCGATGGCGGTCAGGCTCACCATGTCCTCCGCTAGCCCCAGGACGATGCGGCCCAGCATCGTCGCGGTGGCGGGCGCGATAACTACGGCGTCCGCCGCGCGGGCAAGCGCGACGTGCTCCTCCGCCGTCTCCGAATCCAGGGCGAACATATCGACGGGAACGGGGCGATTAGTCAGGCTGCGGAACGTCAACGGGGCGACGAAGTTCGTCGCGGAGCGGGTGAGCAGCGCGTCCACCCGCGCCCCTTCCCGCACCAACCGGCTCGCCAGGTCGGCGGCCTTGTAGGCGGCGATACTCCCGCAGACGCCGAGGACGATGCGCTTTCCCGCAAGGGGCCCCGCCACCGCTACGCCTCCTCCGCTACGTGGGCGCGGTTGATCTCATAGAGGAGCTGCAAACCCTTCAACGTCAGGTCGCGATCGACGATGTCGATGGCCGTCGTTTGCGCCGCCATCATTTCCGCCCAGCCCCCGGTCCCGATAACCTTCGCCTCGCCGCCCAGCTCGTGCTTGAAGCGGTGCACCATCCCCTCAATCATGGCGACGGCCCCCAGCACCAGCCCGGAGCGCATGGCCTCCACCGTGTTCTTGCCGATGGCGTGGCGCGGGGGCTCCAACTCCACCCGGTACAGCTTGGACGCGCGCGCGAACAGCGCCTCCGAAGCGATCGACAACCCCGGGGCGATGGCGCCGCCGACATACTCCCCAGCGGCGTTGATCGCGTCCAGCACGGTGGCGGTGCCCAGATCGACCACGATGAGCGGCGGCGGCCCGTAAAGATGCGCCGCCGCCACCGCGTCCGCCACCCGGTCGGCGCCCACTTCACGCGGGTTGTCGTACAGGATGCGCATGCCGGTGCGGATGCCGGACCCCACAATGAGCGGGGTGGCGTTGAAGTAGTGCTTACTCAGTTGGGTAAACACCGGGGTGAGCGTGGGCACCACGCTGGCGATGCACACCTCATCGATAGCGGCAGGCTCCAGCCCAGATGTGCGAAGCAGACTGAGCAGCAGCATGGCGTACTCGTCCTGCATCCGGCGGATATCGGTGGCCAGCCGGAAGTTCGCCCGGATCTGGTCCCCCTCAAACACGCCAACGGTGGTGACCGTGTTGCCCACGTCCAGCGCCAGCAGCATACCCCCCCCTTTGCATCGCCCGGCGGCGAGCGGGGCTATGATACGGGCCAGCGCGCTCCCGCGCTAGTGTCCCGCCCCGTCGCGCTGCGCCAGATACGCCTCCCAGCGACGACGCGTCACACCGGCGGCGGAGCGGTAGCCGAGCATGTCGCCCAGCCAGCCCCCCAGGATCGCGGCGAACCCACGCGTCCCCAGGAGCATCATCGCAAAGGCGGCGATCTTCCACAGGCCGGGAAGAACGACGAAGAGCCAGATCGTGATCGCCGTGCCGATGAGCAGCCCGATGTAGGCGAAGCCGTTGACGATCCAGCTCTCCCTGCTCCGCTTCGCCCGCACGATCGCGATGACGGGGGCTGGCACGCGCTCCACGGGGGGCCGCTCCCTCACGCTGGCCCCGCAGTAGCCGCAGCCATCGCGGTCTGCGGCAAGCGGCGTGTAGCAGTTGCCGCAGAAGCGGCCGGAATTGGGGGCCTGGCCCTTTCGGATCTGGACCGCCACTTCCTCCAGCCGTGGGGAGATGGGGATACGTTCGTAGGTTGCCTGCGGCATCGGGCTCTGCTCAGTCATCGCGATTCCCGGGACGGCCGCCGCGGCGAGCCGTTCAGGGCGCCTCTCCGGCCCGGACAAAAATGGCCTGATCGCGCTCCGGCCCGACGGAGATGATGCCGACGTCCACCCCCAGCAGCTCGCTGATCCGCCGCACGTAGGCGCGCGCTTGCTCCGGCAGGTCGGCAAGGTTGCGCACTTTCGAGGTGTCGGCCTGCCAGCCGGCAAGCTCCTCATAGATCGGCTCCGCCCGGGCGAAGATGCTGGTGCTGGCGGGTAACGTCGTTATCAGCTTCCCATCCACCCGATAGGCGGTGCATACGGGAATGGTCGGGAAGCGATCGAGGACGTCCAGCCGGGTGAGCGCCGCCATCGTTACCCCGTTCACCAGCGCGGAGTGGCGGGACGCCACGGCATCGAACCAGCCGCAGCGGCGCGGACGCCCGGTCGTGGTGCCGATCTCCGGCCGGGGCCCCTCCATACGAAGGATGTCGCCCGTCTCATCCAGCAGCTCGGTAGGCATGGGGCCGTTGCCGACGCGCGTCATGTACGCCTTGTACACCCCGATGACCTCATCGATCTCGGTGGGGCCGATGCCGGCGCCAACGCCCGCTCCCGCCGCCGTGGAGGAGGGGACGGAGGAGGAGACGTACTCGTAGGTGCCGGAATCCAGATCCAGCAGGCTGCCCTGTGCCCCTTCCAGCAGAATGTCGCCACCATCACCCATGATCTCGTGCAACAGCAACGCCGTATCGCGTACGTACCGCCCCAGTCGCTCGCCGTAGTCGCGGTAACACTCATACACAGCGGTGAAATCGAGCGGCTCCGCCCCGTACAGCCGCTCCAACACGGCGTTCTTATAGGGCAGGACGAACTCCAGGCGGGTCCGCAGCGCTTTCGGGTCCACCAGGTCCGCCACGCGGATGCCCAGGCGGCCCACCTTGTCGACAAAGGCGGGGCCGACACCGCGGCCCGTCGTGCCGATAGCGGCCTTCCCCCGCAGCGCTTCATCCGCGCGGTCGATCGCCACGTGGTAGGGCATGATCACGTGCGCGCGATCGGACAGCACGAGGTTCTCCGTGCTGACGCCGCGCGATTCCAGCCCTTCGATCTCCTTCAGCAGCACCGCCGGATCGATGGCGACGCCGTTGGAGATAACGCAAACCTTGCCCGGATAGAAGATGCCCGCCGGGATGAGATGGAGGGCGAACTCCCCCCGCTCATTGATGACGGTATGGCCCGCGTTGTTCCCCGCGGAGTACCGCACAATCGCGCGCGCGTCCCGCGCGAGCAGATCGACGAGGCGCCCCTTGCCCTCGTCTCCCCACTGACCTCCGATCACAACCCTGACCGCCACGAACGCACCCTCATCGACACACAAGCGCCCCCCCACCCGGGAGGCGGCGCGCCAAGTATAACAGAGCGGATCGCGCCCCTCAAACCGGACCCGGCGCTTTGACAGGCCGCCACCACCGTTGCTATCCTCGCACCTAGGCCGTTCCCTTACCAACGGCATTCCGCAGACGAGGAGAGGCGGCCTTACCGGGCCACCGCGAACGCTATGGCCCCTCCCGAAGAGCAGACCGGACCCACGGGCAACACGCTGCACGCCGCAAAGCGCGCCGCTATCGCCGCCGTCGACGCTCTCGCCGCCGATCTCGTCGCGCTCAGCCACCGCATCCATGCCTGCCCGGAGCTCGCCTTCCATGAACAGCGGTCCTCCGCCTGGGTGGTGGAGTTCCTGCGCCACCGCGGATTCTCCGTGGAATACCCCTACCGCGGCCTGGAGACAGCGTTCCGGGGCGAGGCCGGCAGCGGCGAGCCCTGCGTCGCCGTCATCGCCGAGTACGATGCCCTGCCCGGCATCGGCCACGGATGCGGCCACAACATCATCGCCGCGGCCGCCACTGGCGCGGCCCTGGCCGTGGCGGCGGCGGCCGTTCCGGGGCGGATCGCGATCATCGGCTCCCCGGCGGAGGAAGCGGGCGGAGGCAAAGCGCTCCTGATCGAGCGGGGCGCGTTCACGGACGTGGCGGCAGCGCTCATGGTCCACCCCTCCGACCGCGATGTCGCGCTGGTGGGCTCCCTGGCGATGACCCAGGTGGAGGTTCGCTTCCACGGTCGGGCCTCCCACGCCGCCGCCGCGCCATGGCATGGTCTGAACGCCCTGGACGCGATGGTCACCGCCTACAACGCCATCGGCCTGCTGCGCCAGCACATTCGCGATAGCGCGCGCATCCACGGCATCATCACGGAGGGCGGGCAGGCCGCCAACATCATCCCGGATGAAGTCGCGGGCTCCTTCATGATCCGGGCAGAGGACGGCGACTACCTGGACGAGGTGAAGGAGAAGGTGCTGAACTGCTTCCGCGCCGGCGCCCAGGCCACCGGATGCGACGTGGAATTCACCACCGCGGAAGCACCTTACCTGCCGCTGAACACGAACCCCGCGCTGGCCGAAGCCTTCACAGAGAACATGCGCACGCTGGGCCGCCAGGTGACGAACTCCACATTGATGCGGCCTGCGAGCATGGGAAGCACGGACATGGGCAACGTCAGCCTGGTCGTGCCCTCCCTCCACCCCATGATCGCCGTCAGCCCGCCCGGTGTGCCGATCCACACCGCGGAGTTCGCTATATTCGCCGCGGAGGAGCAGGGCGACCGCGCCGTGCTGGACGGGGCAAAAGCGCTGGCGCTCACCGCCATCGACGTGCTGGCGAACGAGGAGTTACGGGAGCGCGCCTGGCGGCAGTTCAGCCAGAGCGCCGCCCGGTGAGCGAGAACCTGCGCATCGCCCTTGATGTCATGGGCGGGGACAACGCCCCTGCCGCCACCGTCGCCGGGGCCGTCCTCGCCGCCGCACGGTACAGCGTAGAGGTCGCGCTGGTCGGGCCGGAGGAAGTCATCCGGCAGGAGCTCGCCCGCCACAGCGCGCTGCCGCATGGGCTGACCATCGTCAACGCAACCCAGGTGATCACGATGGGAGAGCACCCGGCGCAGGCCGTGCGGGCGAAGCCGGACTCATCGCTCGTCGTCGCCATGAAGCTCGTCAAGCAGCGGGAGGCGCAGGCCTTTGTCAGCGTGGGGAACACGGGAGCGGCCCTGGCGGCGGGGCTCCTCATCCTGGGCCGGATCAAAGGGGTGGAGCGGCCGGCGCTGGGGGCCCTCATGCCGAGGCCGGCCACGGGCGGCGCTACCCTCATCGTCGATGCCGGCGCCAACGCGGAGTGCCGTCCTGCCCAGATCCTCCAGTTCGCCATCATGGCGTCCGCTTACCTGGAGCGCGTCGTCGGTATCGCCCAGCCGCGCATCGGGCTGCTCAACATCGGTGAGGAAGAGACGAAGGGCAACGCCTTCACGCAGGAAGTGTACGGCCTCCTCCGCCGTTCCAGGCTCAACTTCGTGGGCAACGTGGAGGGCCGGGACATCATGACCGGCAGCGTGGACGCCATCATCACCGATGGTTTCACCGGCAACGTCCTGATCAAGACCGTCGAAGGCGTGGCGGAGATGCTGGGCTCCCTCCTCCGGCAGTCGCTGCGCAGCCACTGGTACAACCTTCCGGCGGCGCTGGCGCTGTCGCCCACGTTCCGGGCTATGGGGCGCAAGCTGGACTACAGCGAATACGGCGGCGTGCCGCTCCTGGGCGTGGACGGCGTCGCCATCATCGGGCACGGGCGAAGCGACGCCAAAGCCGTGGCCAGCAGCATCCGCGTCGCCGCGGAGGCGGCGCGGGCGGGCATCTATGAAACGCTGCGTGATCTGTTCGCCGAAGGGCCTGAACTGATAGAGGATGGTGAGGACACGGAAAAGAAGGAAACTAGGACTCGGCAGCAGGGCTAAAGCGCATCCACATGCGCAACGCCGCGCGCAGTTCATCTACCCGGCCCTTATCGGCGGAGGCGTCACTGAGAATGCAGCAGTTAAGATGATGATCGAGCAGGAGCAACCCCACCTGATCGATCCCGCTGCGCGCGGCCATGACCTGCGTGATGACATCCTCACATACGCGGCCATCTTCCAGCATCCGCTGGATACCGCGAAGCTGCCCCTCCAGCCGCTTGAGCCGGTTCTGGAGAGCAGCGATGTCCTCGCTCGTCGCGGGGCTTTCGCCTTCGGCCACCGATCGATCCTTCATCACTCACGCCTTTGACATACCCCCATGGGGTATGGTAGAATACTACCCTGACCAACGATAGTTGTCAACGAGGCGCGGACAACGCCCCTCACCACAAGGAGGAACCGAACCATGGCAAAGCCGATTGATGTGACCGATACAGACTTCGACGCGAAGGTGCTCAGCGCCGATAAGCCGGTGCTGGTCGATTTCTGGGCCCCGTGGTGCGGCCCCTGCCGGATGGTCGCCCCGATCGTGGAGGAGCTTGCCGACGAATACGCCGGCAAGGTGGAGTTCACCAAGCTCAACACCGATGACAACCCCCAGACCGCGATGAAGTACGGCATCCGCAGCATCCCCACGCTGCTCGTCTTCAAGGGCGGCGAACAGGTGGGGCAGATCATCGGCTTCCGCCCAAAGAGCGATCTCAAGCGCCGCCTGGATGACGCCCTGGCCTTAGCATAACCATGTTCCGCGGGGGGAGCGCAACGCTCCTCCCCACACGGCCAACGGAGACCACCGTGCCCACACGGGAATATGATGTCGTGATCATCGGCGGAGGGCCGGCCGGACTATCGGCTGGCCTGTACAGCGCGCGCGCCCGCCGCCGCAGCCTGCTGATCGAAAAGAAGGGGGCGGGCGGCCAGATCGCCACGACGGACATAGTGGAAAACTACCCGGGCTTCCCCGACGGGATCGATGGCTTTGAACTGGGCCAGCTCATGCACCGCCAGGCCAGCAAGTACGGCATGGACACCGAATACGCCGTCGCTGAGCGCGTGGAGCGGCTGGATGACGGACGCTTCCGCGTTCACCTGGACACGGAGGAGGCGATCGAGGGCAAGGTCCTCATCGTGACGGCGGGCGCGGACTACAACCCGCTGGGGCTGGAGAGCGAGGAGCGCCTCACCGGCCACGGCGTGTCCTACTGCGCCACCTGCGATGCCGCCTTCTTCGTCGGGCAGACCGTGGCCGTCGTCGGCGGCGGCGACTCCGCGATGGAGGAAGCGCTGTTCCTGACTCGCTACGCGAATAAGGTCTACGCCATCCACCGCCGCGATACGCTCCGCGCCAGCAAGATCATGCAGGAGCGCGCCCTCGCCGACCCCAAGATCGAGTTCATCTGGAACACCGCCGTTGAAGAGATCGAGGGCGGGGACAACCTCAGCGGCGTCCGGCTGCACAACCTCAAGACGGGGGAAAAGCAGGAACTCCCGCTCGATGGCCTGTTCATCGCTATCGGCCAGACACCCAACAGCCCCCTCATCTCCCAGTTCGTCACCCTGGACGAGGGCGGCCACGTGCCGGTCAACGAGTGGATGGAGACGGGGGTCCCCGGCCTCTACGCCGCCGGCGACCTCCGCTGCAACTCCGCCCGCCAGGTGGTGAGCTCCGCCGGAGACGGCGCCACCGCCGCCATCGCCGCGGAACGCTACCTCAGTGAGCACTTCGCCGATTTGTTCGAATAGCGACAGATGAGCCCCAGGCACCGCAAGCCCACGCCGGACACCCCCACCACGCTCCTCGGCCGCATCGGCCTCAACCGCTGGATGCTCAGCATCGCGCTGATCGCGCCGCTAGGCTACGCCGCCTACCGCGCTGCCGCCGATGAGAGCGTCGGTGCGTTTCTCGGCGCCCTGCTCTGGCCGGGGGCGCTGTTGTACGTGATAACGGTGGGCGTGCTGTGGATGGGCTGGACCGCTAACCTGGATCAGTAACGTCGATGCGGCGAAAAGCGGACGACATGAGGGCAAGCCCGCCGACGAACGCCGCGACGATGATGCCGGAGATTCCCACCGTCAGCGGCGCCCCCACGGCGTCCGCCATGATCCCGACCGGCATCGCCACCAGCGGCATGGTGGAGAACATCATCATGTTCAGGCTCATCACCCGCCCGTAGTAGGCGCGATCGGTGCGTCCCATCATCATCGATGAGTTCAGCGCCATGTACGTCCCGTTGGCCACCCCCACCAGCGCGACGGCGATCAACGCCACCGGCAACGAATCCGCCGAGGCAAAGAAGACCAGCAGCAGCCCGAACATGACGCCGATGATCGCCAGGATGCGGCTCCTGTTCGCCCCATCCCGCAGGGAAGCGACACCGAGAGAGCCGATAAGCGCCCCGACGCCAACAGCGGCGAAGAGCAGCCCTAGGCCCACCGAATCCGTGTGCAGCACATCCTTCTGGAAGACCGGGAGAAGGAACTGGAACGGCTGACCGACGACGAGCGGGACGAAGGCGAGCAGCATCAGGATGAGCAGGGCCGGGCTCGACCGGACGTAGGCCAGGCCGGCCCCCAGATCCTCAAACACGTTGCCCCTGCCCCCGCCCTTCGGGGCCGCCGCTTCCCCCCGCGGCAACTTCAACATCGTCCAGACGACAACGCCGTAGATCGACGCCATCAGGTAGAAGCACCCGGCGACGCCGACGAACGGGATCGCGATGAGCGACCCCGCCAGTGCCGGCCCGACGATGCCGCTCAGGCTCATGCCTGACTGGCTGAGCGCCACCGCGTTCTGGATCTTGCCCGCCCCCACGATCTCAGGCAGCAGCGCCTGGCGCGCGGGCATGTTGAAAGCGAAGCACAGCCCCTGCACAAAGCCGATCGCGATCAGGTTCCAGATCTCGATGAAACCGAGATGGATGAGGACGGCGGTCAGCAGCGTCGTCACCCCCAGCACGATCTGTGTGGTGATGATCACGTCGCGCTTGCGCAGGCGATCCGCCATCACGCCGCCGATGAGCGAGAAGAAGAGGAGGGGGATTCCCCAGGAAACGCTGACCACTCCCAGCATCGTCGCTGAGCCGGTGAGGTCATAGGTGAGGTAGCCCCGCGCCACCATGGTCATCTGCACCCCAAGGGATGAAATCACCCCGCCGGCCCAGAGGATGCGGAACTGGGGGATCTCCAGCGTCGCGAACGTCCGGCTGAATCCGGACCGGCTCTCCGCCGCGGCAACGCCGGGCGCAGCCGGCCCTTCGGCAGCCAGCGATTGGGCGGGGGCGGGAGGAGCAGCGGGCTTGATCGCCATGGTCGGCCTTTCGCTATCAGGAGATTCTATTGTAGGCCGCCGCCATCCCTCACGTCTACGTGAGGTTCGTCCCCTTTGGCTTTCGCCCGGGATGGCACTATCATGGTCCGAACAGCCCGGTTCAGCCCTGTGTCAGGAGCGGTCATGGAAGAGAAGCTCACGGTGTTGCGATCCCTGCTCACCGAGATGGACGGCGCGATCATCGCGTTCTCCGGCGGCGTCGATAGCACATTCCTCGCCGCCATCGCCTTTGATGTCCTCGGCCCGCGCGCCATCGCCGTCACCGGCGTCTCCCCCTCGCTCGCCCCCTCCGAGCTGGTGGAGGCGCAGGCGCTGGCGGCCCGGATCGGCATCGCCCATCGCCTCGTCGACACACACGAGTTCGATAACCCGGCCTACCTGGCCAACGAGGCCGATCGCTGCTTCCACTGCAAGGATGAGCTCTACACCCTGCTCACCGGCCTCAAGGACCGGGAAGGCTACACGTGGGTACTGGACGGCTTCAACGTGGATGACCGCGGCGATATCCGCCCCGGCCGCCGCGCGGCGGGACAGCACGGCGTGCGCAGCCCCCTGGCGGAAGCAGGGCTGGCCAAGGACGACATCCGCGCCGCCTCCCACGAACGCGGCCTCCCCACCTGGGACAAGCCGGCGCTGGCCTGCCTCTCCTCCCGCATCCCCTACGGCACGCCCGTCACCATCGACCTGCTGGATGGCGTCGCGGCGGCAGAGGCGTTCCTGCGCTCGCTCGGCCTGCGCGAGCTGCGCGTCCGCCACCACGGCGATATCGCCCGCATCGAAACGGACGCCGCCGGCATGGCGATCCTGATGGGGGAGGAAGTTCGCCAGCGCGTGGTGGCGCGGCTGAAGAGCCTGGGCTACCTCTACATCGCCATGGACCTTGCCGGCTTCCGCAGCGGATCGCTCAACGCCGGGCTCAAGGCGCGGTCGGCGGCGCGGCACAATTCTTGACGTTGTTGACCACATAAGTTATCTTTATCCCGAATATGCAACTGAGGCGACCAATGCCCACCCTAGCCGAGACCTACACCGAAGCCCGACTTGCGGAACTGAACGCCCGCCTGGAGGGCCAGAGCCCCCAGGACATCCTGTCCTGGGCATTCGCTGCGTTTGGGGAACGGGTCACGCTGGCCTGTAGCTTTGGCGGCGTCTCCGGCATGGCCCTGCTCGATATGTCGGTCAAGCTTAACCCCGCCGTCCGCGTCTTCTACCTGGACACCGATGTGCTGTTCCCGGAGACCTACGAGCTGGAAAAGCGCACAGCTGAGCGCTACGGCATCCAGCCCATCGCCTTCCGGCCGCTGATCACGCTGCACGAGCAGGCCCAGAAGCACGGCGACGCCCTCTGGTCGAGCGATCCGGACGCCTGCTGCGCCATCCGCAAAGTGGAGCCGAACAAGCGGGCGCTGGAGGGCATGGACGCCTGGATTTCCGGCCTGCGCCGTGACCAATCAGAAACGCGCAGCACCGTGCGCCCGTTGGACTGGGACAAGAAGTTCGGACTGGTGAAGGTGAGCCCGCTCGCCTCTTGGGCGGACAAGGACGTCTGGCGCTACATCATGGCCAACGACGTCCCCTACAACCCGCTCCATGACCGTGGCTACCCCAGCATCGGCTGCACCCACTGCACCCGCGCCGTCAAGGAGGGGGAGGACCCCCGCGCCGGCCGTTGGGCCGGCACCGATAAAGACGAGTGCGGACTGCACACCGAGCCCTGATCTACCCCACAACCCTTAGCACAGAAGGAGCGAACGTCTTGGAACGGGGATTCACCGTGTGGTTCACTGGACTCTCCGGCGCCGGCAAGTCCACAATCGCCGAACGGCTGGCGCCCGTGCTAAAAGAGCGCGGCTGCAACGTCGAGATTCTCGATGGCGATATCGTCCGTACTCACCTGAGCAAAGGCCTCGGGTTCAGCAAGGAAGATCGCGACATCAACATCCGGCGCATCGCCTTCGTCGCCCACCTGCTCAGCCGCAACGGCGTCGCCGTCATCACCGCCGCCATCTCCCCCTACCGGGACGTCCGGGCGGAAGCGCGGGAGATGATCGGCGATTTCGTCGAGGTCTACGCCAAGTGCCCGATCGATACGCTGGCGGAACGAGACGTAAAAGGGCTGTACAAGAAAGCACTGGCCGGCGAAATCCAGAACTTCACCGGCGTGTCCGACCCCTATGAAGAGCCCCTCACCCCGGAAGTTGTCGTAAACACAGACACGGAGACGGTGGACGAGAGCCTGGCCAAGGTCGTCGCCGCCCTCGAGGAACACGGCTACCTCACCCCCGCATCCCGGGCGGTGCGCTAGTTCGGGGCCAAAGCCGATTGAATCCCGCAGCCGGTTATGGTAGGCTCTTCTACGTTGCCGTACACAGCAGAAGGGGATCCTCCCGATAAGTCGCGACCTCCGTATCAATGAGCGCATTCGCGTCCGCGAAGTCCGGGTCATCGATGACAATGGACAACAAGTTGGGGTCGTGCCCATCGCCGAGGCGATCGCCATGGCACGGGAACGCGAACTTGACCTGGTAGAGGTGGCGCCAAACGCTGAGCCGCCGGTCTGCCGCATCCTGGACTTCGGCAAGTTCAAGTACGAGCAATCCAAGCGTGACCGCGAAGCAAAGAAACACCAGAAACAGGTGGTGCTCCGCGAGGTCCGCATGAAGCCGAAGATCGACGATCACGACGTCGCCTTCAAAACGCGAACAGCGGCCAAGCTGTTGAATGAGGGCGATAAGGTAAAGGTCTCCGTGATGTTCCGCGGACGAGAGGTGACCCACCCGCAGATCGGGAGAGACCTCCTGGACCGCATCTACGGAGACCTGAAGGAACTGAGCGTCCTGGAAAAGAGCCCTTCCCTGGAAGGACGGTTCATGACGATGATCCTCGCCCCGGGAGCCAATGCGGGAAAAGCAAAGGTGACCACGGTGAGCGATGAAAAACCGGCGGAGGTAACCAGTGCCGAAGCTTAAAACCCACAAGGGCGCGAAGAAACGCTTTGGCGTTACCGCAACGGGCAAGTTCACCCGGCGCAAGGGTGGCATTAGCCACAACCGCACGCGCAAATCCAGCCGCTCTCTCCGGGATTACGACGAGATGATCGTGGTGGCGCCGGCCTGGCAAAAACGCCTGGCCCGCCTCATGCCATACGCCAAGTAAGGCAAGGAAGGTACCCGTGAGCCGTATCAAGCGGGGTGTGGCCGGCCACGCCCGACACAAGAAGGTTCTCAGCCAGACGCAGGGGCACAAGGGAAAACGACACAGCATTTTCCGCCGCGCCAATGAATCGCTCCTGCACGCCCTCCAGTACCAGTACCGGGACCGCCGGGACCGCAAGAGCCAGTTCCGCCGGCTCTGGATCACGCGCATCAATGCGGCCGCCCGGCTGCACGGGCTGTCTTACAGCCGGCTCATCGATGGCCTGAACAAGGCCGGTGTGGAGCTGGACCGCAAAGTGATGGCCGACATAGCCGTGCGCGACGCCAACGCGTTCGAGAAGCTGGCGGCAACGGCGAAGCAGGCGCTGGCCTAGCTCCTCACCCCTGCCTCCGACAAGAAGCCCCGGGACATTCCGGGGCTTCTTCGCTACTCGCGCCTCACTGCGGGGAAAGAGCCGGCGGCGTTTCGGAGATTATCGGTCGCCCTCAACGTCGCCCGGCTGATACTCAACTGACGCGCTCTCCCGCACCGTTCGTGCCGCCATCTGGAGAAGATACCGCCCCTGCGGGCCGGCCTCGCGCCAGGTCAAAACAAGGTCGCGCTCCTCCGCCGTCAGCTCAGGTTCCGGTTTATTCACCGCATCATCGTTATAGCCCGCCAGCCTGCGAACGAAAGACCCTTCCACTTTCAACACGCGGGCGATCGCCGCACAGTTCCCATAGGAAGGACGAGAATTGCCGAGCCGCCATGTCCGGGGTGCATGGGGTGACACGTTCGCGTACAGCGCAAACTGCCGATCGCTCATTCCACGCCGCTTTAGCTCTTAAGTAAACCATT
>SHXV01000015.1 GCA_009693105.1 Dehalococcoidia bacterium
CGGGACATGGCCAGCAGCAGGTCCGCCGGCATCTGGATGACGCCGGGCAGGATTTCGCGGTATAGCGCCTTGCCGGGCTGCTCACGCGTGCGGTGGAGCTTGTCCGCCTCCGGGTCGATCACGGGCAGGGTGGAGGGGACGACCTCCGGAATGGCCGGGGCGAGGGGTGACGGAGCTTCCGGCGTTGTCGTCGTCTCGCTGACGGCGTCTATCTCCATTCGAGCACCCCCTTCTTCCAGGCGTAGCCGAGACCGGCAGCCAGGAGGGCTATGAACACCACCATTTCCCAGAAGGCGAAGACGCCAGTGTCGAGGAAGCTGATCGCCCAGGGGAAGAGGAACACCGCCTCCACATCGAAGATGAGGAAGAGGATGGCGAACAGGTAGAACCGCAGGTTTATCTGGGCTTGGGCCCGCCCGATGGGAAGCATGCCGCATTCGTAGGAGGTGCGCTTCTCATCGGACCGCGACCGGGGGGCCAGCAGCATGTTGCCGAGGAGGGCGGAGAAGACGAGGAGGAAGCCGACGATCAAGCCGATGAGAACCGCGGTGTACGTATCGAACAGAGCGCTCACTTCGTCTTCCTTGTGGTCTCAGACGTGGCCCGGTGCGGTAACGGCGGGAAAAGCGGCCGGCCAAGGGGGCTCAGCCGCGAGCGGATGCTAGCATGCCCCTCTCACGAGTGTCAATTGTGAAAGTTCGGGCAATTCGTTAATGGCCGAAGCTGGCGAGGCGGCCCTGGACGCCCTGGAGGCGGGTTCGGGCGGCGGCCAGTCTTTCCTCTTCCTTCGCCACCACATCGGCGGGCGCGCGCTCCCGGAAGGCCGGGTTGGCGAGCTTGGCCTCCAGCCGGGACACTTCCGTTTCGGCTTCTTCCCGCTGTTTGGCCAAGCGGCCCCGCTCAGCGCCGACGTCCAGCAGTCCCGCCAGCGGAAGGATTACCTGCGCTTCGTTCAGCACCGCGGACGCGACGTTCTCCGTGGGCGCCGCCGAGGCTTCCGTGACGAGGTAAAGCGGGCGGGCGCGCGCCAGCGCGGACATCGCTTCCGTCAGCGGCCGGAGCTCTTCTGAGCGTTCACCCGCCAGGACATACGTCTCCGCGAAGCGGGCGGCTTCCACGTTGTGCTCCGCCCGGGCGTTGCGGACGGCGCGGACGATGTCCATGGCCAGATCCATGGTGCGCTCGGCGGGGGAGTCCCCCCAGGCCGGCTCCGGCGCCGGGTAGGACTGCAGCATAAGCAGCTCGTCCTCCGTTGGGGCCAGGAAGGGGTGCAGGTTCTGCCAGATCGCCTCCGTCACGAACGGCATGAAGGGATGAAGCAATCGCAGCCCCGTTTCCAGCGCATGGACGAGCACCGGCAGCGGTGTCGTGTCGCCGGCGCGCTGCCGCACCTTCGCCATCTCGATGTACCAATCGCAATACTCGCCCCAGAGGAAGTCGTAGATCTGGCGGGCGGCCTCCCCCAGCTGGAAGTCGCGCAGGAGGGCATCGACATTCGTGGTGAGGGCGTTGAGGCGGGACAGGATCCACCGATCTTCCACCGCGGTAACGGTTCCCGGGACGGGACGGCGGGCGACGAAGCCGTCGTCCATCTGGGAGATGACGAAGCGGGAGGCGTTCCACAGCTTGTTGGCGAAGTTCCTGCCGTCTTCTAGCCGGTCATCGTTGATGCGCTGATCGTGGCCGGGGCTGGTGCCGGAGAGGAGGGCGAAGCGGAGGCCATCGGTGCCGTAACGCTCGATGTTCTGAATCGGGTCGACCACGTTGCCGCGCGATTTGGACATCTTGTGGCCGTCGGGCGCGCGCACCAGTCCGTGCAGGTAGACCGTCTGGAACGGGATGACCCCGTTCATGTTGTAGAGGGAGAGCATGATCATGCGGGCGACCCAGAAGAAGATGATGTCGTAGGCGGTCTCCATTACCTGCGTCGGGTAGAAGCGGCGCAGGTCCTCCGTATCGTCCGGCCACCCCAGCGTGGAGTGGGGCCAGAGCCCGGAGGAGAACCAGGTGTCCAGCGTGTCCTCATCCTGGCGGATGCCTGAGCCGCCGCAGCCCTCGCAGCGGTCGGGGTCGGCTACGGCGATGGTCAGGTGGGCGCAGGCATCGCAATACCAGACGGGGATGCGGTGGCCCCACCAGATCTGGCGGCTGATGCACCAGTCGCGGATGTTCTCCATCCAGTGCAGGTAGGTGCGCTCGAAGCGGGCGGGGACGAAGCGGATGCGGCCATCCCGGACGGCTTCGATGGCGGGGCCGGCCAGCGTTTTGGCGTCCACCCACCACTGGAGGGAGATGAGCGGCTCCACGATCGTGCGGGAGCGTTGGCAGTGGCCGACGGCGTGTGTGTGTGGCTCGATCTTCACCATGCGTCCGTCCGCCTCCAGGTCCGCCACGATCTTCGCCCGCGCGTCAAAGCGGTCCAGGCCGGCATAGGCGCCGGCCCCTTCGTTCAGGGTGCCGTTGAGGTTGAGGATGCTCACGATGGGGAGGTGGTGCCGCTCCCCGATCTCGAAGTCCACCGGGTCGTGGCCGGGTGTGACCTTGAGCGCCCCCGTGCCCGCTTCGATGGCGACGGCGCTGTCGCCGATGATGGGGACGATACGGCCGCCGGCGGGGACGATGCAGCGCTGGCCGATGAGGCGGCGGTAGCGGTCGTCCTCCGGGTTCACGGCGACGGCGGTATCGGCGGGGATCGTCTCCGGGCGGGTCGTAGCGATGACGATGTCTTCGCCGGTGGGCTGTCCCTTCTCGTCCACGATGGCGTAGCGGACGTGCCAGAACGCGCCGGGCTCATCCTCATATTCCACCTCAATGTCACTGATGGCGGATTCGCAGTCCACGCACCAGTTGATCAGCCGCTCGGCGCGGTAGATCAGCCCATCGCGGTAGAGGTTGTGGAAGGTGGTGCGCACCGCCTTCTCGCGCTGGGTGTCCATCGTGAACGCCTCCCGCGTCCAGTCTGCGGAGGCGCCCAAGCGCCGGTGCTGTTCCGAGATGCGGGACCGGCTGCGGTTGACGAAGTCCCAGGTGCGGCGGAGGAACTCCTCCCGGCCGATGTCGCGGCGGTTCAGCCCTTCCTTTGCCAGCTCACGCAGGATGATGGCGTTGACGGGGAGGGAGGCGTGATCGACGCCGGGGAGCCAGAGGGTGGAGTCGCCCAGCATGCGGTGCCAGCGGGTGAGGGCGTCCTCAAGGGCGACGACAAGGGCGTGGCCCTGGTGCAGATCTCCGGTCAGGTTGGGGGGCGGCATGATGATGGTGAAGGGGTCGCGGTCACCGTCCGTGCGGGGCTGGAAGGCGCCGCTCTCCTCCCACAGCCGGTAGAGTTCACCCTCCACCTGGCGGGGGTCGTAGGCTTTCGGCATATCCTGGCGTCCCGTCGTGGTCATCTGGCGGGGGGGTCCTTTCCTCCGGTGCGGGGCGGCCGGTACCCCCGATTCTAACGGCAGGTTAGGGGGCGATCAACGGACGGTGGCATCGATAAAGGCGCCCTCTTCGTTCGGCTCGGAGAAGAGGGGCGATGTGCGGCGTATCGTTTCTAGCCGGGAAAGCTGGACGATGCCCTTGCGGGTGTCGCTGGCGACGCGCGCTGGCTCTCCCCTGCGTACACGGAACTTAAACAGCCAGTAGGTGAACATGTGCAGGTGCGCCAGCGACATTTCCCCGCCGCAGTCCTCCGCTCCGGTCTCTTCCATGAACAGGGCGTAGAGGTCGTCCCGCGTTTTGCTGTAGACGCGGACAAACATCGTCTCATGGGCGCGGGCATCGGCATTGACCGGGTTGGCGCGGCGCTCCTTGAGCACCTCTTCCTCCACCGCCAGCTGCAGCGCCTCCTCAATGCGCACCCCGTAGATGAAGTTGAGATGGGCCCGGTACTTCCCCGGCCCGATAAGGCGCCGGAACTCCTCATCGCTCAACTCCTCCGGCAGTGCGCCCCGGAACAGGAGCGCGTCCCGTTCCTCCGCCGGAATGCGGCCGTTCAGCTCTTCCGCCAGCCGCTCCGCCAGCAGCACCCAGTCGAACGCCTCGTTGGCGAGGAGATAGTCGTAGCGCCGGCCGTTCGGCAGGAGCTCGATGGGCTGGCGCCACTCCGCGATTGCCGCCAGGAGGGCGCGGTGCCAGGGCTCGCGCATCGCCACGGCGCGGCGCATGCGTTCGATCGTGGCGGCGTCCGCCCGCGATGGCGAACCTTCTTCGATGGCCTCGGCGGTGGTGGTCTCAGGACGCGGCATGGTGGGAAGTAAGGTGGGTGCGGCGGGGCGTCATGCCGGCACCCCCCCGTGGCACTTCTTGTATTTGAGCCCGCTGCCGCAGGGGCAGGGGTCGTTGCGGCCCACCTTGGTCGCTCCGGCGGTCCGGGCCGCTCCGGCTGCGCGCGCTGGAGCGGGCTCGTCCCGGTTGGTGCGGATGTTGCGCCCGCGCGGGCCCGCGCCCACGGCGGCAGGAATGGGGGACGCTGCCCGCCGCGCCGGCTGCGGCTCCGTGATCACGCTGACGTGGTAGACGGCGCGGGCGACGTAGCTGCGGATGTTCTCCATCAGCTGGCCGTACATGTCGTGCGCTTCCTTCTTGTAGTGCACTAGGGGATCGCCCTGTCCGTAGGCGCGCAGGCCGATGCCCTGGCGCATCTCGTCCATCTCCGTGAGGTGGGCGGTCCAGAGCTGGTCGATGGTGCCCAGCATGATCAGCCGCTCCATCTGGCGCATTGCTTCCGGGCCGAACTCCTCTTCCCGCGCCTCGTAGCGTTCATCGGCGTAGGCGTGGAGCGATTGGGCTATCTCGTCCCGGGACAGCGGTTCGAGGGTCGCGGCCTCATCCGCACCCAGCGGGACGATGGCCCCGACTTCCCGCACGAGCGATTCCAGGTCCCAGAAATCAGGGTCGGCCTGGAGTTGGTTCAGGAGGACAACATCGAGCTCCTCATGGACCAGGCGGAGGATGTTGGCGCGGACGTCCGCCCCCTCCAGCACCTTACGGCGCTCGGTGTACACCGTCTCGCGCTGGAGGTTCATCACGTCGTCGTAGTCCACCAGCCGCTTACGCATATCAAAGTGGTAGCCCTCCACCTTGGTCTGGGCGGTTTCGATGGCGCGGGTGACCCAGCTGCTCTCGATCGGCATGTTCTCTTCCATGCCCAGCTTCGCCATCATCCCGGGCAGCCAGTCCGGGGCGAACCGGCGCATTATGTCGTCCTCGAAGGAGACGAAGAAGCGGGAGCTGCCGGGGTCGCCTTGGCGGCCGGCGCGGCCCCGCAGCTGGTTATCGATCCGCCGCGCTTCGTGCCGCTCCGTGCCGATGATGTGGAGGCCGCCCAGTTCGGCGACGCCTTCGCCCAGCTTGATATCGGTGCCGCGGCCGGCCATGTTCGTGGCGATGGTGACGCCGCCCCGTTCGCCCGCCCGCTCCACGATGTGCGCTTCCCGTTCGTGCTGCTTGGCGTTTAGCACCTCATGGGTGATTCCACGTCGCTTCAACAGCTCCGAGAGGTACTCCGACTTCTCGATGGAGACGGTGCCGACGAGCACGGGCTGGCCGTCCTCCTGTGCTTCCACGATCTCCTCGACCACGGCGTCGAACTTGGCGCGCTCGCTGCGGTAAACGAGGTCGCCGTAATCCTCCCGGACCATCTCCCGGTGCGTGGGGACGACCACGACATCCAGCTTGTAGATCTTGGCGAACTCTTCCGATTCCGTGACCGCCGTTCCCGTCATGCCGGAGAGCTTGCCGTACAGGCGGAAGTAGTTCTGAAACGTCACGGTAGCCAGGGTGATGCTCTCCCGCTGGATCGCCACGCTCTCTTTCGCTTCGATCGCCTGGTGCAGGCCTTCGGAGTAGCGCCGGCCGGGCATGAGACGCCCGGTGAAATCATCGACGATGATGACCTCGCCGTCCTTCACCACGTACTCGCGGTCCAGGCGGTACAGCATCTGGGCCTTGAGGGCCGCTTCCATATAGCGGGTGATGCGATAGTTGGCCGGGTCGTAGATGTTGTCCAGCTCGAGCCAGTTCTCCAGTTTGCTCACCCCTTCCTCGGTGAGCAGGACGGCGCGGGCTTTCTCATCCAGCGTGTAGTCCTCTTCCGCACGCAGGCGGGGGACAAGTCCGGCGAAGGTGCTGTACACCTCGGCGCTTTCCTCGGCGGCGCCGCTGATGATGAGCGGCGTGCGCGCCTCGTCGATGAGGATGTTGTCCACCTCATCGACGATGGCGTAGTGCAACTCCCGCTGCACCATGTTCGCCAGGTCCGGCACCATGTTGTCGCGCAGGTAATCGAACCCGAACTCGTTGTTGGTGCCGTAGGTGATGTCGGCGGCGTAGGCCTCCCGCCGGGAGACGGGCCGGAGGTACTGGAGGCTGGCGCCATCGCCCGCGTGATCCGGGTCAAACAGGAACGAAGAGTCGTGCTGGATGACGCCGACGGACAGCCCCAGCGCGTTGTAGACCGGGCCCATCCACTGGGCATCGCGCTTGGCCAGGTAGTCGTTCACGGTGATCAGGTGCGCTCCCAGGCCCAGGAGCGCGTTGAGGTAGAGCGGGAGGGTGGCGACGAGCGTTTTGCCTTCGCCCGTCTTCATCTCCGCGATCTTGCCCTCATGGAGGACGGCGCCGCCGATGATCTGAACATCGAAGTGGCGCATGCCGAGCTGGCGCTTCGCCGTTTCGCGCACCGTGGCGAACGCCTCCGCCTGCAGATCGGGCAGGGTTTCGCCAGCGGCGAGACGGGCGCGGAAGGCATCGGTGCGGGCGCGGAGGTGGGCGTCGTCGAGCGCCGCGAGCGAAGGCTCCAGGTCGTTGACGGTGGCGACAAGGTCGGACAGGCGTTTCACTTCTCGCTCGTTAGAGTCGCCGAGGATCTTTGCGATGAGCTTGAGCATCCCCTGACCTCCGAGGGTAGACCTGCCTGTTATCCGAACAGCTCTCCGACGGACTGGCCGGTGTGAATACGGCGAATGGCTTCGCCGAGCAGTGGGGCAAGGGAGATCTCATGCAGGCGTGGCAGCCCGGCGCGCTTCTCCGCGGAGAGCGGCACCGTATCCGTCACGACGATCTCTTCCAGCGGGGCGGCGGCGAGACGCTCCACCGCCGGTCCGGAGAAGATGGGGTGGGTGCAGGCGGCGTAGGCCTTGGTGGCGCCGAACTTCTGGAGAATGCCGAGGGACTCCACGATCGTCCCGCCCGTGTCGATCTCGTCATCGACGATGAGGACGGGGCAGTCCCGCACGTCACCGATGACGTTGAGCGCCTCCGCCCGGTCATGGTTGCCGGAGCGCCGCTTTTCGATGATGGCGAGGGGCGCTTCTAGGGCGTGGGCGAGGTTACGCGCGCGCTTGGAATCGCCGACATCGGTGGCGACGACGACGAGATCCTTGATCTGCTTGTCCTTGAAGTAGCGGCTCATCTCATACAGGGCGGTGAGCTCATCCACCGGCACGTTGAAGAAGCCCTGGATCTGGCCGGCGTGCAGGTCCACCGTGAGTACGCGTTCCGCCCCCGCCGTCTCCATGAGGTTGGCGATGAGCCGCGCCGTGATGGGGACGCGGGGCTGGTCCTTCTTATCGGAGCGGCCGTAGGCGTAGTACGGCACCACCGCCGTGATCCGGCCAGCGGAGGCCCGCCGAAAGGCGTCGATCATGATCAGCAGCTCCATGAGCCGAGTGTTCACGGGGGATACGATGGGCTGAATGATGAAAACATCTCGCTGGCGGACGTTCTCGCAGATCTGGACGAAGATGTTCTCGTTGCTGAACTCGAAGGCTTCCAGCTTGCCCAGCGGCATTTTCAGGTAATCGCAAATGGATTGCGCCAGGGCAGGGTGGGCGTTGCCCGAGAAGACGCTCAGGTCCTGGTACACAATGCCTCACAATCACCGGAGTGCGCCGCAGGAGTGCTCGCGCAGGGGCGAGCCAGCGTTTGTCTGGTAGACGCCTCAACTATAGCATGGCGCTTCTGCGATGTCAGGCAGGATGGGAACGAGTGCGGTGCATTGACAACCCGCTTCGGTAAGGGTAGACTTCAGACAGTGCGTTACTGTGCCTGCCACAGGTTCTCCCCATTCCAATTCTGCTCAATTCGGTTGTTGAGCGGTGATCCGCTTGCCATACGCCTGCGTCATTCGTAAGGAGTAAGAGTTCGCCATGACCACATCCACGGCGCTAGTCCGGGGCCAGCACCGCATTCCCAGCCTGCGGAAGAACTACGCCAAGTTCGCCCCTGTTATGGACGTGCCCAACCTGATCCAGATTCAACTGGATTCGTTTCGCTGGTTCCAGGCGGAGTCATTGAAGGAGCTCTTTGAGGAGATCTCCCCTATTAGTGATTTCACGGGCCAGCGCATGGAGCTCCGCTTCAATGACTATCACTTCGGTGCGCCGAAGTTCAGCCAGACGGAGTGCCGCGAGCGCGATATGACCTATGCGGCGCCCCTGCGCGTCAACGTCGAATTGCTGGTCAAGGAGACGGGTGAGGTCAAGGAGCAGGAGCTGTTCCTGGGCGATTTCCCCCTGATGACCGCCAACGGCACGTTCATCATCAACGGGGCGGAGCGCGTCGTCGTTTCGCAGCTGGTGCGCTCGCCGGGGGCCTACTTCATGCTGGAGACGGACCCGTCCAGCGGCCGGGGGCTCTGCTTCGGCAAGCTTATCCCCAATCGCGGGGCCTGGCTTGAGTTCGAGACCAGCAGCAAGGACATCCTGTCCGTGAAGGTGGACCGCAAGCGCAAGATACCGGTAACCGTGCTCCTGCGCGCGATCGACGAGGAGGGGGGGGTGCCGGACGCACAGCTCGGCACCGCGGAGCGTGTCCTTGCCCTGTTCAAGGACATCGATACGAATCCGGATCACCAGTTCATCCGCACCACTCTGGAAAAGGAGTCCTGCGAGAACAAGCAGGACGCGCTGATGGAGTTCTACCGCCGGCTTCGCCCCGGCGATCCGCCCACGCTGGACAACGCGCGCAGCCTGCTGCAATCGTTGTTCTTCAACGCCCGCCGCTATGACCTGGGCCGGGTGGGGCGCTACAAGGTGAACCGGCGCATCGCCACGGGGACGCCGCAGGCTACGCGGGTGCTGGAACCGCAGGACCTCGTCGGCATCATCCGGGAGCAGATTGCCATCAACAACGGCCACGGTAAGCCGGACGATATCGACCACCTGGGGAACCGGCGGGTGCGGGCCGTGGGCGAGCTGATCCAGAACCAATTCCGTGTCGGCCTGCTGCGCATGGAGCGGGTGGTGCGGGAGCGCATGACGATCACGGACCCGGATCAGGCGACCCCCAGCGCGCTGATCAACATCCGCCCGGTGGTGGCAGCCATGAAAGAGTTCTTCGGCGGCTCCCAGCTGTCCCAGTTCATGGACCAGACGAACCCACTGGCGGAGTTGACGCACAAGCGCCGGCTTTCCGCCCTCGGCCCCGGCGGGCTGAGCCGCGATCGCGCCGGGTTCGATGTGCGCGACGTGCACCACAGTCACTACGGGCGCATCTGCCCCATCGAGACGCCGGAAGGACCGAACATCGGCCTCATCGGCTCCCTGGCGACGTATGGAGTGGTGAATGAGTACGGATTCATTGAGACGCCCTACCGCCGCGTCATCCGCTCGCTGGCGCCGGAGGAGGCGGCGATCATCGGGCAGGAGCTGCGGGGCGATGTCAGCGATGCCTCAGGCAAGGTCATCGGCAAGAAGGGCGCCAGGGTCACGAAGGACCTGGCGGCCAAGCTGAAGGCCGCGGGCATTGAAGACGTGCCGCTGCACCCCTTTGTGACCAAGGAGTTGGAGTATCTGACCGCCGACCGGGAAGATCGATTCGTCATCGCCCAGGCGAACGCCGCCCTGAGCGCGGACAACCGCTTCCTTGAGGAGCGCATCGAGGTCCGCAATGGCGACCAGTTCATGATCGAGTCGCCCGATCGCGTTGACTACATGGACGTGTCACCCAAACAGATCGTTTCGGTCGCCACGTCGCTCATCCCCTTCCTGGAGCATGACGACGCCAACCGGGCGCTGATGGGGTCCAACATGCAGCGGCAGGCGGTGCCGCTCCTCCGTCCGGAGGTGCCGCTGGTGGGGACCGGCATGGAGCAGCAGGCTGCGCGCGACTCCGGGCAGGTGATCCTCTCCCAGTACGAGGGCGAGGTGGTGCGGGCCTCCGCCAACGTCATTGAGGTCCGGCGGACGTCAGGAGAAGTGGAGCGCTATGATCTGCTCAAGTTCATGCGTTCCAACCAGGGCACCTGCATCAACCAGCGGCCGATCGTTCGCGCGGGCGACAAGGTCATCGCTGGGCAGCCACTGGCCGATAGCTCCTCCACCGATCACGGCGAGCTGGCGCTGGGCCAGAGCGTCCTCTGCGCCTTCATGAGCTGGGAAGGCTACAACTTTGAGGATGCCATCATCCTCTCCGACCGGGTGGTACGGGAGGACGTTTTCACCTCCATCCACATTGAAAAGCATGAGACGGAAGCGCGCGATACCAAGCTGGGCCCGGAGGAGATCACACGGGACATCCCCAACGTGGGTGAGGAATCTCTGCGGGACCTTGATGAGTACGGCGTCATCCGCATCGGCGCGGAAGTGCGGGCGGGCGATATCCTCGTCGGCAAGATCACGCCGAAGGGCGAGACGGAGTTGACGGCGGAGGAGAAATTGCTCCGCGCCATCTTTGGAGAAAAAGCGCGCGAGGTGAAGGACACCTCGCTGCGGGTTCCCCACGGGGAGCGCGGCAAGGTGATCGACGTGAAGGTGTTCTCACGGGAGGACCACCCGGAGCTTCCGGCTGGTGTCAATCAACTGGTGCGCGTCTCCATTGCCCAGAAGCGCAAGATCGCCGAGGGCGATAAGATGGCGGGCCGCCACGGGAACAAGGGTGTGGTCTCCCGGATCATGCCGTCGGAAGACATGCCCTACCTGGCGGACGGCACTCCCATCGACATCATCCTGAACCCGATCGGTGTGCCCAGCCGAATGAACGTGGGGCAGGTGCTGGAGACGCACCTGGGGTGGGCGGCGAACCAGCTGGGCTTCCGCGCGATCACCCCGGTATTCGACGGCGCCAGCGACACCGCCATCGAGGACGCGCTGGGGCGCGCCTGGATCGCCCGTCAGGCTGGCGCCCTCTACCCGGAAGGGACCACCAACGGCTCCGCCCAGGGGGAGCGGCTGGATGAGGCGAAGGCCCGCGCCTGGGTGGCGGAGCAGGGCTACGACGCGGACGCCGTGTTCAATGAGGATGAGCTCTCCGTGGCCAAGCGCGCCTGCCTGGAGTTGTGGTGCGAGCAGATGGGCGAAATGGGCGTGCGCGGCACCCCGCTGGACCAGCTGCAGGAACGGGGGGAGGCGCTGGGCGACCGGACCGGTGATTCGCCGCCCATCTTCGGCAAGCAAGTCGTGTATGACGGACGCACCGGTGAATCGTTCGATCAAGCCGTGACCATCGGCTACATGTACATGATGAAGCTGGTCCACCTAGTGGAAGACAAGATCCACGCCCGCTCTACCGGCCCGTACTCCCTGATCACGCAGCAGCCCCTGGGCGGCAAAGCACAGTTCGGCGGCCAGCGCTTCGGTGAGATGGAGGTGTGGGCGCTGGAGGCGTACGGCGCGGCCCACGTCCTCCAGGAGCTGCTCACGGTGAAGAGCGACGATGTCGTCGGGCGGGTGAAAGCGTACGAGGCCATCGTCAAGGGCGAAGACGTGCTTGAGCCGGGGGTGCCGGAATCGTTCAAGGTGCTGGTCAAGGAGCTGCAAAGTCTTGGCCTGTCCGTGGAAGTCCTGAACGAGGACGAAGAGCGCGTCGCATTTACGGAGAACTCGGCCATGGATGTGCCGGAACTGGATATCAACCTGTCCGGGTTTGAGCGGGAGGACGCCTTCAATGTTTGATGTCAGCGACTTCAACGCGGTTCGCATTTCGCTCGCGTCTCCGGAGCAGATTCGTTCGTGGTCCTACGGGGAGATCACCAAGCCGGAAACGATTAACTACCGCACGCTGAAGCCGGAGAAGGACGGGCTTTTCTGTGAGAAGATCTTCGGTCCAACAAAAGACTTTGAGTGCTACTGCGGCAAGTACAAGCGGGTCCGCTATAAGGGCATCATTTGCGATAAGTGTGGCGTCGAAGTGGCGCGGAGCAAGGTGCGCCGTGAGCGCATGGGCCACCTGGAGCTGGCGACGCCGGCGAGCCACATCTGGTTCGTGAAGGGCACGCCCAGCCGCATGGGCCTGTTGCTGGACCTCTCCCCGCGCAGCCTGGAGAAGGTGCTTTACTTCGCCCAGTTCATCGTTACGTCCGTGGATGATAAGGCGCGGCAACGCGCGCTGGACGTGCTGCGGGAGGACATGGATCGCGACGCGATCAAGCGGGAAAAGCCCGCCCAGGACGCCATCGATGAACTCGGGGTCACGCGCGACGCCGCCATCGCCGAATTCGAAGCGAAACGGGCGGAAGAGCTGGCCAAGGTCGAGGAGGAGCTGCAGTCCGGGGTGGACGCGCTGATGGCCAAGTCCTCCGATGTGAAGGAGGCGCAGACCGCGGTCCAGGAGCTGGAGGAAGCGGCGGCGCAACGGCGTAGCGACATCCAGCTCCTGGCCGACGCCGGCAACGACGCGGCGAGCCATGAGTTCGAGACGGCGTCCGCTCCCCAGCGCGAAGAGATTCGCCTGGCGCGGGAGGCGATTCACGCGGAGTACACAGCGAATATCGAGAAGCTGGAGGACCTCAAGCCCCTGCAACTCCTGATGGACACGCAGTACCGGGAGCTGGAGGAGAAGTTCGGCCACGTCTTCAAAGCGGGCATGGGCGCTGAAGCCGTGCTGGAGATCCTGAACGGGATCGACCTGGAACAGCTGCGGGAGCAGCTCAGCGTTGAGATCTACTCCAGCAGCGGGCAGCGCCGCAAGAAGGCCACCAAGCGCCTGCGCGTGGTGGAGGCATTCCGCAAGTCCGGCAACCACCCGTCATGGATGGTGTTTACCGTGCTGCCGGTGCTCCCACCTGATCTGCGTCCCATGGTCCAGCTGGACGGCGGCCGCTTCGCCACCAGCGACCTGAACGACCTTTACCGCCGGGTGATTAACCGGAACAATCGCCTCGAGCGGCTCCTGGACCTGGGCGCGCCGGAGATCATCATCCGCAATGAAAAGCGCATGCTGCAGGAGGCCGTCGATTCCCTTATCGATAACGGCCGCCGCGGCCGCGCCGTCGCCGGGCAAGGAAACCACAAGCTGAAGTCGCTGTCTGACATGCTCAAGGGCAAGCAGGGGCGCTTCCGCCAGAACCTGCTGGGCAAGCGCGTGGACTACTCCGGTCGCTCGGTCATCGTCGTCGGGCCGGAGCTGAAGCTGCACCAGTGCGGTCTGCCCAAGCGAATGGCGCTGGAGCTGTTCAAGCCCTTCGTCATGCACGCGCTGGTGGCCAAGGGGCTGGCGCACAATATCAAGAGCGCCAAGCGCATCGTCGAGCGTGCCCGCCCGGAAGTGTGGGACGTGCTGGACGCGGTGATCAAAGACCGGCCGGTGATGCTCAACCGGGCGCCGACGCTGCACCGCCTGGGCATCCAGGCGTTCGAGCCCACGCTCATCGAAGGCAGCGCCATTCAACTTCACCCGCTCGTTTGCGCCGCGTTCAACGCGGACTTCGATGGCGACCAGATGGCTGTCCACGTCCCGCTTTCACGGGAGGCGGTGGCGGAGGCGCGTCAGCACATGCTGGCCACGCACAACCTGCTTCTGCCCAGCAGTGGAGAGCCGACGGTGGCCCCCACCCTGGACATGGTGTTGGGCTGCTACTACCTGACCTCGATGAAGCCCGGCGGTCGCGGGGAGTATCGCCCCGCCAATGGCCGCCCGACGGAAGGCGTGTTCGGCTCCTTCGTGGAGGCGCAGCTTGCGGAGAGCCTTGGCGTCATCGATCTGCAGGCGCGCATCCTGGTGCGCGACGAGCGCACGGGTGGCCGCCTGATCGAAACGACCGTCGGCCGGACGATCTTCAACGAGATCCTGCCGGACGAACTGGGCTACAAGAACGAAGTGATGGACAAGAAAACGCTGAAGTCGCTGGTGGCGGAGTGCTACAAGGTCGTGGGCGAGGCGAGCACCGGAGCGATGGTGGACGCCATTAAGAACATTGGCTTCCGTTACGCCACGCGTTCCGGTGTCTCCATCGCCATGAACGATATCAAGGTGCCAGAGGCCAAGAAGGAGCTCCTGGAGAGGGCGGAGGCTCGTATTACCCAGATCGAGGACCAGTACCTCACCGGTCTGATGACGGAGCAGGAGCGGTACGACCAATCGATCGAGGTGTGGACGGAAACGACGAACCTGATTCAGAAGGCGATCTCCGATACGTTGGATCGCTACGGCTCCGTGTACATGATGGCCAACAGCGGCGCCAAGGGTAACATCGCCCAGATTCGCCAGATGGCCGGTATGCGCGGACTCATGTCCGACCCCTCCGGTCGTATTATCGCCCTGCCGATCCGGTCGAGCTTCCGCGAAGGGTTGCCGGTGCTGGAGTACTTTATCTCCACGCACGGCGCGCGCAAGGGACTGGCCGATACGGCGCTGCGAACGGCGGACTCCGGCTACCTCACCCGCCGGCTCATCGATGTGGCGCAGGACGTCATCATCCTGTTGGAGGACTGCGAAACGCTGAACGGGATCTGGCTGAGCGAGGCGAAGGCCCGCGGCATCGAGAAGACGCTGGGGGAGCGCATCGCCGGCCGCTACGCGGCCCAACCGGTGGCGCACCCAGGCACGGGCGAAGTACTGGTGGAGCGCAATCAGGAGATCGACGAGGTGATGGCGGGCGCCATCACGGAGGCAGGGATCGAGCGAGTCTTCGTTCGTTCTCCCCTCACCTGTGACGCCCGGCGCGGGCTGTGCCGTCTCTGTTATGGGCGGGACCTTGCGCGCGGGACCCTGGTGAAGACGGGCGAGGCGGTTGGCATCATCTCCGCCCAGAGCATCGGTGAGCCCGGCACCCAGCTCACGATGCGGACGTTCCACATGGGCGGTGTGGCCGGCCTGGACATCACGTCCGGTCTTCCCCGCGTAGAGGAGCTGTTTGAGGCGCGCATTCCCAAGGGGCAGGCAGTCATCACCGAGATCGAAGGGGTGGTGGAGTTGTTGCGCGATACCGATACCCGGAGCGTGCGCGTTACCCGGACCGATACGTTCCGTGACGAGTATGAGCTGCCGGAGGGCTACGCCCTGGCGGTCAAGCCCGGCAAGAAGATCGAAGCCGGCACCGTGCTGGCGGAGCCGAAGGCGCCCAGGCCGAAGCGCGGCAAGGCCAAAGATGAGGAGCTGGAGCCGACGAAGGTGCTGGTAGCCGCCCCCATCGTCGCGCGGGTGAGCGGGCAGGTGGTGGAGGAAGGGGGCAAGCGCATCGCCATTCTCTACGCGGAGAACGACGTGCGGGAGTATCCCATTCCTGCCGCTTCTCGCGTCCAGGTGAATACGGGCGACTTCGTCGTCGCCGGGCAGCCGCTGACGGAAGGCTACGTGAACCCGCAGGACATCCTGCGGGTGAAGGGCCGCGACGCCGTGCAGCAGTACCTGGTAGAGGAAGTCCAGCGCGTGTACGAGCTGCAGGGCGTGAACATCAACGATAAGCACATCGAAGTGATCGTCCGGCAGATGCTGCGCAAGGTCCGCATTGATGCCCCCGGTGACGCGACGATGCTCCCGGGCGAGCTGGTGGACCGCTTCGCCTATGAGGAGATCAACGGCAAGGTGCTGGCGGAGGGCGGAGAGCCCGCCACCGCGGAAACGGTCCTGCTGGGCGTCACCAAGGCATCGCTGAACACGGAGAGCTTCCTGGCCGCCGCCTCCTTCATGGAGACGACCCGGGTGCTCACCGAGGCGGCGGTAAGCGGCGCCGTGGACCGGCTACTGGGGCTGAAGGAAAACGTCATCATCGGCAAGCTGATCCCGGCACGGGCCGAGATCGACCTGCCGCCGCGTCCGTTCCTGCGCCCGCGCCCGCTGTTCGCCCTCGGCGTCGAGGGTGGGGAATCGCTCGATGAGCTGATGACCACGGCTGAGGGGCTGGACTTCGATCTGGACCTGGAGGCCGACCTAGCGGAAGGGGATATGTCCATCGCCGATCTGGAGGAGGATCTGGTAGAAGTGGCAGCTCCGCGGTCGACGAGCTATGTCGCCGTTCCGGACGATGGCGAGGACGACCGGCCCTCATTCCGGGAGCAGTTCGGCGCGGAATAGGCCCGTCTTGGATATGTATGAAGCGGGCAGGCCGCTCGCGTTATGGAGGCTAGCCAGCGTGGAAGCGGTAGCCCACGTTGCGCACCGTATCAATGAAGGTGTGGCTACGGTCCTCGATCTTGGCGCGCAGCCGGCGGATGTGCACGTCCACGGTGCGGGAGCCGCCGTAGTAATCGTATCCCCACACGCGGTTGAGCAGCGCTTCCCGCGTAAACACCCGGCTCGGGTTGGTCGCCAGGAAGCGGAGCAGTTCGTACTCCTTGTAGGTCAGATCGATCAGGTCACCCATAAGCGTGACAGAGTAATTTGCCGTATCTATGGTGAGGTCGTTGAAACGAATGACGTGAGTGGCATCATCGACCTGGAGGGAGAGGAGCCGCGTCAGCCGCGCCAGCACCTCCTCTCCGTTCAGTGGGTGGAGGATGAAGTCGTCGAGGGCGAGGCTATAGACCTCCCCCAGCCGCTCCTCCGGCACGATGGCGATGGTGCGGCAGCCGTCCGGCACGCCAGCCTGGAGGAAACCCGCGGGCTCCCCCGCCGGCCAGGGGGAGGTGAGATCGAGGATCGCCGCATCGGGCGATTCCGATTTGAGCAGCCCGATGGCGTCCGCGCTGGGGGCCATGAGCACGGGGGCGATGCCGCCGCGCTCCAGCACGGCGATGGCGCGGCGCAGTTCAGTGATGTCGCTGCTGAGGACAAACACGCGCACCATGGCACACTCCTGCGATGCGCTCAGCGTAAAGCGCGGTGGAGAAACAGGCAAGCGACCGTCACCGGTGTCGGCGTGGGCGCTTTACGGGGGCGTGGTAGAGCAATCTTCGCTGGAGACGGGACTCCTCCAGCTCATACGTGAGTTGCTGGGCCAGGGCGGCCACCAGGGGCGACATGAGGCGCTGAAAGAGGGGCCGCTTCGGCCGCACGGGCGTAAAGTGCGGGGCACGTTCCCCAGTTCGGCCGCCAGCTCCAGCGCCCGCTCAAAGTCACCCGTTTCATCGATGAGGCCGAGCTCCGCCGCCTGGACGCCGATGTAGACCTCACCGGTAGCGCGCCGGCGCACCTCTTCCGGCGTCATCCGGCGCGCTTCCGCCACGACTTGGGCGAAACGGTCGAAGAAGCGCGCGACGAGCGCATCTTCCTTCTCCAGATCCTCCGCGGTGAGCGTGCGATAGGGCGCGCCCATGTCCTTGTAGGGATCGCTCTTGCTCACAGAGACATCGACACCCACCCGCTGCAGCAAAGCCACCAGGACCGGCCGCACGGAGATGACGCCGATGGAGCCGATGATGGCGGAAGGGATGGCGATGATCCGTTGGGCGGCGCAGGCGAGGAAATAACCGCCGGAGGCGCCGACGCCGCGGATGAACGCCACCACCGGCTTCTTCGCGGCCAGCCGGCGCAACGCCAGGTAGAGGTAATCGGACGCGGTGGCGGAGCCGCCCGGGCTATCGATCTCCAGGATGACGGCCCTGATGTGCGCGTCCTCCCCCAGCCGGCGGAACAGCATGGCGTACTCCGCCGGGCGCATCTGCCTGCCGAGGACGCCGGATATTTCCACCAGCGCTATCTCTGGCCTGCGTCCCAGCCCCGCTATCATCCTGCGGTCCCCCTGTGTGTGCGGTTCGGCCCCAGTCTATCACCGCCCCCTTCGGCGGCGGCGGAGCCAGCGCAGCGCCGGCAGCGCCATGGCCGCTCCCACCACGTCGGCCAGCCAGTCGAGGGCGCTGGCGTCCCGGCCGGGAACGAAGCTCTGGTGCCATTCATCGGACAGGGCATAGAGCGCGGCCCAGACCAGGGTGAGGACGAGGAGCAGGGTGGGGAACCGGCCCAGGCGGGGCAGCGCCGCGGCGGCGCGGAGCGTGAGAAACGCCAGTACGGCGTATACGGCGGCGTGCTGGAGCTTGTCCTGCCAGGAAAACCCCAGGTCCGGCTGAGGAGGGCGTTCCTGGGCCGAGAGGGTGAAGATGATCACCATCCAGGCGAGCCAGGTGATGATCGGGCCGTTACGGAAGAGCGCTGCCATGCCTGCAGTATGGCTGCGGGGCGCGGTAATGGCCATCGGAGCGTTTGCGGCCGTTGCACCCCCCATGCTACTATCGCGACGTTGAATTCGCCGCGTGGGAGGGGGCTACCCCTCCCGTTGTGATCCGGGGGAAATCGACGATGGCGACGATGAGCAAGCCTATGCGCCGTCGCGCCGCCCGGGACATTGGCCGTAGCGGGAGAGACCGTTCGTGCGCGCCCTGATGCGCGAGGAGTTGGCCCGCGGCGCGATGGGCCGCCCCGGCGCCGTCACCATCGGCAAGTTCGATGGGGTGCATCGTGGCCACCAGTACGTACTGCAGCAGCTGCGGGCGGCGGCGCTGGAATCCGGCTTTGCCTCCATTGTCGTCGCCTTCCACCCCCATCCCATTACCGTGCTCAGGCCAGGCGCCAACGTGTTCTACCTCAGCACTCTGGAAGAGCGGATCGCTCTGCTGCGCGCGCAGGGGGTGGACCGGGTCGTCCCCCTTTCGTTTACGTCCGAGCTGGCCCAGGTATCCGCGGCCGACTTTGTCGATGCGCTGCGGGAGGAGTTGGAGATGCGGCTGCTCATGGTGGGGCCGGACTTCGCGCTGGGCCGAAACCGGGAAGGCACGGTGGCTCTGCTGCGGGAGCTGGGCGCCCGGCGCGGATTCGAGCTGCGGGTGCTGCGCCAGATGGAGGACGGCGGGCGGCCGGTGCGCTCCAGCGCCGTGCGTCACGCCCTGGCCGCGGGGGACATGGAGGAACTGACCCGGCTGCTGGGAAGGCCGTTCTCTCTGGAAGGGCCGGTGGTGCGCGGGGCGCAACGTGGGCGGACCATCGGCTACGCCACGGCGAACATGGCGCTGGGAGCCGACCGTGCGCTGCCCGCCTTCGGGGTGTACGCCGTCCGCGCGAGCATCGGTGAGGTGCATTACGATGGGGTGACCAGCATCGGCGTCCGCCCGACGTTCGATAGCGGCGCGCCTTCCGTTGAGACGTATCTGTTTGATTTCGACGGGCGGGATCTGTACGACACCGATCTACGGATCGAGCTGGTCGCGCGCCTGCGCGATGAGCTGAAATTCGACAGCGTGGATGCGCTCGTCGCCGAGATTGGCCGGGATGTGGAGCGCGCTCGCGAAGCGCTGGTCCGGCAAGGGGGTAGTGGTGGCCATCGTTCCCAGTGAAGCAGTGCTCGATCATATCCTGCACCGGGGGGTGGATGAGATCATCCCGGAACCGGAGTTTGTAGAAGCGCTTCGCTCCGGGCGCACCATGCGCCTGAAGTACGGTGTCGATCCCAGCCGTCCCGACCTTCACCTAGGGCACGCCGTCTGCTTCCGCAAGCTGAGGGAGCTGCAGGATCTGGGGCACCAGGTGGTGCTCATCGTGGGGGACTGGACGGCGCAGATCGGCGATCCGTCCGGCCGCTCCCAGACGCGCACGATGCTCACGGCGGAGCAGGTGCAGGAGAACGCGCGCACCTACATGGAGCAGTTCTTCCGCGTTGTCGATGAGGCGCGGACGGAAGTGCGCTGGCAGTCCGAGTGGTTCGGCAAGTTCAACCTGGCCGATGTGATCAGCTTGACCAGCCGTTTCACCGTTGCGCAGATGCTGCAGCGGGATGACTTTGCCAAACGGTTCGCTCAGCACCAGCCGATCGCTGTGACGGAGTTCCTCTACCCGCTCCTGCAGGCCTACGACTCGTTCGTGATCCAGGCGGATGTGGAGTTCGGCGGCAGCGACCAGCGGTTCAACATGCTGGTGGGCAGGGAGCTTCAGCAGGAGCTGGGGCAACGTCCGCAGCAGGTGTTCATTCTCCCCATCCTTGTGGGGTTGGACGGCAGGGTGAAAATGAGCAAGAGCGCGGACAACCACGTGGGCATCATCGATTCGCCGGAGGAGATGTACGGCAAGATCATGAGCCTGCCGGACGATGTTATCCCCTCCTATTTCGATCTGCTCACCGATCTGCTGGAAGCGGAGGTGGAGGAGGTGCGGATGGCACTGGTGAAGCGGAAGGATAACCCGATGGCGCTGAAGCAGCGCCTTGCCCGTGAAATCGTCGCCCAGTTCCATAACGAAGCGGCCGCCAACGATGCGGAGTGGGCTTTCCGCCGCGTGTTCCAGGAGCGGGCGCTGCCGGACGATATGCCGGAGTTCGCCTGGCGGCTGGAAGGTGAGGTGGACCTAGTGGAACTGCTGGCGGCGGCTTCGCTTGCGCCCAGCCGCTCGGAGGCGCGGCGGCTCATCGCCCAGGGCGGTGTGTCGCTGGATGGGGAACGGGTGGAGCAGGCGCGCGTGGCGATCCGCTCCGGCAGCGTGCTGCGGGCGGGACGGCGGCGCTTCGCCCGCATCGTCGCGCGCTAGGGTGCGGGCGGCGTCTCTTCTTCCGCCATCGTATTTGTGCCCCGCCCACGGTCACGATAGAATTGCGCTATCACCGGAGAGCGGAGGCCCGCATTTCATGACCACCGGTTTTCCCGCCGCCCGCCGCTGCCCCGGCATGCGTGATCTCTCCCCCGCCGATATGGCGCGCTTCCATCGCATCGCAGAGGCGTTCCGGGGGGTCGTCGGCGCCTGGGGCTACGGGGAAGTGCGGACGCCCACCATCGAATATCTGCACCTCTTCACGGGCGCGGGCACCCTCTCCCCCCAGATGCTGGGCCGCGTCTACTCGTTTCTGGACTGGGACGGCTGGAGCGGCGAGCGCGTCGTCCTCCGGCCGGACGCCACCATCCCGGCGGCGCGCCTCTATACGGAGCGATTCGCGCCCGGTGAGGACGTGCGGCTTTCCTACGTGCAGAACGTGTTCCGCTTCGCGGACGGGGAGGATTCCCGGGAGGACTGGCAGTGCGGGGTGGAGCGGCTGGGCGCCGCCGCACCCCAGGCTGATCTAGAGCTGATCCTGCTCGGCCTTGCCGTTCTTCGTGCGCTGGGGCTTCCCGTCCCCACGGTTCGCGTTTCCCACACCGGCGTGGTGCGGGCGCTGATGGAGCGGGCCGGGCTGGACGCGGAGGAGCAACTGGCGCTGTACGACCGCATCCGGGAGGGCGATCTGGAGGGGTTGGCGGTGATCGAGGCGCGGCTGCCGGACCTTCCCACCCCGCTGCGCTTCCTTTTCCAGACCGATGGCGACCGCGCCTACGTGGCCAACGTCCGCGCGGCGCTGGCAGACCGCGTTCCGGAGGCGCTGGCGCCCCTGCAGGAACTGACGACCATCGCGGAGACGCTGTCCGCGCTGGGTGAGCCGTACCGCGTGAGCATGGCGCTGGCGCGGAACTTTGAGTACTACACGGGTCTGGTGTTCCGCTTTGACGTCGCGGAAACGCGGGTCGGCGGCGGAGGCCGCTACGATCGGCTGTTGGCCCAGGTGAGCGGTCACGATGTGCCCGCCTCCGGCTTCGCGCTGGAGGTCGACGCGATCGTTCCGCTGCTGCCGGTGCAAGCGGAGGACAGGGGAGTCGACTTCGTCGTGCGCGCGGCAACGTTGGACCCGGCCCTGCTGGCCCGCGCCCATGAGGTCGCCGCGGCACTGCGAGAGCGCGGGCTTGTGGTCGCGCTCAACGGCGCCCCGAAGCAGGCGGCGGAGGTCATCGTGGAGGGGGCGGAACAGCTGCGGCTGCGCCAGGCGGGGCGTGAGTCCGTGTTCTCCTCGATCGAGAAGCTGGCCGATGTCGTTATCGACGTCGACGGGCCTGACGAGTGAGCACGATCAAGCTGGCGCTGCCCGCGGGCGACCTCCGCGCCGAATCCGGTCGCCTGCTTCTGGGAGCGGGCATCGATGTTTCGGAGTACGCGGAGGGATCACGCCTGTATCACTTTCGCCTGGAGCAGCCGGATGTGCGGGTTCGGGTGTTCCGGGAGAAGGATGTACCGATCCAGATCGCGCTGGGGAACTACGCGCTCGGCATCTGCGGCGGCGTCTGGATCGCGGAGGCGCACGCCCGCTACCCCAACGATGACGTCGTGCCGCTGCGGCCGTTCGGTTTCGGCGTTCGGCGGGTGTACGCTGCCGCGCACGGTGACCCGGCGCAGGCGCTGCGGTTTCGGCCGGTGCGCATCGTGAGCGAGTACCCGAACCTGGCGGAGCGGTACGCCCTGGCCATGCGTTTTCCCGACTATCGCGTCATGCCCGTGCACGGCGCCGCGGAAGCCTACCCGCCGGAAGACGCCGAGATCGCGCTTCTGGACGCCGCTGATGAGGCCACGGTGGAGGCGCTGGGCCTGCGTCCGTTGCAGCGCGTCTATGAGGGGGGCGCCTGGCTCGTCGCCAACCGCAGGGCGCTGGAAGGAAGCGATCTGTCCCCCCTGCTGAGGCCGCTGCTGGCGATCGCTCCCCCCTTTCGCGACGAGCCAGGGCTTTCCCTGCCCTCGCGCCGTAACGCCGGCGCCAGCGTCCCGCGCCCGGACAACCGGCGCGACGTGGTACGGCTGGCGGTGCCCGATGGCCACCAGCAGCGCCACGCCCACGCATCGCTCACGTCCGCGGGCCTGACGTTCGACGGCTACAGCGATTCCACCTGGGTGCGCCGGCCCACCTCCGCCATCGATGGTCTGGAGGTCAAGGTCATTCGTCCGCAGGACATGCCGCAACAGGTGGCACTGGGGAACTACGATCTTGCGCTCACCGGTCGGGACTGGCTGGCCGATCACCTGTACGCGTTCCCCGGCAGCCCCGTCAGGGAAGCGGTCGACCTGGGCCGCTCACGCTACAGCCTGGCCGCCGTGGTGCCGGATGGCCTGCCTGCTGACACGATCGACGGGGCCCTGGCGCTCTGGGGGGACCGGGAAATACGGGTCGCCTCCGAGTACGCGAACACGGCGGACCACTACGCCCGGCTGCGCCGCATCCGTCGCTACCGGGTGATCCCGATCAACGGCGCGTCCGAAGGGTTTGTTCCGGAGGATGCCGATATCCTCATCGAGGGGACTGAGACGGGGACGACACTGCGCGCCAATCGGCTGAAGGCTATCGACAGCTTCTTCCTCTCCACCAACTGCCTGATCCGCAGCACCCGTCCGGTGGAAGGGCGCCGCGCCGCGCTCATAGAGGACATCGTGTCCCGGCTGCGGGCGGCCGCGGTGACGGCCCCGCCGTTTCAAGCTAATCTACAGGGGCGTGTCGCGGACAGCGGCTACTGAAGGGTTCCATGCGTATCATTTACGGCATCAATGAAGCGCGGCGCACGCTGTTCGCCCGCCGTCCGGTGGGGTCGGGCGACTTGCCGCCCGCCGTTCGCGCCCGCATCGCCGACGTGTTCGGCGAGGCGCTGGAGCCGGAGGCCGTCGTCCGCCGTATCGTCGCTGACGTGCGGGCGCGGGGCGACGCAGCCGTGACGTACTACAACGCCGCGCTCGATGGCCTGACGTCCGGGGCGGGCGCGCTCATCGTGAGCAAGGACGAGATCGCCGCCGCCTACGGCAAGGTTGAGGACGGCCTGGCGGAGACGCTGCGCTTCGCCGCCGACCGTATCCGCCGCTACCACGAACAGCAGCGCGCCCACGCGGCCACCACCTTCATGGAAGGGGGGATCGGCCAGCTCGTGCGCCCGTTGGAGCGGGTAGGGGTGTACGTGCCCGGCACGGCGGTGGTCTACCCCTCCTCCGTCCTGATGACGGCGTTGCCGGCGCGGGTGGCGGGCGTGGGCGAGGTGATCATGGCCAGCCCGGCGGGGCCCGATGGGCATGTCTCCCCGATTAAGCTCGTCGCCGCTGATGTCGCCGGCGTGGATGTCGTGGTGAACGCGGGCGGGGCGCAGGCCGTGGCGGCGCTCGCTTACGGGACCGCGTCGGTTCCGGCCGTGGACAAGATCTGTGGGCCGGGCGGGCTCTTCGTCACGCTGGCCAAGCGCGCCGTCTATGGCGATGTGGGCATCGATTCCCTCTACGGGCCGAGCGAGACGATCGTCGTGGCGGACGATAGCGCCGACCCGATGCTCTGCGCCGCCGATATGCTGGCGCAGGCGGAGCACGATGAGCTGGCTACCCCCCTGCTGGTGACGACGTCCGCCGCGCTGGCGGAGGCCGTGGGGTGGGAGGTGGAGCGCCAGCTGGCGCTGCTGCCGCGGGCGGCGGTGGCGCGCGCCGCCTTCGATGCGCGCGGCGGGGCGGCCGTGGTGGCGACGCTGGAGGAGGCGATGACGCTGGCGAACGAGTACGCGGCGGAGCACCTCTGCCTGCTCCTGCGGGACCCGCAGGCGGCGCTTCCGCTGGTGCGCAATGCCGGCGGCGTCTTTGTGGGGGAGATATCGCCGGAATCGCTGGGGGACTACACCGCCGGCCCCAGCCACGTCATGCCGACGGGCGGCAGCGCCCGCTTCGCCTCTCCGCTGGGGGTGCACGACTTCCTCAAGGTGACGAGCGTTGTGGGCGTGGACGCCGCCGGCCTGCGGGCGAACGGACCCGCGGCGGCGCGGCTGGCCCGCTACGAGGGCTTCGTCGCCCACGCCCGGTCCATCGAGCTGCGACTGGAGGGCGGTGAGCGCCCATGACGGAGAACGACGCCGCTGCCCGGTCCTGGCTGCGCCCCGATCTGCGCGAGTCCCTTCCCGCCTACGAGCCGATCGAGCCGCCGGAGGTGCTGGCGGCGCGGTTGGGCATCCCGCCGGAGCGCATCGTCAAGCTGGACGGGAACGAGAACCCTTACGGCATGGGTGACCGCGCCATCGCGGCGCTGCGAGCGGTCCCCGCGGACTTCGCCCTCTATCCGGACCCAGAGCAGCGGGCGCTACGGGCGGCGCTGGCGCTGCGGATGGGGCTTGGGGCGGAGCAGATCGTCGCCGGGGCCGGCTCCGACGAGCTGATCGATCTGATGATCCGGCTGCTGGTGGCGCCGGGGGAAACGGTCGTCGTTTGCCCGCCCACGTTTGGGATGTACCGGTTCAGCACGCTGGTTCAGGGCGGCCGCGTGGTGGAGGCGCCGCGCAAGCCGGACTTCGGGCTGGACATCGACGCGACCGTGGTGGCGATCAGGAGCAGCGGTGCTAGGCTGGTGTTCATCGCTTCCCCAAACAACCCGACGGGCAACTTGCTCTCCCCCGAAGAGCTGGACGCCCTGCTGGCGACAGGAACGTTCGTGGTGGTGGACGAAGCCTACATGGAGTTCACCGGCGAGGAGGGCTCCGTCTGCCGCGTCGCTTCCGGCGCGCCCAATCTGGCCGTGCTACGCACGTTCAGCAAGTGGGCCGGGTTGGCCGGTCTGCGCGTCGGCTACGGCGTCTTCCCGCACGCCATCGCGGAGGCGCTGATGGTGGTGAAGCCTCCGTATACGCCGAACACCGCCGCCACCGTCGCCGCGCTTGCCTCGCTGGAGGACCTGCCCGCGCTCATGGGCCGGGTGGAAGCGATCGTGCGGGAGCGCGACCGGCTGGCGAAGGCGCTGGGTGCGCTGCCTGGCGTACGGACGTTTCCATCGAGGGCCAACTTTGTGCTGGCGCGCTTCACGGATCGCCCGGCCCGCGAGGTGCGGGACGCCCTGCGCCAACGCGGCATTTTCGTGCGCCACTTCGACCAGCCGCCCGTGGATGATTGCCTGCGGATCACGGCGGGCAGGCCGGAACAGACGGACGCGGTGATTGCCGCGCTAACGGAGGTGCTGCATGGCTGATCGCGTGGGCGCGGTTCATCGCCAGACGAAGGAGACGGATGTGCGCGTGCACTGGGGGCTGGACGGCAGCGGCCGGTCCGAGATCGCGACCGGCATCGGCATGCTGGACCATATGCTGCAGCAGCTGGCGCGCCACGGCGGCTTCGACCTCACGGTCATCGCCAGCGGTGACCTACACATCGATCCGCACCACACGGTGGAGGACATCGGCCTGAGCCTGGGGAAGGCGTTGAACGAGGCGTTGGGCGACCGCCGCGGCATTCGCCGTTTTGGCGATGCGACGGTGCCTCTGGATGAGGCACTGGTGCAGGTGGCGGTGGACCTGGGCGGCCGGCCCTATGCCGCCATCGACCTGCCTTTTGCGGCAGCGGAGATCGGCGAGTTGCCGGCGGCGCTCGTGCCCCACCTGCTGGAATCGCTGGCGAACGAGGCGCGCATGTCGATTCACGTGCGGCTGTTGGCGGGTCGCAACGACCACCACCGGCTGGAGGCGGCGTTCAAGGCGCTGGCCCGCGCCCTTGCCGATGCCGTGGCGCCGGACGCGCGTTACGGCGGCGAGGCCCCAAGCACCAAGGGTGTGATCTAGAACCGATCGCGCACTGCCTGATCACAAATAGAGCGGCCATTGGCGGCTCTATTGTTTTTGGAAAGATTTTATTTCAAAGCCATTGACAATAACCACAGAAGCCCTATAATTAGCCCTGTGATAGGAGTGAATATGGTTAGTAATAACTCTCATGGGGAAGAACAGTACAGAACGGTTCTGAAAAGTCGACTTTCGTCTTTGGAGAGCGAGGCAACTGATCTTCGAGAGCAGCGAGTCGGCATTGACGCCAGGCTGGCGCGTATCGATGAAGAGACGATGGCTCTCCGCATCCTGCTTGGAACCGAGCAGGATGCCGCCGCTGCGCCGATCGGCTTTCCGGCTTACCGCGTCGCTACCGCCACTGATGTTGTGCGGTTGCTGGAAGAGGTCCGGGAGCCGCTGCATTACCGTGAGATTGAGCGGGGGCTAAAGCAGAAGGGGTTTGAGACGGGTGCCGGCGCGGACTCCGCAAATGCACTACTGACGCGATATTACAATGACAGCCGCCTTTATCGCCCTCGTCGTGGTACCTACGCCTTGAGGGCATGGGCTGAATCAAAGAGCGTTCCCAGTGTTGGCCAACGCCATAAGCGGGCGAAGAGGTAGAACTACGATGGCTAATTGGCAAGAAAAAATGAGCCGGGGCTTGGCCAAGATGGCGATGAGCAACTTCACCAGTGTCGCTGATGCGCTACAGGAGTTGGTCGATAACCCGATTGATTATAAGCAGGGCCAGCCCCTCAGCATACAGATTACTCATGACCAGCGCCGTGACTTGCTCATTGTTGAGAGCGATGGCGGGCGCGGAATGGGCGAAGAAGAGATCTCCGTCTGGCTGAATTGGGGCGAGGGCGAGGAGCCTGGGCCGTCTGATATTCGCCAATATCATCAGGGCGGCAAAGCGGCGTGTGGTTTCTTGGCGGGTGAGGTGCGTCTTTACGCGAAGAAGCGCGGCAGCGAAGATATCTGGCTGCTCGAGGACGAGAATTGGGCCAGCCGTTCTGAGCCTAAGGACTTTGGGGTGCCTTCCCCGCTGAGCCGCGAAAAATAGCCTACCTCGATGCAGGGTTTACCAATCGATCGGGGCCATGTGCGGATCGAATTGACAAAGCTCGCAAAAAACAGAAGGTGGAACCTTGAGGTACTCAAGCGTTCGCTGTCGAATACCTATCGCACTCTGCTTTCGAACGGTCGCGTTCGGATTACGGTAGGGCCAGAAGAAATAAAGCCGGTCGACATACCGCTATCGACCGCGACCAAGAGTATTGTGATCAGCCCCATAAAACTGTCTGGTGATCGTAGCGCCCAGGGCTGGGCCGGAAGGATGATGCGTAATCAGCTCACCCGCCAGCAAAAGGCCGGGATGCGCCTCGTTCTTAATGGCCGGCTCATCAAGGAAGGCGAGTGGTTTGGCTATAACTATCAGGGGAAGGGATCCCTGAATTCTCTTATCGGTGAACTTGACCTCAAAAATTTTAAACCAAGTCCTAACAAGACCGACTTCGTTGATGCAGCCGATGTCGTCTGGGAAGAACTAGGTGACGAGGTCGTCAAACAGCTGCAGCCGTTAATTTCTGAGCTGCGGCGGGTCGGAGAGGAGACCCGCGTAACCAAAGAGGAGAAAGGGCTGGTCAGGGAGGTTGCTGCAGAACTTGGAGAGGTTCTAAAGGCACTGTCAGAAGGTGACGAGTTCGAAGAATCGCTGCCTCCAGTGGAATCGGTTGAGGCGGCGCCTGGCGGTCGAAAGAGGGCGAAAGCAGGACTCCCTCGCGAACCGGTAAAGAATCCTCGAGGGCCGAATAAGAATCCTCATACCCCCCGGACGTCGCCTCCCGAAGATCCTGTAGGTAGCATCAATCGATTGCTGGCGAGGATTAACGAAGGTAAGGGGCAGCCCCCTTTGCGCATCAGGGGCTGGGATGAGACGGAGCGATCAACTTGGACCACGGAAGGGACGCAGGCTTGGCTCGACATCAACAAGAACTACCCGCTTTTCGTCTCACTTCGTGGCAGGAAACCCTATCTCGCCGAGACAGCGGTGCTGGAGCTTTGCAAACCTCGTGAGGGCGAAGCGCTTAGTGCGGCCGAATACATCGGAAAGGTAGACCTTATGCTATTTCGGTGGTCGCAGCTAAACACTGAGGAGTAAGTTACTAGCTTATGGAACCCATGCTCCCGCGCTATAATCGCGCCGCTACAGGAAAGGGGAAGAACGATGTACGGAACGGTGGCTCGATTACGTCTGAAGCCAGGCGTGGCGTCGGAGTTCTCAGCGGTGCTGGACCGGATTAACCAGCGGCATAGCCCCGGTGCAGTGGAATCCTACGTCTACCAGATGGACCGCGACCCGAACGAACTGATGCTGGGCGTGCTGTTCGAGAGCAAGGAGGCGTATTTCGCCAACGCCAACAGCCCGGATCAGAACGCGGAATACCAGCGGATGCGGGCGATGCTGGCAGCGGAGCCGGAGTGGAACGACGGCGAGATCATCGCCGGCATTGCCCGCGCCGGGGTTGCCCCGGCATAAGCGGGCTCAAGAGAAGTGGAAAGAGCGCGGCTCATTGGGCCGCGCTCTTTGCGTATCGCCCGGGCGGCGCCGCTAGACGGCGCACTCCCCCTCGCCGCGCTCGACGATGAACAACCGGTCGGTGCCGTAGTCCATGTACATGTCGATGTCCGTGTGCACGGGGCCGACTTCCTGGAATTCCATCAGGTAGGGGACGAAGCTCTTCGCCCCCAGCCGCTGCACGAATCGATCGAACGGCTCGTCCTTCTGCCGATCGCGCTGGTACACCTCGACGATGCGGGAGATCGTGTGCGGCACCCGCTTGGCGGGCACCCGGCCGATGCGCTCCCCGTACTTGCTGGCGCCGATGTAGTTGGTGCCGCCGAGGAACACATCGTAGGCGGGGACGGCATGCCCGCCCGCGCCGGTGGTGGACGCGCCCTGGAAGCCGATGGACGCCATGTGGTGGTGGCCGCAGCCGTTGGGGCAGCCGCTCATCTTGATCGACATTTGCTCGATCAGCGGGTCATCGATGGCCAGATCGCGCAGGTATTCGCCCAGCTCCAGCCCCATCTCCATGGAGCGGGTGATGCCGAGCGAGCAGCTGGTCGCGCCGGGGCAGGAGACGGGGTCGGCGAAGAGGCCCGCTTCCGCGTAACCCAGCTCGAACTCCTTCAGGTCGCGGTAGAGGTGGGGCAGCGCCGCCTCCGGGATCCAGCGCAGCACGATGTTCTGGTTCGGGTTGACGCGGGCGGGTCCGCCGCTGTAGCGCCGCATCAGCGCCGCCAGGCCGGTGAAGTGCTCACCCTTGAGGTTGCCGATGGGCACCATGACAGCGGCGGTGAAGTACCCGGCCTGTTTCTGGGGCTGGACGTTGGTGTACTTCCAGCGGGCGAACCCGGCCGGGGCCGGTCCGGCGCCAGCGGGCGGGGTGTAGGCGACGGGGCCTTCGGGCGCCATGGCGCTGAGTGTGGCCATGTCCAGCGGCTGCTTTGCCCAGTCCTTCTGCAGCTCCTCCTGGATGAGCTGGTTGAACCGTTCCGGCCCCACCTTCTTCACCAGGAATTTCATGCGGGCCAGGTTCTTGTTCCGGCGCAGGAGATTCGGCTGATCGCCCTCACGATCGAATACGCGCACGGCGGCCTCGCCGATCTTCAGGTACTCGCCATCGTCGGCGCGGGCGAAGTCCGACACCATGTGGGCGGGCCAGGCCATGGTCGCGGTGCCGCCCCCGGCGCGAATCTCGAATCCCTTGACGCCGTTGCGGATCACGGGGATGAAGCCCAGGTCATGGAACAGGGATCCGGCGCAGTCCCGCGGTCCGCAGGAGAACGCGACCTTGAACTTGCGCGGCAGGGCTTGCGCCGCGGGGTGGCGCAGCAGATGCCGGGCGAACGCCACGAGGTAGGGGGTAGAATCGAACACTTCGTGGCCGGTTACGCCCGCCTCCGGGCAGCCGGTGACGTTGCGGACCACGTTGCTGCAGGCTTCCCGCGTTGTCAGGCCGACATCGGCCAGGATCTGCAACACGTCCGGGACGCGCTCCAGCGGGACGAAGTGGAACTGGATGTTCTCCCGCGTGGTGATGTGGCCGCGATTGATGGCGGTGTAGTCCCGGGCGATGCGGCCCAGGGCGTCCATCTGGTCCGCGGTGACGATGCCGCCGCAGAGCTTGATCCGCATCATCTGGTTATCGGGCTGGCGCTGGCCGTAGACGCC
>SHXV01000016.1 GCA_009693105.1 Dehalococcoidia bacterium
CACCTTCGCGTGCTGTACGCCCTATCATCGGCCCAAACGCCGAAGCCGCCTATCCGGGGAAACCCTGATTTTAGCCTTGACACTTCGTTTATTGGTGGGCCCGGCAGGATTCGAACCTGCAACCAGTCGGGTATGAGCCGACAGCTCTAGCCATTGAGCTACGGGCCCTCTCCTCATCATGGTAGCACGGACGGGCGCGGGGCTAGAATCGGCCGCGGTGCTATACTGGGTGCCATCACCCTGCCGGAAATCGATGAGGTCACCGTGAACGTCGACGACATCCGCCGCTCCTTCCTCCAATTCTTCGAGGAGCGGGAGCACCGCCGTATGCAAAGCGCCCCGCTGGTCCCCATCGGCGACCCGACGCTGCTGTTCACCAGCGCGGGGATGGTGCCGTTCAAGCCCTACTTCATGGGGGTGGCGCAGCCGCCTTCCCAGCGGATGACGTCGGTGCAGAAGTGCTTCCGCACCACGGACATCGACGCGGTGGGGGACACGAACCACCTCACCTTTTTCGAGATGCTGGGCAATTTCAGCATCGGCGACTACTTCAAGCGGGAGGCGATCGACTTCGCCTGGGCGTACCTGACCGGCGTGCTGGGGATGGCCCCGGAGCGGCTGTGGATCACGGTGTACGAGGATGACGACGAGGCGGCAGGCTACTGGCGTGAGGAGGGCGTGCCGGAGAACCGGATCATGCGCTACGGCGTGGCGGAAGGGAACTACTGGTTCTCCGGCGACGTCGGCCCCTGCGGCCCCTGCAGCGAGCTGCACTACGACTTCGGCGAGCAGGAGGGCTGCCCGCGCTGCGCCGATGGCGCCTGCCACCCGGCTATCGAGTGCGGGCGCTTCCTTGAGATATGGAACCTTGTGTTCATGGCCTTCTTCCAACATGAGGACGGCTCCAAAACGCCGCTGCCCTCGCAGAACATCGATACCGGCGCCGGACTGGAGCGGCTGGCCTGGGTGGTGCAGCAGCAGCGCTCCGTGTACGAGACGGACGTGTTCAGCCCGATCTTGGCCCGCGTGGGAGAGCTGACGGGCAAGCTCTACGGGGAGGAGGCGACGGCGGACCGGGCGATGCGGGTGGTGGCGGAGCACGGGCGCGCCGTGACCTTCCTCATCGCGGACGGCGTACTGCCGGGCAACGAGGGCCGGGGCTACGTGCTGCGGCGGGAGCTGCGGCGAGCGGTGTACTTCGCGGGGACGCTGGGGCTGGACCGGCCGTTCCTGGAGGAAGTGGCGGCAGCGGTGATCGCCCAGATGGGGCAGGCCTACCCGGAGATCGAGCGGCAGGGGGACTTCATCCGGCGCGCCATCCGGCTGGAGGAGCAGCGCTTCCGGGAGACGATCCACCGGGGCATGGCGCTGCTGGACGAGACGATCGCCGGGATGAAGGGCGACAGGATTGCGGGAGCGGACGTGTTCAAGCTGTACGACACGTACGGGCTGCCGCGGGAGCTGACGGCGGAGATCGCCGCCGGGCGAGGGCTGAGCATCGACGAGGCGGGATACGAGCGGGCGATGGAGGAACAGCGCACACGCGCCCGCACACGCGCACGCTTCACGCTGAAGGAGGAGGGGGCGGCCCATGGCGACCTGGCGATCAGCGAGACACGCTTCGTCGGGTACGAGCGGCTGTCCACGGAGACGACGCTGGCGGGGATCATCGGCGGCGGGGGCGTGGTGGAGACGGCGGAGCAGGGGGACGAAGTAGATCTGTTCCTGGTGGAGACTCCGTTCTACGCTGAGGGCGGCGGCCAGGTGGGCGATACGGGCACGATCAGCGGTCCCAACGGCAAGGCGGAGGTGATGGACACGGTGCACGCGGGGGCGCTGTACGCGCACCGGGCGCGGGTGACGGAGGGGCGGCTATCCCAGGGCGACGCCGTGGCGGCGGAGGTGGACGCCGTGCGCCGCGCCGATATACGGCGGAACCACACGGCCACCCACCTGCTGCAGGCGTCGCTGCGCACCGTGTTGGGCGACCACATCCGCCAGGCGGGCTCGCTGGTCGCGCCGGACCGGCTGCGGTTCGACTTTACGCATGTGGAGGGGCTGAAGGCGGAGGAGCTGCGCGAAGTGCAGCGGCTGGTGAACAAGAAGCTGCGCCAGGACCTGCCCGTGCGGACGCGGGAGACCGCGTACGACCGCGCCATCGAGGAGGGGATCATCGCCTTCTTCGGGGAGAAGTACGGCAACGAGGTGCGCGTGGTGGAGGTGGTGGAGGACGGCCCCGCGCCAGAGGCCAGCCGGTTCAGCGCAGAGCTGTGCGGCGGCACCCACGTGGGGGCCACGGGAGAGATCGGCTCCTTCATCATCGTGAGCGAGAGCAGCATCGGCGCGGGGGTGCGCCGGATCGAGGCGCTGACCGGACGCGGCTCCGAGCAGCACGTGGAGCGGCTGGCAAGCAGCATCGAATCGATGGCGCGCGCGCTCAGCACGGCGCCGACGGAGCTGGAGGCCCGGGTGACGGCGCTGCTGCGCGACCTGGAGGCAGAGCGGCGGAAGGCGCAGCGACTGGAACGGCAGATGGGAACACAATCGGTGGAGGGGCTGCTGGAACGGGTGCGGCAGGTGGACGGAGTGGCCGTGCTGGCCACGAAGGCCCCCGCGACCAGCGCTGAGGTGCTGCGTGAGGTGGGCGAGCAGCTGCTCGCCCGGCTGGAGAGCGGGGTCATCGTCCTGGGGGCGGAGATCGGCGACCGGCCCAGCTTCATCGCCATGGTATCGGCGGACCTGACGGCGCGCGGACTGAGCGCGGTGGACCTGGTTCGCGGCGCGGCGGCCCTGACGGGGGGTGGTGGCGGAGGCCGGCCGGAGATGGCGCAGGCGGGCGGGAAGGACGCCTCCCGCATCGACGAAGCGCTGGCGACGGTGGAGGGGCTGGTGCGGGAGCGGCTGGCCCCGGCCTGATGGCACGCTACCTGGCGCTGGACATCGGTGACCGCCGGATCGGGCTGGCCCTGGGCGATTCCACGAGCCGGCTGGCGGTGCCGCTGCGGACGCATCATCGGGGCAAGGACAGGGGCGCCGACCTGACGGCGATCGCGGCCACCGCGGAAGCGGAGGACGTGGACGCCTACGTCATCGGGCTGCCGCTGCTGGAATCGGGCGTGGAGGGAGCGCAGGTCCGTGCCGTCCGCGCCTTCGCCCGCGCCCTATCGATAGCCAGCCCCCTGCCCGTACACTGGCAGGACGAGCGCTACACGACGTTCGAAGCGGGGCAGCGGCTCGGTCCGGTGGGGGGGTCCCGCCGCAAACAGCAGCGACGGCGGGAAGAAGAGTTGGACGCGATGGCGGCAGCGGTGCTGTTGCAGGCCTTCCTGGATGAGCTTCCCGGGGGAGACGAACGCGACCGATGATGGGGAAACTCCTGCGCACGCTGGTGGCCGCGGTGTTCCTGATAGGAGCAGTGCTGGCGCTGGCCGCGTGGTTGGGCCCGGCCGGTGCGTTTCCCGAGGGCGGCCCCCTTCGCGCGGGCCGCAGCGACAACACGATCGACGTGCAGGTGGCGCCGGGGGAGACGGTGTCCTCGCTGGCGGCCCTGTTGGAGGAGCTGGGGGTGATCAGCAGCGCCCGCCTGCTCCGCGCCCTGGCCAGCACGGTCGGGCTGGACAACGAGATCCAGGCGGGCGACTACGCGTTCAGCCCGGGCCAGGCGGTGCTTTCGGTGCTGGATCGGCTGCGGCGCGGGCTCACCTCCGCCCAGGGGACGACGATCCCGGAGGGCCGGCGGGTGGAGGAGACGGCGGCGGTGCTGGAGGAAGCGGGCGTGGTGACGGCGGCGGACTTCATCGCGGCGGCGCGGGGGTACGACCGCTCCCGCTACAAGTTCCTCGTTTCCGTGCCAGCGGGCTCGCTGGAGGGGTTTCTCTTCCCGGACACCTACCAGGTAACGAAGACGGCGAGCGCCGATGACATCGTTTCCCTGATGCTGGCAACGTTCGAGCGGAAGGTGCTGACGCCGGACGTGGCGGTGGATGTGAACAAGAACGCGCTGTCCCTGCAGGAGATCGTAACGCTGGCGTCGATCGTGGAGCGGGAGGCGGTGAAATCGGAGGAGCAGCCGATGATCGCCAGTGTGTTCCTGAACCGGCTGCGGCTGGGGATGCGGTTGCAGGCGGACCCGACGGTGCAGTACGCGATCACGCGGGATCCGGCAAGCGTGACCCGCTACGGCTACTGGAAGCGCGACCTCACGGTGCAGGACCTTGCCATCGACTCACCCTACAATACATACCGCGCCAGCGGCCTGCCGCCAGGGCCGATCTGCAACCCGGGGAAGGAGGTGATCCTGGCGGTGATCCGGCCGGCAAGCACGAAGTACCTCTACTTTGTGGCGCGGCCGGACGGCTCCCACGCCTTCAGTGAGACGCTGGAGGAGCACAACCGCAATGTCGACCGGTACCGGGGTGGCTGAGGGGCGGACTATGCGCTGCGGCATCATAGGCAAGCCGGTGGGGCACTCGATTTCGCCCGCCTTCCAGAACGCGGCGTTCCGGGCGCTGGGGATCGATGCACGCTATGAGACGTGGGAGACGGAGCCGGAGGGGCTGGCCGCCATGGTGGCGACACTGCGGGAGGCCGACGTACTGGGGGCGAACGTGACCGTGCCCTATAAGGAGGCGGTGCTGCCGCTGCTCGATCGGTTGAGCGAGGACGCAGCGCTGGTGGGGGCGGTGAACACGATCGTGCGGGCGGGCGATGGCGCGCTGGTGGGGCACAACACGGACATCGCCGGATTCCAGCGGGCGCTGGCGGAGGAACTGGCGGCCGCTCCGGTGGGACGGGTCGCGGTCATCGGCGCGGGCGGCGCGGCGCGGGCGGTGGTGCTGGCGCTGGCGCGGCTGGGCGCGTGGGAGATCGCGGTGGCTAACCGGACGATAGAGCGGGCGATCACCCTGTGCGACGACCTGGCGGAGACCGCCGGCGTCCCGCTGATGCCGCTGCCGTTGACGGGCGCGGTGCGGGCAGTGCGAGCAGCGCGGATCATCGTAAACACGACGAGCGTGGGGATGGCCGGAGGCGAGGGCGACGGGCGGAGCCCAATCCCGGCTATGACCTTTCACGCCGGGCAGCTGGTGTGCGATGTGGTGGCGAACCCGCTGGAGACGCCGCTGATGCGAGACGCGGCGGCGGCGGGGGCGCGAACGCTGGGCGGGCGGCGCATGCTGGTGTACCAGGGGGGGGCGGCGTTCACACTGTGGACCGGGCAGGAAGCGCCGCTGGACGTGATGCTGGAAGCAGCCCGCGGGGCGATGGCTGGCAGATAGGAGCGTGGGCATGGCACCTGGCCTGGGCGCGGGCATCATCGGGATACTGGCGCTGACGCTGCTCATCGGCTACGTGCTGGTGCAGGAGACGCGCGCGCACCGGCACTGGCGCTCCCTGACGGAGGGGGGCGACATCGAGGCGATCCGGTCGCTGCTGGAGGCGGCGCTGGCGGGGTGGCGGACGGGCCGGCCACCCCGGGGGCTGGCGGCCAGCGTGTGGGCGGGAGTGCAATCGGCGCAGCTGGCGGACATCGGCGTGGACGCAGTGCGATTGAGCACCAGCGTGGAGGGGCAGTACAGCAGCATCGAAGGGGAGCGGCGGCTGGTCAGCACTCCGCTGGAGGAAGCGACGCGCGTGGTGGCGCGGCTGGGGGAGCTGGTGCTGTACGACGTGCCGGACCTGCGGCTGGCCGCCGTACAGATGGACGTGTATTCCACGTTCCGGGATGAGCGGGGGGGGCCGGAGCAGCGCTGCATCCTGAGCGCGGTGTTGGACCGGGAAGCGGCGGCGACGTTCGACTGGGACGGCTGGCAGCCGTCCGACCTGCTGGAGGCGTTTCGCTGCCGCTTCCGCCTGAACGAGGACGGCGTGGCTCTGGCGGTGGAGCCGTTCAGCATGATCGAGGGCACTGCGCCTTAGCGCATTCACGCTTGCGCACACGCGGTATACTCCCAAGTGCACCGGACCCCACGGATGTGGCGCTGAAGGGCGCGGGAGACATATCGATGCAAGGGTCAGGTCCGGCGCCCGCACTACGGTGGGAAATCGCCTTGCTCCGCCAGGTGGCGTTAGCGGTCTTCATCTTCACGGTGGTGATCGGCATCCTCAACGGGACGGACATCGTCGACTTCGGCAAGAAAGTGTTGCTCGCCCACGTTCACGGCGGCACGCTGGGCTGGATCACGGTGAGCGTGTGCGCCGCTTCCCTCTGGCTGTTCACGCTGAACTCGGCGCCAACGGCGGGCGAGGCGCGCTGGGCGCGTTGGCTGAGCATCGGCGCGGTGGTCACCGTACCCTGTAATGGAGGGGTTATCCTGTTCATGGTCGGCCTGTTCTGGGAGGTGACCGTGCTTAAACAGATCGGAACACCTATCATGGGTGTGAGCATTCTCATCGCCATCGCGACGTACCTGATGCGCGTGCAAGCTTCGCGCTCGGAAGCGTCAGCGATGACCAGCGGGTAACAAATGGGCGAACTTCGCTTTCTCACGGCCGGGGAATCGCACGGCAAAGGGCTGACTATCATCGTGGAGGGCATGCCCGCGGGTGTGCCCCTCACGGAGGAGTACCTTGAGGTGGATATGCGCCGGCGGCAGGGGGGCTACGGCCGGGGTGGGCGCCAGCAGATCGAGCGGGACCGGGCGGAGGTGATGTCCGGTGTGCGGCGGGGGCTGACGCTGGGCAGCCCCATCGCCCTGTGGGTGCAGAACCGGGACTGGGAGAACTGGCATGAGGTGATGGCGGTGGAGCCGCGCGATGAGCCGGTCAAGCGGGTGACCCGCCTGCGCCCCGGACACGCGGACCTGGCCGGCACGCAAAAGTACCTCCAGGATGACGTGCGCCAGATACTGGAGCGGGCCTCGGCGCGGGAGACGGCGGCGCGTGTGGCGATGGGCGGCGTGGCGCGGGCCCTGCTCGATCCGTTCGGGATAGCGGTACACAGCCATACGGTGACGATCGGCGCGGTGGAAGCGCCGCCTTTGGGCGAACGCGCGGACTGGGCGGCCATCGATGCGTCGCCGGTGCGCTGCCACGATGCGGCGACGGCGGAGCGGATGGTCGCGGCCATCGACGCGTCCCGCGAGGCGGGCGACACGATCGGCGGCATCTTCGAGGTGATCGCCACAGGTGCGCCCATCGGGCTGGGGAGCCACGTGCAGTGGGACCGGCGGCTGTCCGGGCAGTTGTGCCAGGCGGTGGGCAGCATCCACGCGATCAAGGGTGTGGAGATCGGCGGCGGGTTCGCGCTGGCGGGGATGCCCGGATCGATGGTGCACGATGTGATCCTGCCGCCCGACCGCTGGGACGGCCGCCCCTGGCGGCGGGCGAGTAACAACGCCGGCGGCATCGAAGGCGGCATGACCAACGGCGAGGCCGTTGTGGTGCGGGCGGCGATCAAGCCGATCGCGACCCTGCCCAAGCCGCTGCCCTCAGTGGACCTGGCAACGGGGGAGCCGGTGCAGGCGCACTATGAGCGGAGCGACATCTGTGTCGTGCCCGCCGCCGGGGTGATCGGAGAATCGATGGTAGCGATGGTGCTGGCGGCAGCGATGCTGGAGAAGTTCGGCGGCGACCACCTGGACGAGACGATGCGAAACTACCGCGCCTACCTGGAGACGATCGGCCCGCGAGACGTAGAGCGATGACCGCGCCCGTGCGCCGGATCGTCCTGATCGGTCCTTCCGGCAGCGGCAAGTCCACCATCGGCAGGCTGCTGGCGGAGCGACTGGGCTGGACGCTCTGCGATACGGATGAGGCAGTGGTCCGGGACGCCGGACGCTCAATCCCAGACATCTTTGCCACGGAAGGGGAGCCTGCGTTCCGCCGACGGGAGTACGGAGCGGTGGCGACCGCCTGCGACCGCAGCGACGCGGTGATCGCCACGGGCGGCGGCGCTGCGGTCGACCCGGCCAATGCGGAGCTGCTCTGGCGCGATGCGTTTGTGCTGGCGTTGCAGGCGCGGCCGGAGACGGCGCTGGCGCGCCTGCGCAACACGGATGAAGGCCGCCCGCTGCTTGCCGGGGACGATCCGCTCCGGCGCATCCGAGAACAGCAGGATGCGCGCGCCGCGGTGTACGCGCGGGCGGACTGGACCGTGCGCACGGACGGGCTGACACCGGGCGAGCTTGCCGCCGAGATCGAGCGGCTGGCCCGCGTGCTGGCGCCGGATCTTGTGGCGGGCCGGCAGGGCCAGGCGGCGGATGGCGATCCTGCCTGCGCATTCGTCGTGCGAACGACGCTGGCGCGTTACCCCATCATGGTGGGCTGGGACATTCTGGATACGCTGGGCGCCCGCATGCGGGCGCAGGGGCTGGGCGGCAGCGCCCACGTGATCAGCGATACGGGCGTGGCGCCGTACTATGGCGAGCGTGTCTTGGCGGCGCTGCGGGCGGGGGGGGTCGATGCCGGGCTGCGCACCGTGCCGGCGGGCGAATCGAGCAAGACGCTGGCGCAGGCGGCGGCGCTGTACGACTGGCTGGTGGAGCGCAGGGCGGAGCGCGGGGACACGATCGTAGCGCTGGGCGGTGGGGTGGTGGGCGACCTCGCCGGCTATGTGGCCGCGACCTACCTGCGGGGGATGCCCCTAGTGCATGTACCCACCACACTGCTCTCCATGGTGGACGCGTCCATCGGCGGGAAGACGGCGGTGGACCATCCGGCCGGGAAGAACCTGATCGGGGCGTTCCACCAGCCGCGGATGGTGCTGTGTGATACATCCGTCCTGCGCACGCTGCCGCCACGGGAGCGTAGCGCGGGCTGGGCGGAGGTGATCAAGCACGCGATGATCATGGACCCCGGCCTGCTGGCGTTGCTGGAGGAGCGGGCGGAGGCGATCGCTGCGCTGGACCCGGAGTTGACGACGGCAGTGGTGCGGCGCAACGCGGTGCTGAAGGGGCAGGTGGTGACGGAGGACGAACGGGAGTCCGGACGCCGGGCCATCCTGAACTACGGGCATACGCTGGCCCACGCCATCGAGTCCGCTACGGGGTACGGGACATATCTGCACGGGGAGGCCGTGGGCATCGGCATGATCGCCGCCGCGGCGCTGAGCCGGAGGGCCGGGCTAAGCGCCGAGGCAGAGGGGCGCCAGAACACGCTGCTCCAGCGCTTCGGGCTGCCGGAGAGCGCGCCGGGCGTGGACGCGGAGCGGATCCTGGCGGCGACGGCGGTGGATAAGAAGGTGCGGGACAAGCGGGTACGCTGGGTCCTGCTGGAGGACATCGGCCGGCCGGCGATCCGGGACGACGTACCGGAGCAGGACGTGCGAGCGGTCATTGCCCAGATCACAGGCACGGGCAACCATCCCGCCGGATGAGGCGATACGAGCGATCCGCGCCGTCGTGCGGGGGCGGGTGCAGGCCGTGGGGTTCCGCGAGTTCGTGCGCCGGCACGCGGTGACGCTGGGACTGGCGGGCTGGGTGCGGAACGGGGATGACGGCATGACGGTGGAAGTGGCGGCGGAGGGGGATGCCGAAGCGCTCGACGCGCTCGTGGCGCGACTGCGCGGGGGACCGCCGGCTTCCCGGGTGGACAGCATGGAAATTGAATCGGCGGAACCTGACGGCTCCGCCGATTTCACGATTCGCTTCTAGCGGTTCTTAGCCGCGGGGCCGGATGACGATGACGGGGATCTTCGCCGTCCGCACGACGCGGTCGGCGACGCTGCCCAGGAAGGCGCGGCCGAGGCCCGAGCGCGCGTGCGTGGTCATAACGATAACGTCCACCTTCTTGTTGGCGGCCTGCTCGATGATAGCGAGGGAGGGGGAGCCGAGGAGGGTGGTGCCGGAGGCACGGCCTTTGGGGAGCTTGGCTATCGTGCTCCTCACGTCCTCCTCCGCCGCCGCGGTAAGGTCCTCGATCAGGTTCACCGGCAGGTAGCCTTCAGCGCCCGGCACGGCGAAAGGGACCATAGTGGCGGAGGGCGGCACGACCCGCAGGACCTCGATCTGAACGCCCGCGTTGGCCAGCTCGATCGCGAGCGGCAAGGCCTGGGCGGAAAGCTCCGACCCATCGATGGGCAGGAGGGCGCGGGTCAGCTTGAGGTCGCGCAGGGGGCGGCCCGGCGGGATCAGCATGCAGGGAACGTGGCTGTCCCGCACGACGCTCATGGCGGTGCTGCCGAGCAGGGCGCGGGAGAGGCCGCTCCGGCCGTGGGTGCCGAGGACGATGAGGGATACGTTGCGCTCCTTGGCCGCGCCGACGATCTCCTCATCGGTCTGGACGGACCAGCGGGTCTCAACATCGACGGTGCCGACGCCCATGCCGCGGAGGCGACGGGCGGCATTCTGGAGACGGCGGCGGGTGGTGCGTTCCCAGTCCTTCCGGGCCATCGGCCCGTTGGGAGAATCGGTCTCCTCCCGGGTGGGGAGAACGGTGAGCAGCACGATCCGCCCCGGTTCACCGATCTTGCTGATGGCGGCTGCGTACGGGAGTGCGCGGGCGGATGTGGTGGAGCCATCGTAGGGAACGAGGATCGTTCGAGCCATTGGTAGGCCTGGTTACCCTTTCTGCGCGAGGGCGCTGCGAGATGCGCCCATCATGGCGTCGAACTCCGCTTCCTCCCGCTCCTCTTGCGCCCACAGTTCATCCGCTGTAGGCCGTTCGTGGAGCACCATCACGGGGCACTCCGCGCCGCGAAGCACCTTCTCCGCGACGCTGCCGAACACGTAGCCGGTGAGTCCGCCGGCGCCGTGGCTATTCATGATAATGGTGTCCGCCCCCTTTTCCCGGGCGAAGTTGATGATGGTCCGGGCGGGGTCACCGGGAAGGGTGACGGCATTGGCGGTCACGCCCGCCTTCGTCGCCTCCTTTGCCGCCGCCTCAAGGTAGGCGCGGGCGGCGTGCAGTTGCTCCCTCCTGATCTTCTCGATGACGTCCTGGCCGGTGAGCCCGGCGGGGATGAGGCTAACGACGCGGAGCAGGGTGAGCTTGGGTTCCCCACCCACAGCCACAGCGGCGACACCGCAGAAGCGGTTGCGCGCCCGCAGGGGGACGGCAAGGAAGCCATCGCCGCGGGCGGGATCGAAGAGCACACGGGGCTGGGCAAGGGGGGAGGCAACGCGGGAGGGAAGATCGACGAAGGTGGCGGCGTTCCTGCCCTGCTGCGCCTGGAGGCGCAGGCGGCCATCCATGTCATCGAGAATGAACACGGCGGCGGCGGACGACGAAACTGCCGCGAGGATGTCATCCATTGTGCGGACCGCGATCTCGTCGAGCGTCGGCGCTGCCATTGTGCCTCCGGAGCGGACCCTTATTATAGTTAAGTGAGAGGAAAATACCAGAGCGGGAGTTAACACAATGCAAAGAAGCGGGGCGCGTGCCCCGCTTCTTCTTTATCCTGCTTACTCTCTTTGTCTTACCGCCCCACTCGGCCCCGCCGCCACCAAGTTCTTCACCGCTTCGGGGGTTGCCCGCCTCTTCTTTCAGAGGTGATCGAGGCATTTACCACTTTGGCTATTGGCCGGGCCGCCCATGACTCTCCACGTTCGTGTCCATCTCACGACCCTCTTTTCGCGACTTCCGCTGACGGCCTCCCGCCTATCACTTCAATCGTCTCTATCTATAGTATACCTCTATTGTCACGCCCTGTCACGGCGATTTTGCCTCCTTCAGCACGATTTCCATGACCTCCGCAAGCGGCCGCGCCGTGTCCACGCGGACCATCGGGGCTTCTGCCGCGGCATCGACCGGCTGGTAGCGGGCACGCAGCCGCTCGGCGATGGCGAGGGTGGCATCGGACGGCTCACCCTCTTCGCGCTCGCGCTCCCACAGCCGCTGCCGGAGCACGTCGTCCGGGGCAACACACTCAACGAGGAGGGGGCGCGCCCCGTACTTACGGGCGAGGCGGCGGGAGCGCTCCCTATCGGTGCGGCGGCCGAACACGGCGTCCAGGACGACGCTGTGGCCGCGGCGGAGATGCGCTTCCGCCCGCCGGTACAGGGCAGCGAAGGTGCGGGCGGTGTGCTCCGGCGTGTACAGCCCTTCATCCTGTTCTCCCCGCGCGGAGGTCCCCGGCGACATGCCCGCCAGTTCCTTGCGGACGACGTCCGAGCGCAGGATGACGGCGCCGAGGCGGGCGGCGAGGGCGGTGGCGACGTGGCTTTTGCCGCTGCCGACGAGGCCGGTCATGGTCACGAGCAGGGGGACGCGCTGCCCTTCCTGCGTGTAGCTGAGGGCGAGTTCGAACAGTGCGCGGGCGGTGGCCGCCGCTTCCTCGCGCTGGGCGGCCGGCACCTCCGGCTGGTCGATCTCCAGTCCGCGCACCTTGCCCCGGATAAAGGCGCGGTTGCACTTGTACAGGGAAAGGAGGAGGGGCAGCGTCGCATCGTAGGATCGGGCAAGGTAGCGCCCGGCGATCTCATCGGCGAGGCGGGGGTGTCCCAGCCGATCGAGGTCCATGAAAAGGAAGGCCAGGTCGGCGGCGACATCGCCATAGCGAAAGCGGTCGTTGAACTCAATGCAGTCCATGATGCAGATATCGCCATCGCGCAGGCAGATGCTCTCCGCGCGTAGATCGCCGTGGCCATCGCGGCAGCGGCCTTCGGCGGCGCGGCGGGCGATCAGCCACTCCTCCGCCTTCAGCGTGCGCCCCACGTAGGCCTCGATCTCCGCGAAGGTGGCGGCATCGATCGTGCGGCCGATGTAGGGGCGGACCTGGTCAAAGTTGTCCCGCCAGTTGGCGGCGATCGCCTCCACGGAGGCGAAGGGGGCGATGGCTTCGCCGGTGGCGGCGGCGGCATGGAAGCGCACCAGCCGGTCGGCGATACGGCGGGCCGTATCGGGCGGGAGGGGGCCGGCGCGGAGGCGCCGGTGGAGGAAGCAGTCCTCCGGGACGCGCTGCATCCGCACCGCCCATTCAACGGCGCGGGGGGCATCGCCTTCGCCGCCGACGACGAGCCCGCCGCCTTCGCCGCGGACCGGGAGGAGGGGGACGACACCGAGATACGCCTCCGGACAGAGGCGGCGGTTGAGCCTCACTTCCTGCTCGCAGGCGGCGCGGCGGGAAGTGAGCGTGCGGAAATCGAGGAAGCCGAGATCGAGCGGCTTCTTCACCTTGTAGACTTCTGACTCGGTGAGGAACAGGTAGGAGATATGCGTCTGGATCAGATCGACCCGCTGCACGGGGAAGGGGTAAGCGGCGGGGGAGAGGAGGTTGGCCAGCAGCCCGGGGAGACCGGAGGTGTCCGGCATGGGGTCAGTCCATCCCGGCGCGGAAACGATAGTAATCGCCGACGCGGGAGAGGGCGGAGGCGGCGCGCTCATAGCTGACGAACCAGGGGAGACCGTGCTCATCGGCGCGAGCGCGGATCTTGAGCGCTACGTCCTCCACGTGCAGAGGGGCGGCGATGGTGACGACGGGCTTGTCGGTGCGATCGCGGAAGTCGCGGAGGGTGCCGAGCAGGTCTTCCAGTTGCTTGGGCGCTTCCAGCCAGCGCTTGCCCTGGAATCCGACGGCGAGTTCAAAGGCGAGCATGCCGATGTTCTCGTCAGCATTGATGATATCGAGGAGGCGGCCGAGGTTGCCCGGCTCTCCGCCGAGACCGATGGTGTAGCCGGCGTCGAACGGATTCTGGTAGCTGCCGCCGGTGGTCTTGAAGAACTCCCGCAGTTGGGCGTAGGAGCCGTCGGTCATGCGGGGGACGTCGATGCCCGCGGCGGAGAAGGCATCGGTCATGGACACGGACTGGCCGCCGCTGAGGGTGACCAGCGCCGCCGCCTTCTTCGTGAACGGCTTCGCGCCGGTGAGCACCTTCACCGTATCCATCGCTTCCTCCAGGCTGCCGACGGCGATGGCGCCTGCCTGCCGCATGGCGGCGGACCAGATGACGGCGGGGACGCCGAGCGATGCGGTGTGGGAGTAGACGGCGCGGAAGCCCGCCTCCGATTGGCCGCCCTTCCAGATGACGACCGGCTTGTGGGGTGTCGTCTCCCGGAGGACGCGGAAGAAGCGGCGGCCATCGCGCACGCCCTCCAGGTACATGGCGATGACCTTCGTCCCGGTGTCCTGGGCAAAGTATTCCAAGTAATCGCCCTCATCCAGCACGAAAGCATTGCCTATGGAGACGGACTTGCTGACGCCGATCCCGAGTGACTGCGCGACCTGGCTCAGGTTGGTGGCGTGGGTGCCGCTCTGGGAGACGACCCCCAGTGAGCCGACGTACTCCGGGCCGATCGGCTGATCGAGCGAGTGGCGGACGCCAGTGTGAGGCAGGTACAGCCCCATGCAGTTGGGGCCGATAAGCGGGAGGTTCCCCTTACGGGCGATCTCCGTTATCTCGCGGCCGAGGTGGATGCCCTCCTCTTCCCCCGTCTCCGCGAACCCGGCGGTGAAGAGGACGCAGCCGCCGACCTTCTTGGCGACGCAATCACGGACGACCTGGGGGGCGATCTTGCGGGGGACGGAGACGACGACGTAGTCGATCTCGTCGGGGATATCGAGCAAGCTGCGGTAGACGGGGACGCCCATCTCCTGGAGGTCCTTCGTCGCCTTTTCGTCGATGTGGACGCCGTAGAGCTTCCCGGTGACCTTCATGTTGTTCTTGGTCCACATGTAGTTGCGCCGGGCGCTATCGCCGACGATGGCGACGTTGCGGGCGTTGAACACGCGGTCGAGGCGGTGGCCGCTGCCGGTCGTCGTCATGGGGCGGCATCCATCACGATGCGGGCGTCCACGGCGATGGCGCCATCGGGATAGGCGAGGACGGGGTTGAGGTCCAGCTCCGCCACTTCGGGGTGGGCCTCCAAGAAGGCAGAGAGGGCGAGGAGCATCGCCTCCAGCGCCGCGATATCGGCGGGGGGCTGCCCACGCACGCCCTCCAACACGCGATGGCCTTTGATCTCGCGCACCATCTGGCGGGCGTCGCGGGGGGTGAGGGGGACGAGGCGGAAGACAACGTCCTCCAGCACCTCGACGAAGATGCCGCCCAGGCCGAACATGAGCACCGGCCCGAACTGAGGGTCCCGGGTCATGCCAAGGATAACCTCGGTACCGGGGGGAGCCATGCCCTGCACGGCGACACCATCGATGCGGGCGGCGGGCTGGGCGGCGCGCACGGCGGCGAGCAAGGCGTCGTAGGCGGCAGCGACCTCCACTACGGAGGCGAGGTTGAGGCGCACACCGCCGACATCGCTCTTGTGGGCGATGTCCGGGGAGACGATCTTGATGACGGCGGGGAATCCAAGTTCCGCCGCCAGGGCGACCGCGTCCTGCCGGGTGCGGGCAAGGCGAGTCGTGGCCACGGCGATGCCGGCGGCCTCCAGCATAGCCTTGGATTCGACTTCGTTCAGGAGCAGGCGCTGAGGGACGCCGGTGCCGCTGGTCATGCGCTCATCCTCCTGGGAGGGTTCGCCACTCGGGCGTCCGTATGGTACGAGCGGCCGATCAGGCTGTCAAACGAGGGCGCGCTTGTTCGGGGTTCGAGGCGGGCCGTATCCTGACCACGAGGCGAGCCCGTGATGGTACACGACCACGGTCATGGCGAAGCGGCCGGGGCCACCCCGTTCCGGAGCGTGGCGCAGCGCGCCGGGCGGCGGCTGCTCATCGTCTTTCTGCTCACTCTTCTGTTCGCCATCGTGGAGATCGCGGGCGGGCTGCTCACGGGCAGCATCGCGCTGGTGGCGGACGCCGGTCACATGCTGATGGACAGCACCGGGCTGGGGTTGTCGCTGGGGGCGGTGTGGCTGGGGGGCCGGCCGGCTAGCGATGCGCGGTCGTTCGGGTATTACCGGACGGAGATACTGGCGGCGCTGCTCAATGCGGTGCTCCTGATGGCGGTGGCGGGCTACGTGCTGGTGGAGAGCGCGCGCCGGTTCCTGGAGCCGCGGGACGTGGCGACGACGGGGATGCTGATGGTGGCGGTGGTCGGGCTCAGCATCAACGGGATCGGGCTGGGACTGCTACGACGGGACTCCGGGAGAAGCCTGAATCTACGTAGTGCGTACGTGGAAGTGCTGAGCGATGCGCTTGGCTCCGTGGCGGTGATCATTGCCGGGCTGGTGATCATGACGACGGGCTGGCGCTACGCCGACCCGCTCGCAGGGGCGGGCATCGCCATCGTCATCCTGCCGCGCACGCTGCGGCTGCTGCGGGAGGCGGCGCATGTGCTGATCGAGGGGACGCCGGCACACATCGACGCACGGGCGGTGGAGGCGGCGATGCTGGGGCTGCCGCAAGTGCGGGCGGTGCACGATCTGCACATCTGGGCGATCACGTCCGGGATGGAGCTGTTGAGCGCGCACGTGGTGGTGGACGATCCGACGCGGGGGGAGGACTGCCTGGTGGCGGTGGAGCGGCTGCTGCGGGAGCGGTTCGGCATCGACCACGCGACGGTGCAGGTGGAGGGGCCGGACTTCGCGGAGCGGGTGCCGCCGTTCTAGGGCCGCGGCCTCGCCCCCTACATTCGCGCTCTCCGTTGCTCGCCCCGCCCCCGCGGGTTCTGAGATATTAGGAGTCTAGGACTTCCCATTGTCTGTTATCACGAAGGCTGGTAAAACGTCCGATTCAAGACATAGGTGCAGTTCGCCGAATGGCAATCAGCGCCACGCCCGGTAGCGGGGCAGTCCGCAGAATGGAAGGGCCACCCCATCGTCCAATACTTGTCCTCATCGACCACCAAGATCGTGTAGTCGACGCCGCCATAGCGCGAAGAAAAGCCATGCTTCCTGATCGCCATGACGGCCCGGTCAAAATCACTCTGAGCGTTATCTCGGCGAAGTGTGTACCAATGCGGCGAAAGCGGCATGGTCTTCGCGAACTTCCAACCGGCCCCGGAGATAAACTCGCGGAGCCACTCCTCATCCTCGACGTAATCAGGCTCGCGCCACAAGTGCATAGCCAATCTTGAGCCCTTCGTCTTCGTCTCGTTCTAAGTACATTTTCGCAGGTTACTACCGACTTGTCATGACAACTCCCGACGCGGGTTGTCCAGCAGCACCTGCGCCCACTCGACGCCGAACTCTAGCGAACAGTGGGGGCACGTCACATCCAGCAGGCGCTCGCGGCGGCCCTCTGCGCGCTCCCGCATCTTGCTATCCCTCGCTACCTCGGCCTCAGCGATAGCCTCGTTCGATAGAGGCTCCGGAGAGGCGAAGTCCGTGAACTGCGGGCGCGCCATCCGCGCCATGCCCTCCAGAATCGCTCCGAGGGCGTCATCCTGCCGGATGTCCCGGAGTAGGTCAGACAGAATCTCGTTGTAGGTGCCCGCCATCGCGCTGATCGGGTCGAGCACCGCGAGGATAAGCGACTCGTCCTCCTCGGACAGATCGACGTACTTCACGGGGATCGGCGCCTCGCCGCGCTCCACTGCTAGGTCAACCGAAGGCTCTTGGTTCGACAGGCTCACCACGAGCGGGAGGGCGAGAATGGAACAGATCGACTTGGAGCCACGGACCGCCGAGCCCGCCGTCCGTGCGTTGATCGCGCTGTCGGTCGGCTACCCGAAACCGGAGAAGGTCGACCGCGTGATCGGCGAGTATCTGCGCCGGCTGGATATGCGGCTCATCGGGTTCGAGATCGATGACGAGCTTGTAGGCTACGTCGGCTTCGAGGTGAGCGGACTGGCAGAAGCACACCTGTTCGACCTTGCCGTTCTACCGGTGCGTCAACGTGGCGGCATCGGGCGGGCGATCGTGCGCTGGCTGCGGGAATCGGAAGGCTTTACGGCGCTGCGGGCGGGGACGGATGCAGATGCGGGCGGATTCTATCGTCGGTGCGGCTTCGTGACGGAGCGCTTTGTCGATGAACGGTGGCCAGATGCCGTGCGGTAGTCGCTACACGAGCGTATTGACGAAGCGAAGGTCACCTCCACTGATAGCCCCAGGGGCTATCAGTGGAGGTGACCTTCGCCACCCGGCGACTTAAGGATTGCTACGAAGACATTACATTGGGCACCCGAGAAGGGGGCCGAGATGTCGCGCAGCGATACTCTGATCGGATAGCTGTGCTGATTCGTTCTGAAAGAATGGACGATCTATTTTCGGTCCAAGCGCTCCGCTTACACCCACGAAGTGGAGACCGTCGAGGACAGTACTCAATGACACTAGTCGGGCGATGGAGACTGATCCTGACTGCGTCCGCTGATATGAGATCGACTCAGGTCTTGGAGGTGAGCAACCACTATGACGACTAGAATTAAGACCGCGAACGAAATGATTCCTGATTACGCCAGCCACCCAGGCAAGCTGCTCGCGGAAGAGCTCGAAGCGCAGGACATATCTCAGCGCGAGCTCGCCCGCAAGATGAGGCGGCCGTATCCGGCGATCAACGAGGTGATCCGAGGGAGAAAGCGCATGACGGCGGCAACGGCGCTTGACCTCGAACGGATGCTGGGGATAAAAGCATACCTCTGGCTGAATATGCAAGCGCACTACGATCTCGTTACCGAGTACAACGCACGCAAGGAGCGGACAGCCGGGTTGAGCCTAGCGCCGGCGCCCGTGGTAGGCGCCGCGACGGCGGCCGCTGGTGCCGCTGCCGTCCGATGACGTGGGCGGCTTCGGGCGCTGGCTGACGGCGGCGAAGGCGCGGGTGAGGTCGTCCTCCAGCGCCAGGTGACGGCGCAGCTCCACCACCTGGTCACGCAGGAGGGCCGCCTTCTCGAACTCCAGCGCCTTGGCGGCGGAGCGCATCTGCGCTTCGAGGTCGAGGACCAGCCGCACCAGCTCATCCTTGGGGGCGGACTCCAGCTCGTAGCGCGGGGCCTCCTCCGCCACCTTCTTCACGTGGTCCGTGATATCGCGGATGGCCTTGCGGATGCCCTGCGGGGAGATGCCGTGCGACTCGTTGTACGCCACCTGCACCTTGCGGCGACGGTCCGTTTCGTCCATAGCGCGGCGCATCGATTGGGTGACGTTGTCGGCGTACATGATGACGTGGCCATCGATGTGGCGGGAGGCGCGGCCCATCGTCTGGATGAGGGAGGAATCGGAGCGGAGGTAGCCCTCCTTGTCGGCGTCGAGGATGGCGACGAGGCTCACCTCCGGCAGGTCAAGTCCCTCCCGCAGCAGGTTGATGCCGACGACGCAGTCGTAGACGCCGAGGCGGAGGTCGCGCAGGGTGGCGACGCGCTCCAGGGTATCGATCTCGGAATGGAGGTAGTGGGAGCGGACGCCCATTTCGCGGAGGTAATCGGCAAGGTCCTCCGACATCTTCTTGGTCAGGGTGGTGATGAGGGTGCGCTCGCCCCGTGCAGCGCGGGCCTTCACCTCTTCCAGCAGGTCGTCGATCTGGCCGCGGGTGGGCCGCACGTCGATGGTCGGGTCCAGCAGGCCGGTGGGGCGGATCACCTGCTCCACGACGCGGGCGCTATGCTCGTACTCCCACGGGCCGGGGGTGGCGGAGACGTACACCACCTGGTTAATGTGCTCTTGAAACTCCTCGAAGGTGAGCGGACGGTTATCGAGGGCGGAGGGGAGGCGAAAGCCGAACTCGACGAGCGTTTCCTTGCGGGAGCGGTCGCCGTAGTACATGCCGCGCGCCTGGGGCAGGGCGATGTGCGACTCATCCACGAAGGTCAGCCAATCGCTGGGGAAATAGTCGAGCAGGGTGGAGGGGGTGCTGCCGGCGGCACGGCGCTGGAGATGGCGAGAGTAGTTCTCGATGCCGGAGCAGTAGCCCGCCTCGCGCAGGCTCTCGATGTCGTACCGGGTGCGCTCCTCCAGGCGCGCCGCCTCCAGGATTTTGTCCTGCGAGCGGAAGAGGGCGACCTGCTCCTCCAGCTCCGCCTGGATATCGGCGATGGCGGCCTCCAGCTTTTCCTCCGAGGTGACGAAGTGTTTGGCGGGGTAGATGGCGACGGCCTCCCGTTCCGCCAGTACCTCGCCCGTGAGGGGGTCGAGCTCCAGGATGCGCTCGACATCGTCGTCCCAGAAGTCGATACGGATGGCCAGCTCTTCGTAGGCGGGCATGATGGTGAGCGAGTCGCCGCGGAGGCGAAACTTGCCGCGCACGGGGTTCATGTCGTTGCGCTGGTACTGCATATCGACGAGGCTGCGGATGACGCGGTGGCGGTTGGCGGGGGCGCCCTTCTTCAACTCCAGGACAAAGCTGCGGTACTCCTCCGGCTCACCCAGGCCGTAAATGCAGGAGATGGAGGCGACGATGATGACATCGCGCCGCTCCAGCACGGCGCGGGTGGCGGCATGACGGAGCTTGTCGATCTCATCGTTGATGTCGGCGTCCTTGGCGATGTAGGTATCAGTGCGGGGGATGTAGGCCTCCGGCTGGTAGTAATCGTAGTAGGAGACGAAGAACTCCACGGCGTTGGTGGGGAAGAACTCCTTGAACTCGGACACGAGCTGCGCGGCGAGGGTGCGGTTGGGGGCGAGCACGAGCGTGGGGCGCTGCACCTGGGCGATAACGTTGGCCATGGTGAACGTCTTGCCGCTGCCGGTGACGCCCAGGAGGGTCTGGTGCCGGTTGCCCTCGCGGAGGCTTTCCCTGAGGGAGCGGATGGCCTGGGGCTGATCGCCGGTGGGCTGGTAATCGGAGACGAGTTCGAAGTCGGGCATGTGCCTATTGTACGCCGAGTGGCCGGAGTAGTGAGGTGGTAGTCTTACGACCCATGCATGATGCGCCAAGAGGTGTAGTAAGGATAGCTATCGTCTTGGGAGAATTATTCATGCCAGAACTACCTGAGCAACTTCGAGAAGCTGTAAAGAGCGCCTGCGAAGTAGAAGGCTTGGATGCCGGGAGTTCCCTCCAGGCGGTAACTGATCTGCTGGCAGGCGATGAAGCCATCGAGTATCACGTCTGGCACGGCCCCGGAATGAGACAGGATGCGCATAGTTAGAGAAAAGCAGGGTTTGCCCTGGCAGAAGCAGATAGCAGTCCACCTTATGCCAGACGGGACCTTCAGGATGCAGTCAATCGAGGACGCGAAGCAGGAATAGCCCCTTTCGCAACCTACAATCGTCAGTCCTTCTACCCGAAACCCGAAGTTGCAGAGCAGAGTCGCGACGCCGTCCTACGCAGGATGCTGCGGCGGCTTAGTTGCGCGACATGCGGCCGCGCAGGGCGAGGAGGGCGAGGGTGAGGCTGATCGCCTAGATGGCGAAGACGGCGAGCGCGCCCTTGCCCAGCGCTTCCCCATCCCACCCTGCGGTGATGAGGGAGCGAAGGGCATCCAGCAGGTAGGTGAGCGGATTGTAGAGGGCGACCAGCCGCTCCCGCGCGCTCATCGCCCGCCGCCGATGCGCTGCAACGCCCCACGAATGCGCTCCTCCGTGGGGCCGTCCACGCCCTCCAGGGCGCGCATCGCCTCCGCCGGGGCGTAGCCGAGAGCGAGGAGGGCGGCGAGGGCATCGTCCTGGAGGGAGGATGGAGGGAGGACGTCGCCCTGGGCCTCCAGCGTGCCGCGGAGCTCCAGCACGATGCGGCCGGCCGTCTTGGGGCCGACGCCGGGGAGCCGGCGCAGGGTGGTAACATCGCCGGCGGCGACGGCGGCCAGCAGGTCGCGCGGGCTGATGGCGGACAGCATCGCCAGCGCGCCGCGGGGCCCGATGCCGGCCACCCCGATGAGGGTCTCAAACAGCCCGCGCTCTTCCGTGGTGATGAACCCGTAGAGGGCGGCGCCGTCCTCCCGCAGGGCAAGGTGGGTGTGGAGCAGCGCTGGCTGGCCGATGCGCAAGCGCGCTATGGCGGTGGCGGGGACCTGCAGACCGTAGCCGACGCCCCCGACCATGACGACGATGCCGCCCGGGCCGATATCGGCAACGGTGCCTTCGATGCGGGCGATGGGGGTGATCATCGTGCCGCCGCCTGGAACGCTGGCCGCCCCGCAAGGGCGGCGTGGCAGAGGGCGATGGCGAGGGCATCGGCGGCGTCAGCGGGGGTGGGAATGGTGGGGAGGCCGAGTTGCATGCGCACCATTTCCGCTACCTGCCGTTTATCGCTGCGGCCGTGGCCGGCGACGACGTCCTTGACCTGGGCGGGGGTGTAGGCGTGCACCACCACGCCCGCCTCCGCGGCGGCGATGAGCGCTGCCGCCTGGGCGCGGCCCAGCGTGAGGGCGGAGCGGCTGTTTGCACCGACGAAGGGCTCTTCGATGGCGACGGCGTCCGGGGAGATGGAGCGGATGAGGTCGAGCAGCGCGCGCTGGAGGAAGAGGAGGCGCTCCGCCAGGGGAGCGTCCACGGGGGGGCGGACGACGCCGTGGCCTTCAGCATGAAACGTGCCGGAGGTTGCCCTGACCACACCATAACCGGTGCAGACCAGGCCCGGGTCAACGCCCAGCACCACCACTGTCCCCATCTTGTCCTCCGGTCCGGCTAGGCGCCGGCAGCGGCGAGGACTTCCTCCGGAAAGTCCGCATTGGAATAGACCCGCTGGACATCGTCCAGTTCCTCCAGCCGGTCCAGCAGGCGAAGGACACTTTCCGCGTCGGGCGTGGTCAGGGGGATGGTGGTGGTGGGAACCATGGCGATCTCGGTGTTGTCGAGGGCGATCTCTGCTGTCACCAGGCCATCGCGGACCTTTTCTAGATCGTCGGGGGTGGTGATGATCTCGAGGGAGCCGTCCGTCTCGACGCGGACGTCTTCGGCGCCTAGGTCGATGGCCACGAGAGCCACGGCATCGGGATCGCCCGCGCCGGGGGCGATGGTGATGACGCCGCGGGAGGAGAACAGCCAGCCGACGGAGCCGACGTCGCCCATGTTCCCGCCGAAGCGGGAGAAGGCGGCGCGCACTTCGGCGGCGGTGCGGTTGCGGTTATCGGTCATGGTTTCGACCAGGATGGCGATTCCGGCGGGGCCGTAGCCCTCATACGTCAGCTCCTGGAGCTCAGCGCCATCATCCTCGCCCAGCCCTTTGCGGATGGCGCGCTGGATGTTGTCCTGGGGCATGTTGGCCTCGCGCGCCTTAAGGAGAGTAAGGCGGAGGCGAAAGTTGAGGTCGGGGTCGCCGCTGTTGCCCTGCTTGGTGGCGAGGGTGATGTCTTTAGACAGCTTAGTGAAGAGGGCGCCCCGGCGCGTATCGGTCACACCCTTCTGGCGCTTGATCGTGGACCATTTTGAGTGACCGGACATGGGCGACTCCAATGCTTTTTGGCATTGTAACAATCGGCCCCGAATACGGTCAAAGTTTCACTTCGAGCCCTATGCTATACTTGCGGCGCATTTTTGGTGGAGGGAGCCGTGTACGGGAAAGACCTGCTCTCCATCGCGGACTTCGGCCGCGAGGAGCTGGAGCGGGTGATCGAGACGGCGCTCGCCATGAAGCGGGGCGATTTTGGCGCACCACTGGCCGGTCGCACGCTCGCCCTGCTCTTCGAGAAGCCTTCGCTACGCACCCGGGTCAGCTTCGATGTGGGCATGGCGCAGCTGGGCGGCCACACCATCTACCTGTCGCAGGCAGAAGTCGGGCTGGGGATGCGGGAGCCGACCGGGGATGTGGCGCGCGTGCTCGATCGCTACGTCGACGTGATAGCGGCGCGCACGTTCACCCACGAGACGGTGGAGGAACTGGCGCGCTACGCGCGGGTACCGGTGATCAACGCGCTCTCTGACCGGGAGCACCCCTGCCAGGCGCTGGCGGACCTGCTGACGATCCGGGAAAAGAAGGGGACGCTACGGGGGGTGCGGATCGCCTACCTTGGGGACGGGAACAACGTGGCCCGTTCCCTGGCGCTGGGGGCGGTGGCGCTGGGGGCGGAGTTCGCGATAGCGTCGCCGGCGGGGTTCGGCCTGGCGGACATCGCGGGGATACGCAACGCGGAAGGGCCGGAGGATGCGGTTCGCGGCGCGGACGTGGTGTACACGGATGTATGGACGAGCATGGGGCAGGAGGCGGAGACGGGGCTGCGGCGTGAGGTGTTCGCCCCCTACCAGGTAACGGCGGCGTTGATGGCCGTGGCTTCGCCGGATGCGGTATTCATGCATGACCTGCCGGCGCACCGGGGCGAGGAAGTGGTCCCGGACGTCATCGATGGACCACAGTCCGTGATTTACGATCAGGCGGAGAACCGGCTGCACGCCCAGAAGGCCGTACTCGCGCTATTGCTGGGCGCAGAGGGCTAGGCGAGGGAGCGCGGTCACGCCGAAGGGGAACGGGAGCGTCCGCGCATGGCCCTGTATAATCATATTCTGGACGCTTTCCGGCTGTTGGAGCCGCGCAGCGTCATCGATATTCTCCTCATCGCAGCGGTGATTTACGGGGCGCTGTTGCCGCTGCGCCACACGGCGGCCATGTCCGTGCTGCGGGGCATCGGGCTGTTGGTCATCGCCGTGTTCATCGTGGCGCAGGCGCTCAACCTCCTCGTCCTGAACTGGCTGATCAGCCGCTCAATCACCGGGCTGATCATCGCCCTGCCCATCATCTTCCAGCCGGAGATCCGGCGGACGTTGGAGCGGGTGGGGCGGACGGGGTTCCGCGCTTGGGCGTCGCCCCCCTCGTATTACGAGGGGATGATCACGCTGGTCACGGACACGGCGCTCCGGCTGGCGGCGCAGCGGTACGGCGCGCTGCTGGTTCTGGAGCGCGAGACGGGGCTGCGAGACTACACCGAGACGGGGGTACGGCTGGACGCGCGTGTCTCAACGGCGCTGCTGGAAGGGCTGTTCTTCCCCAATAGCCCGCTGCACGATGGCGCGGCCATCCTGCGGGAGGACCGGGTCCTGGCCGCCGGCTGTACGCTGCCGCTGTCCGAGCGCCCCGTACCGAGACACTCCGGTACGCGGCATCGGGCGGCGCTGGGGGTGGCGGAGCAAACGGACGCGGTGGCGATCGTCGTCTCAGAGGAGACGGGAACCGTCTCCGTGGCGACGCAGGGGCGGATCATCACGGACCTGGATGAGACCGGCCTGCGCGTCCTCCTCGCCAGCCTGCTGGGAGCGGAAGGGGCGGAAAGCGGGGGCGAGGGGCGCAAACGGGCGCAGCCGCGGGCATCGACAAGGCGGGCGGATCGATGGGGGAGGTGACGCGCCGGCTCGGCCGCGCCTTCGGGCTGGGGCGCAGCGTGGTTGCGATATCGGTGGGGTCGGTGCGGGAGAACGCGGGCATCGGGCTGCTTGCGCTCGGCATCGCCCTCGCGCTTTGGCTGTTCGTGGCGCAGGAAGAGAACCCACGGATCACAGTGGACGTGTCTCCGGCGATCCGCCTGCGGATGGTCAATGTGCCAGAGGGGATGGCGACGCTGGGGGCGGGGGAGCCGGTGACGATCCGCGCTTCCGCGCCGCGGAACGTGGCGGAGAATCTGAACGTGACGGACTTTCAGGCGACGGCGGACCTGGCGGGGCTGAGCCTGGGGGTGCACCAGGTGCCGGTGCGAGTGGAGCACAGCGGGAACGGCGGCGGCGTACGGGTGGAGCAGATCATCCCCGGGCGGGTATCAATCACGCTGGAGACGCTGCGGAACGTGATCGTGCCGGTGCGCCTGAACGTGCCGCAGCGGCCACCAGTAGGGTACGAAGTGATTGAATCAAGCGTTTCGATAACGCCCTTAACGGTAACGGTGTTCGGACCGGAGGGCCTGGTGATCCGGGTGACGGAGGCTGTGGCCAACCTTGACCTGTCGCGCGCGAACGATGGACTGCTGGAGACGAACGTGACGCTGGCGGCGACGAACGGAAGCGGCACCGTCATCGAGGGGGTGACGATAACGCCGACAAGTGCGCGGATCGGCGTCCAGGTGAAGCGAACCCTGTTCGCGCGTTCGTTAGCGGTGGCGCCGAAGACAAAGAACGTCCCCGGACCCGGCTACGTGATGGCATCGATAGAGGTGCAGCCCAATACGGTGGTGGTGCAGGGCACGCTGGAGGCGCTGGATAAGCTGGAGGCGGTGTCCACGGATGAGATCGACCTTATCGGGGCGGTAAGCGACATCACCCAGACGGTGCGGCTTAGTCTTCCCCATGGCATCACGATGCAGAACCCGTTGCAGAGCTTCCAGATGCGCATCCGCATTACGGCGACGGTCGGGCGCGCCATTTTCCTGGTGCCCCCAACTTTTGAGGGGCTGGGCTCCGGACTGACGGCGACAAGCTCGACCAGTTCCCTGGAGATCGAGATCGAGGGGCCGACGCCCCAGCTACGCACGCTGCTCCCGGCCCAGATCCGGGCGGTGGCGAACCTGGCCGGACTGGGAATAGGCCGCTACGACGCGCCCGTGACGGCGCGGTTGCCGGAAGGGCTGCGGGTAATCGTGATCCGGCCGGGGCAGATCCCGGTCGAGGTGGCGCGACAATGAGCGCCTCCAGTCCCCTTGTCGCACTGGTGGGCAGACCGAATGTAGGAAAGTCGGCGCTGTTCAACCGGCTCGTAGGAGCGCGGCGAGCGGTGGTGGAAGACCTGCCGGGCACCACCCGGGACCGGCTATACGGATCGGCGCGGTGGGGCGCGCACGACTTCGCGGTGGTGGACACGGGCGGGATGGAGGTGGAGGACAGCGGCGCGTTCACTGCGCTGGTGCGGGAGCAGGCCAAGCGGGCGGTGGCGGAAGCGGACGTCATCCTGTTCCTGGTCGATACGGTGACCGGCCCCACCGGACCGGACGAGGACGTCGCCGCTATCCTGCGCCAGGCGAAGGCGCCGGTGGTGCTGGTGGCGAACAAGGCCGACAACCCGGAGCGGCAGGCGGCGGCGCGGGCGGAGTTCTACCGGCTGGGGCTGGGGGAGCCGGTGGCGGTATCCGCCCTGCACGGCACGGGCGTGGGCGACCTGCTAGATCAGGTGGTGGCACTGCTTCCCCTCGTGGGGGAGGAATCGGCCGCGGCGGAGGAGATCGCCATCGCGATCGTGGGCCGGCCGAACGTGGGCAAGTCCACCCTACTCAACGCCATCCTGGGCGAGGAGCGGATGATCGTGAGCGCGATCCCGGGGACGACGCGGGACGCCGTCGATACGGTGGCGGAGCACGAGGGGCGCCGCCTGCGGCTCATCGATACGGCGGGAATCCGCAGGCGCGGTCGCATCGAGCCGGGGGTGGAGAAGCACAGTGTGGGGCGGACGCAGGAGGCGATCGAGCGGTGCGACGTGGCTCTACTCCTGCTGGACGGCACGGAGGGGGTGACGGCGCAGGACACGCACATCGCCGGGGACGTGGCGAAGGCGGGCAAGGGGCTGGTGGTGGCGGTGAACAAGTGGGACGCGATGCCGAAGGATGCGAACTGGGGGGGATTCGCACAGCTGCTGCTCCAGCGGCTCCGCTTCGCGCCGTGGGCCCAGACCTGCGCCATCTCGGCGCAGGACGGCAGCGGCATCGACGATCTGGTGCGCTACGCGAAGGAAGCGGCGGACGCGCGGCGGGTGCGCATCAGCACGGGGGAGCTGAACCGGGTGGTGCAGCGGGCGGTGGCGACGCACGCGCCCTCCAGCAGCAGCGCGGGGCGGCTCAAGGTGCTGTACGTCACCCAGGCGGACGTGAGCCCGCCGACGTTCGTGTTCTTCGTCAACGATGCTTCGCTGGCACACTTTTCCTACCGGCGGTATCTTGAGAACACGCTGCGCTCGGCGTTCGGATTTCGGGGCACGGCCATCCGGACCGTGTTTCGCAACCGTGAGGGCGATTCCCGGGGAGGGTCATGAGCACGGTTGGCGTCTACGCGCTGGTGATCGTGGCGAGCTACCTCTACGGGGCGATCCCATGGGGGCTTGTCGTGACGCGCGGGCTGTACCAGACGGACATCCGGCAGCACGGCAGCGGCAACATCGGCTTCACCAACGTGCTGCGCACGGTGGGCGTACGTGCGGGGGCGCTCGTGCTGTTCTTGGACATCGGCAAGGGGGTGCTGCCGGTGCTCACCGCCCGCCTGATCTGGGGCGATTCTAACCTGGAGGTGGCGGGTGCGGTGGCGGCGGTGGCCGGGCATAGCTGGCCGGTGTACCTGGGATTCCGCGGGGGCAAGGGCGTTTCCACGGGCATCGGCGCGGTGCTGGCGCTGGCGCCGCTTCCGTTTCTGGCTATCGCTGCGGTGGGACTGCCCTTCCTTGCTGCCTCTCGCTATGTCTCGCTGACGGTGCTGATCTTCGCGCCCGCCATGAGCGCCCTCATGCTGGCCCTGGCGCTGCTGGACCTGACCAGCTACTCCTCCTTCGTCTTTGTGGCGGCGGCCACGGCGATCATCGTGTACCGGCATCGGGATAACATCCGCCGGCTGCGCGCGGGCACGGAATCGAAGCTGGGCCAGCGCAGGGGAGCGACTACGTGAAGCCGGGCGAAGCACGTCCCTACGAACGGATCACCGTCATCGGCGGGACGAGCTGGGGCACCACGCTGGCGATCATGCTCTCCAACGCCGGCCGCGACGTCACCCTGCTGGTGCGGACGGAGGGGGAGGCGCAGGAACTGCGGGCGCGGAGGGAGAACGTCCGCCTGTTGCCGGGCGTTCCGCTGCCGCTCTCCATCGCCGTGGGCGCGGAGGCGACGGAGGCGCTGAGGGGGGCGGAGCTGGCGATCCTGGCGGTGCCGGCGCAGCGCATGCGGGAGAACATCCGGGTGCTTTCCTCCGCCCTCCCGGCGGGACTGCCTCTCCTGAGCGCAGCCAAGGGGATCGAACTAGATACGGGGCTGCGCATGACGGAGGTGCTGACGGCGGAAGCGCCCGGCCACCCGCTGCTGGCGCTCTCCGGCCCCAACCTGGCGCCGGAGCTGGCGGCCGGGCTGGCCGGATCGACGGTGCTGGCCGGCGCCGATGCAGAGGCCACGCTGCGGGCGCAGGCGACGCTAATGTCGCCCACGTTCCGGGTGTACGCCTCCGCCGACCTCATCGGCGTGGAGCTAGGCGGCGCGCTGAAGAACGTAATCGCGCTGTGCGCCGGCATAGGGGATGGCATGGGGCACGGCGCCAACGGGAAGGCGGCCTTCCTCACGCGCGGGCTGGCGGAGATGACCCGGCTGGGACGCGCCGCCGGAGCCGATCCCCGCACCTTCTCCGGGCTGGCCGGTCTGGGCGACCTGGTTGCCACCTGCTTCAGCCCGCTCAGCCGCAATCGCTACGTGGGCGAACAGATCGCGCGGGGACGTTCCTTGGACGACATCCTGGACTCGATGGGACACGTGGCGGAAGGGGTGACGACGACGCGGGCGGCGCGGGACATGGCCCATGCCCTGGGCGTGGAGATGCCGATAACGGAGCAGGCGTATCGGGTGCTCTTCGAAGGGCTGGACCCGCAGGCGGCGCTGGTGGCGCTGATGACCCGCGAGCCGAAGTATGAGCTGGACGCGCTGCCGCGGTCCTAGCCGCCGGCCGCCTTCGCGATCTCCTTTAGCAGTTCCAGCCGCTTTCCGTGCCACTTGCTGGCCAGCCCGCTGGAGCTGGGGATGACCCAGAGCCGCGTTTCCCCCAGCCGCTGCGGCCATTCTCCGTCCACGACAGCGTTCGCTTCCCGCCGTGGCAGGCCGAGGGCGTGGCGGGCGAAGTGGGCGAAGATGCCGCGTCCGCTGAACACGGCGAGGCGTGGCTGGTGGCGCAGCAGTTCATCCTGCAGACGGCGGGCGCCGGCGGCGATCTCCGCGGGGAGCAGCTCAGAGGCGCGCACGGTGGGCCGCTCACAGAGGTCAGTGAAGCCGATCCCCGCTTCATCGAGAAGGGGGGCATCGTCCTCCGGGCGGACCTTCCGCGCCACCAGGCCGCTGGCGCTGAGCTGATGCCAGAACACGTTGCCGGGGCGGGCGTAGTAGTGCCCGGCCTGCGCGGAGTAGATGGCCGGGTTGTAGCCGATGAAGACGATGCGGAGGCCGGGACGGAGATGATGGGGAAGCGTTTCCACAGGGCCAGTATATCCGGCCTCCCTTGACGGCGCAGGCGACCCATTCGTACCATCGCGCCACCCTGCACCGCACTCGAGGCAAAGGCGGCGCACGTTCTGCGCACGGATGAACGTGGCACGATAACGCTGACGACGGACGGCGTTCGTATTTGGCTGCGCGCCGCCCGCTGAGGCGGATGATATACTGCGGGGCCGACACGAAAATCTTGACGAGGTGCCCCTTGGAACGACGGGAACGAAGCGACGGACGTCGCCCTGACGAATTGCGCCCGGTGACGATCACGCCGCACGCCCAGCGCTACCCGGCCGGCTCCGCCCTGATCGAGCTGGGGCACACGCGCGTGCTCTGCGCCGTGAGCTTCGAGGAGCGCGTACCGCCCTTCCTGCGCAACAGCGGCAACGGCTGGATCACGGCGGAGTACTCGATGCTGCCAAGCTCGACCAACACGCGTTCCGCCCGCGAGTCG
>SHXV01000053.1 GCA_009693105.1 Dehalococcoidia bacterium
TAAGAGCAATCAAGCTGCCTCGTGCGTGGCGACGACCACGACACCGGCAGGGGCGCAGCCCACCGCCTCGCCCGCTCCGGCCGTGGTGAAGAGGGGGAAGCACGCCCAGCTGAGCGATATCCTCGTCGATAACGGTGGCCGTACCCTCTACCGCTTCACCAGAGATGTCCCCGCCACCAGCAACTGCAGCGGCGCCTGCGCCCAGACCTGGCCCCCGCTCACCGTTGCCGGTGGCGCGGTCGCGGCGGGTCAGGGCGTATCGGCGGGGCTTGGCGTCATCACCCCGGCCGACGGCACACGGCAGGTCACCTACAGCGGCCAGCCCCTGTACTACTACGCCGCCGACGCCGCCCCCGGCGACGCCAAGGGTGAGAGCGTCGGCACCGTCTGGTTCGTCGTGAAGCCCGCCGGGACCCTGGTCGCGTCCGGCACCGCCGATCCGAGCGCCGCGTACTGATACGAATACCGCCGCTCGGACACATAGGAAGAGACCGCCGGTCATCGGCGGTCTCTTCCTGTTCGCGCCAGGCGTCGCCGCCCGCTAGGATAGGGGCGAGCACAATGATGTAGCGGGAGGCGCGGATGGCGACGACGATCTGGGGCAAGCAGGCCGGACCGGACCGGTGGGAGCTGGAGCTTCTGGCGGGGCCAGGGTCCCGCCTCTCCGAGCTGCGTCGGGCGATCGGCATCTTCTTCGAGTTCATCTACGGGCTGCGGGCGCTCCACTTCGTGGGGCCGTGTGTCACCGTGTTCGGCTCTGCCCGGTTCTCGGAAGACCACCCCTACTACGTGTTGGGGCGTCAGACCGGATCCCTGTTGGCCCAGGCCGGCTTTACCGTGATGACCGGTGGCGGCCCCGGCATCATGGAGGCGGCTAATCGCGGCGCGCACGAGGCGGGCGGACGCAGCATCGGCTGTAACATCCAGCTGCCGACGGAGCAGAAGCCCAATCCCTACGTGGACCGCTGGCTGACCTTCCGTCACTTCTACGTGCGCAAGGTCATGCTGGTGAAATACTCCTACGCCTTCGTCGCCCTCCCGGGTGGCTTCGGCACCATGGACGAGGTGTTTGAGGCTCTCACCCTCATCCAGACCGGCAAGATCAGCGGGTTCCCCGTCGTCCTCATCGGCCGCGAGTTCTGGGAGCCGCTGCTTAACTTCATGCGCACAAAGTTCGTTGCGGAGGGCACGATCGACCGGGGGGACCTGGAGCGGCTGATCCTGAGCGATTCGCCGGAGGAGGCGGTAGCCCTTATTCGCGAGACGGCGATGAAGGAGTTCGGCCTCCAGTACGCTCGCCACCCCAAGCGCCGCTGGTGGTTGGGGGAGTAGTAGCGGCGCCCACCGGCCTACGCGGTTTCCCCCTGCTTCTCCTGCTCCGCTAGGTGTCGCTCCAGCGCCTCCACCGCCCGCTCCCGCGCTTCCTTCTCCGTGGAGCCGAACGCCCTTATCTTCGGCAGCCCCACCACGGACACCGTGTAGCCCCCGTTCGCCTCCGCTACGAAGATGAAGGAATAGCGCTCCGTTTCCGCCACCTACGCCCTCCCCATGACCGCCGCGATCGCCGCCCGCAGCTGCGCCATTCCCGCGCCCACGCCCTCCGGCGCGCCGTACACCGCGTTCCCCGCCACCAGCATCCGCGCCCCCGCTGCCACGCAGGCGCCCGCCGTCTTCGCGCTTACGCCGCCGTCCACCTCCAGCACCGCCGGCAGCCCCGCCTCATCCAGCAGCGTCCGGATGCGGCGCATCTTCTCCACGGTGGCGGGGATGAAGGGCTGACCGCCCCAGCCGGGGTTCACGCTCATCACCAGCACCACGTCGACGCCCCCCAGCAGCTCCTCGATGGCGCTCACCGGCGTCCCCGGGTTCAGGCCGATGCCCGCCGTAAGCCCGGCGGCGCGAATCTCGTGCAGCACGCGATGCGGATGCGGCGTCGCCTCCACGTGGATCGTCAGGTTGCTCGCCCCCGCCTTGCGGAACGCCTCGATCAGCAACTCCGGCCGCTCGATCATCAGGTGCACGTCCAGCGGCAGCGTCGTCGCTCGACGCACCGCCTCCACCACCAGCGGCCCCATCGTGATCGGCGGGACGAAGTGCCCGTCCATCACGTCGATGTGGATGGCGTCCGCACCCGCCTCCTCCGCCTCTCGCACCTGCTCCGCCAGCCGCCCGAAGTTCGCGCTCAGGATGCTCGGTGCGATCGTGATGCCGTGCTCGGCTGCCATCGTCAGCCCTCCTCCTGCGCCGCCGAGAGCCGTTGCCGCGCCGCCTGCAGCGCCGCTCGCACCCTCTTCGGCGCCGTGCCGCCGGGCACGTCCCGCGCCGCCAGCGCCGTGTCCAGGTCCAGCCGCAGCGCCTCCTCGTCGAACAGCGCGGAGAAGCGCCGCAGCTCCTCCAGCGTCAGGTCGCCCAGCCCACGGCCCGTCTCCTCCGCGTGGCGCACCACCGCCCCCACGATCCCGTGCGCCTCCCGGAAGGGCACCCCCCGGCGCACCAGCAGGTCCGCCAGGTCCGTCGCTAGGGCGAAGCCGCCCGCCGCCGCCGCGCGCATCCGCCCCTCGTCGATGCGAAGCGTCGCCACCATGCCCGCCAGTACGGTCAGGGTGGCCCCTAGCGCATCGATGCTGGCGAACAGCGCCGGCTTGTCCTCCTGCAGGTCGCGATTGTAGGCCAGCGGCAGTCCCTTTAGCAGCGTCAGCGCCGCCACCAGGTTGCCGATGAGCGCGCCGGACTTCGCCCGCGCCAGCTCCGCCACGTCCGGATTCTTCTTCTGCGGCATGATACTGGAGCCGGTAGCGTAGCCGTCGTCCGGGCTGGCGAAGGCGAACTCGCCGCCGCACCACAGCACCAGCTCCTCCGATAGCCGGGAGAGGTGCACCCCGCACAGCGCCGCCGCCGCGTGATACTCCACCACAAAGTCGCGGTCGGACACGGCGTCGATGCTGTTGGCCGTTACCCGCGCGAAGCCCAGCTCCTGCGCCACCCCCTCCCGGTCCAGCGGATAGGGCACGCCGGCCAGCGCGCCGCTGCCCAGTGGCAGATCGTCGGCGCGGGCGCGACAATCGCGGAAGCGGGCGGCGTCGCGCTCCAGCATCTCCACGTAGGCCAGCAGGTGGTGGGCGAACAGCACCGGCTGCGCCCGCTGCATGTGCGTGTAGCCCGGCATCGCCGCATCGGCGTGCCCTTCCGCCAGCTCCAGCAGCGCCGCCTGCAGCGCTCGCACCCGGGTCATCGTCGCGGCCACGGCGTCCTTCAGGTAAAGCCGCAAGTCCGTCGCCACCTGATCGTTGCGGGAGCGCGCCGTGTGCAGCCGACCCGCCGTCTCCGCCCCCACCAGCTCCGCCAGCCGTGCCTCCACGTGCGTGTGCACGTCCTCCAGCTCCTGCCGAAAGACGATCCGCTCCGCCGCGAAGTCCTCCGCGACGGTGGCCAGCGCCTCGATAATCTGGGTCGCGTCCTCGACCGGGATGATGCCCTGCCGGCCCAGCATACGGGCGTGCGCCTGGGAGGCGCGGATATCGTAGGGCCACAGGCGCGCGTCAACGGCGATGGAGGCGGTGTACGCTTCCACGTCCGGGTTCGTCGGCCCGGTGAATCGGCCGCCCCAGGTCTTGCCCGTCGCCTCGCTCACGGCATCGCTCCCCTTCGAGTTTGCAGCGTACCATGGGGGGCTGAACGGGGCGAGCCGATCAGGAGGCCACGTTCGCTGCCGCTTCCATCACGGCGATTCGTCGGCGGACGAACGGGCGCACCGCCAGCAAGTAAATGCCGATCCCTCCCGCCACCCAGCAGGCCGCGAACGTGTACATGACCCCGAAGCTCGTCGCCTGGAGCAGCGCCGCCATCGCTATGGAGCCGCTCGCCATACCCGTGTCACTGGACAGCGTGAACGTGCTCATCGCCCGGCCCTGCTCCGTCGGTCGCACAATGTCGATCGTCAGCGCTTGAAGCGCCGGCTGCACCGAGCCGGCGCCCAGCCCGTAGATCGTCGCTGCGACGTAGAGCGTGAGGCGGTTCTCGGCGACGGCGATCATAAGCAGAGCAAGCGCGATCGCGGCCAGCCCCGGCACGATCGACATACCGCGGCCGTATCGGTCTGACATGCCGCCGAGGAGGACGCGGGAGAGCAGGATCGTGCCCGCGTAGAAGAAGTAGAAGTAACGCTCGGCGTCGTCCATGCCCCGCGCCTCCGTGAGCAGGGGGATCGACGTGATGATCGCGGCGAACCCCCACGTCTGGACGAACGCCACCGACGCCGGCAGCAGGGCGGGCGGCGTGAACCACTCCGCTGGCGAGCGCAGTGACCGTTTCGGCGCGGCGCCGGAGGCGCGGCGCTCCCGCATCGTCAACGTCGTGAGCACGGCGACGAGGGCGAAGAAACCGCCGGCGATGAAGACGAGCGTGAAGTTCTCCACGGTCGGCGTGTGGCCGGTGATCCCGTCGAGGAAGTCGGCGGCCCTCCGGTTCAGTAAGTTCAGCGACCCCCCGGTAAGAATGCCAACGGCAACAAGGGGGCCAAAGGCGAAGGAAAGATTCCCCGCCGTGCCGAAATAGCCCATCGCCCGGCCGCGGTGCTCCGGCGGCGCGATCAGGGCGGCGTAGGTGCCGGTCGCTGTCGAGAACAGGGCGAGGGCGAGCCCGCTGAGCACACGGGAGAACAGCAGCTCTCCGAAGCTCTGGGCGAACTGGTAGGAGAGCGCCGTCGTCAGGTACATCAGCGCGCCGAGGATGGCGATCTTTCGCGGGCCGACGTCATCGATGATCTTTCCGACGAAGGGACGGATGACGAGCGAGGCCGCGTTGGAGACGGCGAAGAGGATGCCGATCTCCGATTCCCTGCCGCCTAGCGCCGTCACGAACTTGGGCAGGACGGGGAAGAAGAAGAAGTGCGACGACATGACGAACAACGTCGAGGCGCAGACGAGGAGAAAGTCCCGAGTGAGGACGGGCTCATCGCCGTTGCGCTCAGTCGTCACGGGAGCCTCCTTGCCGTTGGCGCCCGCATTATCGCGCCGCCGTCAACGCTTGTCGAGGACGCGCTAGCGGTCCAGCTTGAGCACCGCCAGGAACGCCTCCTGCGGGATGTCCACGTTTCCCACCCGCTTCATCCGCTTCTTGCCTGCCGCCTGCTTCTCCAGCAGCTTGCGCTTGCGCGAAACGTCGCCGCCGTAGCACTTCGCCAGCACGTTCTTCCGCAGCGCCCGGATCGTCTCCCGCGCGATCACCCGGTTGTCGATCGCCGCCTGCAACGGCACGTCGAACATCTGCCTCGGGATCACGTCCTTCAGCCGGTCGATGAGCGCCTTCC
>SHXV01000017.1 GCA_009693105.1 Dehalococcoidia bacterium
AGCCGGATGTCGTTGGCGATCTTCATCAGGGAGGCGGCGATCGTCTTGAGCTGACCGGACAGCTCCACCTGGGCGTCGTGCGCGGCGAGCGATTCGAACTTGTTCGGCGCGGTGACGAAGGGCATGCTGGCGTACTTCGCGATCTCCGTCGCCACGCGCACGGCGTACTCCGGGTGGGTGTTGAGCCCGGTGCCGACGGCGGTGCCGCCCAGCGCCAACTCGTACACGCGGGGCAGCGCGCTCTCCACGCGGGCCATGGCGCGCTCCGCCTGGGTGGCGTAGCCGGAGAACTCCTGCCCCAGCGTGAGCGGCGTGGCGTCCATCAGGTGGGTGCGCCCGATCTTGACGATGCGGTCGAACTGCTGCGATTTCTGCACCAGCGCCCGGTGGAGATGGGCCAGCCCCGGCAGGAGCAGGGTGACGCACTGCTCCGCCGTGGCGATGGCGATGGCGGCGGGGAAGACGTCGTTGGACGACTGGGACATGTTGACGTGGTCGTTGGGGTGGACCGGGCTCTTGGAGCCGATCGTCCCGCCCATCAGCTCGATAGCGCGGTTGGAGATGACCTCGTTCGCGTTCATGTTGGACTGGGTGCCGGAGCCGGTCTGCCAGACGACGAGGGGGAAGTGGTCGTCCAGCGTGCCCGCGATCACTTCCTCCGCCGCCGTGCGGATGGCGTTGGCAACCGCGCTATCGAGCTTGCCCAGCGTCTCGTTCACGGTGGCGGAGGCGTGCTTAATGATGCCGAGCGCCCGGATGAGGGGGCGGGGCAGGCGCTCCCCGCCGATGCGGAAGTTTTCGATGGAGCGCTGGGTCTGGGCCCCCCAGTAGGCGCTGTTGGGCACCTGCATGGCGCCCATGCTGTCGGTTTCGGTGCGGGTGCCGGAGGCGTTGGTGGCCATGGCTGTTCGTCCTCGCTCGCTGGTATTGGGTGTGCGGAAGCGAGCTTAGCGGCGGGGCGACCGTGGGTCAACTTTGCCGTTTGTGGTGGGCCTGTCGGAACGTGTGCGCGGTACTTTTTAATGCCAGTATTTGCTGGCTTAAGCCTTAAGGAGCTATAGGATGGTGGTGCTTCAAGAAACTATCGGTCGGGAAGCGTTGATTGCTCTCTCAAACCAATACGATTCTGTAGCCGATGCGTTGATGGAGCTGATCGATAATCCCTTCGATTACAGGAAGGGACGTCACCTCACTGTAGACATCCGCTTGAACAAGAGTAGAGACGAGATCGTGGTCCTGGATACGGGTGGGCAGGGAATGGGTGCGGCGGACCTTCGGGACTGGATTTCTTGGGGCACAGGTCACGAACATCTCACAACTGATATTGGTCAGTGGCACGTCGGTGGCAAGCTCGCCGCGATTTACCTGGCCGAGGCACTGGAAATCATTGTCCGACGCAGCGAGTCAAATGAAATCCTTCGCTTCTATGACGCGCACTGGGGCAGTAGGACTGTCCTTCTCTTTACCTCGCCCGAAATCTTAGAGCAGCGCCAGTTGCCCAAGCTCTTGTCGGAGGTCGAGGCGAATGCCGGATTTACTTATGTACGGCTTCGTGGTCTGAAGCCTCGCCGGTATGAGGCGGGGATATTAAAGGCAAAGCTATCGAATACATACCGAACGCTATTGCTTCAAGGGCACTGCACGATAAAGGTCGATGGCGTTCAAGTTGACCCTCTAGACATCCCCTTTGCACCGAGCTATGTAGACCGCGCTGTCGATATTCCGTCGCGAAAACTGGAAGGCGGCGTAACAGTCAAAGGGCGACTTTGGATAACGGATCGGGAGAAATTCAAGATCGGTAGGGGTGTCGGTCTTAAAGCAGGCGTCAGAACCGTATTTAACGGTCGACTAATCACCGACGGCGAGGAATTTACCCACTATCTTGCGGGCCGTGGGAGCCTCCAACGACTGGTTGGCGAAATCGAGATCAATCATCTCAGGCCAAACACGACTAAGGACGGGTGGGACAGGGACTCACACGGATGGATCGCAGTCCAGGAGTTCATGCATGAGCAGATGCAGCCGCTTGTCACGTTTCTTAACTCCCTTAATGAAGGAAACAGTGTCAGTAGGCAACAACGCAAACGAGCAGAGAACGTACGGCACTCGGTCGAGGCCACTCTCAAAAGAATCCAATTCTATCACTCATCTTCGCCGGGTAGTTTGCCAGGAGGCGATGGGGTAGCGCCTGGTGGACGAGCGAAGGCCCAAGCTCGCAGTGGAAGCCCCGAACCTTCTGAAACGAGCCGTAGCCGAGGCGAGGTTCGAAATCGCACCGAACCACCGAAGACGCGATAGGCCGGCTCTTACGTCGGGTTCAGCGCGGGCGTCCCGCCTCTCGACTTTGATGACCTAGGGCGAACGTCCAGAGCTCAAACACGCGAAACGGATGCTGGTCCACGGATTGTGATTAACACCACTTATCCGCTCTACGACAGTCTCGGCGAATCCGAGGAGTACCTGGCGGAGACGATGTTCCTGCATCTCCTTACGGATGGGGAAGAAGCCAACCTAACGCCCAAAGATCTAGTCGCTCAGCTAGACAACCTCCTCTTCGTTTGGCAGGAGGTTATGAGCTAACCGGCGTTGCCCGCGTATCTTCCCCGTGCTACACTTGGCGCGGAATTTCACAATCGTCGCTGAATCTGGGGAAGGGGTGCCACGCCAATGCTCGGCGAATACGGTCACGCCTCGTTCTTGCTCATCGTCGGTCTCGTTTTCCCCGCCGGCGCCATCTTCACCTCCTGGCTGTTCGGCCGCCTCCACCTCCGTCCCGCCATCTCCAATCCCGTGAAGAGCGAGACGTACGAGTGCGGCGTGGAGTCGGAAGGCACCGCCTGGGTCCAGTTCAACTTCCGTTACTACCTGTTCGCCCTCCTCTTCCTCGTCTTCGATGTGGAAGTGCTGTTCCTCTTCCCCTGGGCCGCCGCCTTCGACACGCTCGGCGTGGGCGGATTCGTCGCCGCCATGATCTTCATCGGCATCCTCGTCATCGGCTTTGCCTACGACTGGAAGAAGGGCGCCCTGGAGTGGGTGAAGTGACTGCGGAACTCAGCGGCGCGGAGCTGGCCTCCGCGATCGCCGCGGGGGTGCCGGGCGCCGTCGTCGCCACCGGGCCGGACTGGGTGGAGGTGCAGCCGGAATCGCTGCTGGCAGTCGCCCGCTTCCTCCATGACTCCGAAGCTCTGAACTTCACCCAGCTCTGCTCCGTCACGGCGGTGGACCGGCTGCAGCGATTCGAGCTGGTCTACCACCTGCTCTCCCTGCGCCGGAACCAGCGCGGAGTCCTGAAGACCGCCGTCACCGACCGCGAGGAGCCGACCGTCGATTCCGTGGTGCCGATCTGGTACGGGGCCATCCTCCAGGAGCGGGAGGTCTACGACCTCATGGGCATACGCTTCCGCGGGCACCCGGACCTCCGTCGCCTCCTCCTCTGGGAGGGGTTCTCCGGCTGGCCGCTGCGCAAGGATTTTCTGCAGATGCCTGGCCGCAACGCCGGCCTGGGGGGCTTCCCCCACGAGTTCCCAGGCCGGGAGCTGGACCTGAGCCCACGCGGCACGAGCTGACGAGGAACGCTGCGCCATGACGATGCAAACCGAGCCATTCATCATGAACATCGGGCCGCAGCACCCCAGCACGCACGGGGTGTTCCGCATTCGCGTGGCGCTGGACGGCGAGGTCATCACCGACGCCGACATGATCATGGGCTACCTCCACCGCAGCATGGAGAAGCTGGCAGAGGAGCGCACCTACACCCAGAACATCCCCTTCACCGACCGCATCGATTACCTTGCGGCGATGTCCAACAACCTCGCCTACGTGATGGCGGTGGAAAAGCTGGCGAGCGTCGAGGTGCCGGAGCGGGGCCAGTACCTGCGCGTGATCATGGCGGAGTTCCAGCGCATCGCCAGCCACGCCATGGCGGTGGGCACGTTCGTGAACGATTGCGGGGCGTGGCAAACGCCGCTCATGTACATGTTCAAGGAGCGGGAGCGCATCCTCGACCTGTTCGAGATGACCTGCGGCGCCCGCCTCACCTGCAACTACGTCCGCATCGGCGGCGTCTCCTACGACATCCCGGACGAGTTCCTCCCCAAGGCGTGGGAACTGGTGCGGGAGATGCCGGGCATCCTGGACGAGTACGAAGGGCTGCTGGTCGAGAACGAGATCCTGCTCGCCCGCTCCAAGGGCATCGGGGTGCTGACGGCGCAAGAGGCGATCAACTTCTCCTGCACCGGCCCCATGCTCCGCGGCAGCGGCGTGGCGTGGGACCTGCGCAAGGCCGACCCCTACGCCGTGTACGACCGCATGCAGTTCGAGATCCCGGTAGGCCGCAACGGCGACTGTTACGATCGCTTCCGCGTCCGGCTGGAGGAGATGCGCCAGAGTGGGCGCATCCTCAAGCAATGTCTGGAGCAGCTCCCCGGAGGCCAGGCGACGAACCCGGTGCCGCTGGCGCTGCGCCCCCCGGTGGGGGAGGCCTACGCCGCCGTCGAAGGGCCGCGGGGGGAGCTTGGCTTCTACATCGTGAGCGATGGCGGCCCCGCCCCCTACCGCTTCCACGTGCGCGCCCCTTCCCTGATCAACCTTACCGCCCTGCCGAAGATGACCATCGGCTCAACGGTGGCGGACGCCGTCGTCATCCTGGGCAGCGTGGACATCGTGGTGGGTGAGGTGGACCGCTGATGCCGTTCCCATTCCTCAAGGGCGCCTGGTACAACATCTCCGACCTGTCCAACCTGTCGCGCGCCCTCCTGGGCTGGGTGGACGGCTGGGGCAACGATACGGTGGCCTATATCGCCGCCGGGCTGATCGGCGTGCTGGCGACGATGGCGTTCCTGGTGCCCAGCCAGCTTGGCGTGGTCTGGATCGAGCGGCGGGTCATCGGCCGGTTCCAGATCCGGCGCGGCCCCAACCGGGTGGGCCCCTACGGGCTGCTTCAGCCCATCGCCGATGCGCTCAAGGTGATGCTGAAGGAAGCGCTGACGCCCCCCGCGGGCGATAAGTGGGTGTTCTGGGCGGCGCCCATCCTCATGTTCATCCCGGCCATAGGCGTGTACGCGGTCATCCCCTGGGGGAAGAACATGGCGATGGCGGACCTGAACATCGGCCTGCTCTACTTCGTCGCCCTCAGCTCCCTCACCACGATCTTCGTCTTTATGGCGGGCTGGTCCTCCAACAACAAGTATTCCCTCTTTGGCGCCATGCGCGTCGTCGCCATGATGATCAGCTACGAAGTGCCGGTGGTCGTCACCCTCCTGGGCGTGTCCCTGTTCACAGGGAGCCTCTCCCTGAGCGGGATCGTCCAGTGGCAGGCGGATTACCACGTCTGGCTGGTGCTGCTCCAGCCGATGGCGTTCATCGTCTACTACATCGCTTCCACGGCGGAGCTCAACCGGACGCCGGCGGACATCGCGGAGGCGGAGTCGGAGATCGTGGCGGGCTACCACACCGAATACTCGGGGATGAAGTTCTCCCTGTTCTACGCAGCGGAGTACACGAACGCGCTGGCCATCTCCGCGCTGGTGGCTGCTGTGTACTTCGGCGGCTGGTACATGTGGGGACTGGAGCAGTGGGTGCCGGGCTGGCTCATCTTCATCGGCAAGCTCTACTTCTTTTTCCTTGTCCTCATCTGGCTGCGCGGCACGCTGCCCCGGCTGCGCGTCGACCAGCTGATGGCGTTCGCCTGGAAGTTCCTCCTCCCCCTCTCCCTGGTGAACGTGTTCGTGGTGGGGTTGGAAGTGCTCCTGTGGCATGAGAACGGCTGGTCGGCAGGGGTGACCCTGCCCGCATTCGCGGTGGTGAACCTCGCGCTCACCGTGGCGCTGGTGTACACCTACGCCCGCGCCTTTGGATACGATAGGCCGCGGGCGGGGGACATCGTCCTGCGCAGCGAGATCGGTTTCGTGCCCGGCCCGGCGACGGAAGGGTTGCCCGGGGGCACGTAGTTCAGCAAGCCTCTCCCCGCGTGGTGCGGATGTTCCCGGTGGGACCGGGAGGGCAGCGTGGACGGCACAGGCATCGTCATCGCGTTCTGGGTATTCGCGGCCATGACCGTCGGCGCCGCACTGCTAGTCGTCGCGCTCCGCAACCTGTTCCATGCGGCGCTGGCGCTCATCGTCGCCTTCGCGGGCATGGCCGGCCTGTTCGTTACCCTCTCCGCCGATTTCCTGGCGGTGGGGCAGGTGCTCATCTATGTCGGCGCCATCTCCATCCTGGTCATCTTCGCCCTCATGCTGACCCCGCTGGCGGGCCGCCACAACGGGGAGAGCCGCTACGCGCTCCCGGCCGGAGGCGCCGCAGCGGGCCTCGCCGCGGTGGTGATCTACGCCGTGCTCAACGTGGATTGGCCGCTCCGGGGTGGCGAGGGCTTCGACGAAACGGCGGCGCTGCTGGGCGAGGCGCTGCTCGATACGTGGGTGCTCCCGTTCGAGGTGGTGAGCGTGCTGTTGCTCGCCGCCATGATCGGTGCCATCGTGCTGGTGCGCGGGGACGGGGAGTGACATGACGATCGGGATCGAGCACTACCTCATCGTCAGCGCGGTCCTGTTCGCCATCGGGCTGTTCATCGTGCTGGCAAAGCGCAACCTCATCGGCGCGCTCATGGGAGTGGAGCTCATGCTCAACGCCGTCAACCTCACGTTCATCGCCTTCGCCCGCTTCACCGAATCGGCCCAGCCGATCGCCGGGCAGGTGTTCGCGGTGTTCGTGATTACCGTGGCCGCGGGCGAGGCCGCGCTGGCGCTGGGGCTGGCCGTGGCCGTGTACCGCACCCGCGCCAGCATCGATGCCGAAGACATGAGTACGCTGAAGTGGTGAGCTGATGTGGACCAAGCTGTTTGAAGTGAAGAACGCCTACCTGGCGGAGACCTGGAAAGAAGTGCTGAACAGCGAGGCGCTGTCCATCCGGGTCATGCCGCCGCTGGATGACCCCACGGTGGGGAAGATGACGCCGCGCACCCTCTACGTGCCCGATAGCAAGACGCACGTGGCGCGCGAAATCCTGCGGAAGATCTAGGGGACGCTGTGAGCACGATCACTGAGGGCCTCGTCTGGACGATATTCCTGCTGCCGGTGGTGGCGCTGCTGCTGATCGCGGTGGGGGGGCTGCTGCGTGTGCCGGTGGGGTACTCCTGCTGCATCATCGCGGTGGCGCTTGCCGGGTCGCTGGGGCTGTCGTTCTGGGCGCTGGACAGCGCGATCGCGGCGGGCGGCCACATCGTCGGCTTCGGCAGCCATGAATGGATGACGCTGGGCCCGCTCACGATCGAGATGGGCGTGCGGCTGGACGGCCTTACCGCGGTCATGCTGGTGGTGGTCTGCTCCGTGGCGCTGCTGGTGCAGATCTACTCCCGCGGCTACATGGCGGGCGATCCCGGCTATCGGCGCTACTTCGCGGTGATGTCGCTGTTCACGGCGGCGATGCTGGGGCTGGTCCTTGCCGATAACCTGGTGATGCTGTTCGCCTTCTGGGAGCTGGTGGGCGCATCCTCCTACCTGCTCATCGGCTTCTGGTTCCAGCGGCCGAGCGCGGCGGCAGCGGCGAAGAAGGCGTTCATCGTCACCCGGCTGGGCGACCTGGGCCTGCTGTCGGCGCTGCTGCTCATCTACAGCCATGCCGGGACCCTGAACATCGCCGAGATTCACGAAGCGGCTTTGGCCGGCGCCCTGGGCAGCTCCGTTCTCACCTGGTTCGCCCTGGGCGTCTTCGCCGGGGCGGCGGGCAAGAGCGCGCAGTTCCCCCTGCACGTGTGGCTGCCCGATGCGATGGAGGGCCCGACCCCGGTCTCCGCCCTCATCCACGCGGCGACGATGGTGGCGGCGGGGGTGTACCTGGTGGCTCGGCTGTTCCCCGTGTTCAGCGTCTCCCACAATGCGATGGAGACGGTGGCGGTCATCGGCGTGATTACGGCGCTGGGCGCGGCGCTGCTCGGCGTCGTGATGACGGACATCAAGCGTGTCCTGGCCTATTCCACGATCAGTCAGTTGGGGTTCATGATGCTGGCGCTGGGGGTGGGCGCCTACCCGGCGGCGGTGTTCCACCTGATGAACCACGCCTTCTTCAAAGCGCTGCTGTTCCTTGGCTCTGGCTCCGTCAATCACGCCACCAACACGTTCGACATGCGCAAGATGGGTGGCCTGCGCAAGCACATGCCGATCACGACGTGGACTTTTGTCATCGCCTCGCTCAGCCTGGCCGGAATCCCGCCGCTGTCCGGCTTCTGGAGCAAGGATGAGATCATCGCGGGGGCGTGGGATCACGGCCCCGTCTTCTTCTGGATGGCGGTGAGTGCGGCCTTCCTTACTGCGTTTTATATGTTCCGCGCCATCTACCTCACGTTCTCCGGCGAGTACAGAGGTGGGGACCCGGGCGATGGCCACGGCGAGCCCGGAGCGGCGGCGCATCCGCACGAGAGTCCGAGGAGCATGGCGCTGCCACTGCTGGTGTTGGTGGTGCCGGCGGTGCTGTCCGGCTTCTGGAACTGGAACGAATCGTTCACTCACCTGGTGAACGGGGCGCTGCCGGAAGGCGTGGAGCCGCACGAGTTCCACTTCCGCGCTTGGATCGCTGTGGTGTCCACCGGCGCTGCCCTGCTGGGGATCGGGCTGGCCACGGTCACCTATTACAAGCGGATGATCAACCCGGAGCGCGTCGGGGCCCTGCTCAAGCCGCTCTACGTGCTGCTGAGTAACAAGTACTACCTGGACACGCTGTATGAGGACATCTTCGTGCGGCGGCTGTTCTACGGCTGGCTGGTCCGCTTCGCCGACGCCTTCGACCGCGTTGTCGTCGATGGCATCGTCGGCGGCGTCGCGCGGGTCACCGCCCTGACGGGGGAGGGCGCCCGGCGTACCGTCACGGGCGAATACCAGGCCTACGGGGCCACGTTCATCATCGGGGCGGTCGTCGTGGCGGCGAGCATCATGATTCTGCATCCGTAGGGGGACGCGTGCTCTCGGTTATCGTTTTCTTCCCGTTGCTGGGCGCGCTGCTAATCGCGCTGCTCCCCTCCGGTGGGGCGCTGCGCCCGCGCGTGGTGGCGGCGCTGACGACGCTCATCGTGCTGGCGGCGACTGTTGTGCTGTTTTTGGGCTTCGACCGGGAGGCGGGCGGCTTCCAGTACGAGCAGCGGTTCACTTGGATCGATCTGAGCGACTTCCGCGTACAGTACCTCTTCGCTGTCGACGGGATCAGCCTGGTGATGGTGCTGCTCACCGGCCTGCTGACCTTCCTCTCCGTGCTCATCTCCTGGCACATTGAGCTGCGCCCCAAGGAGTACTTCGCCTGGCTGCTGGTGCTGGAAGCGGGCGTGCTGGGGGTGTTCACCTCGCTGGACCTGGTGCTGTTCTTCCTCTTCTGGGAGGTGGAGCTGATCCCGATGTACCTGCTTATCTCCATTTGGGGGAGCGGGCGCAAAGAGTACTCCGCCATGAAATTCCTGGTGTACACATTGGCGGGCTCCGGCCTGATGCTGGTGGGCTTGCTGGCCCTGGGATTCTCCATGGGGACGTTCGATTACATGGAATTGCAGGGCATGCCGATCGCCGGGACGATCCTGCCGGTCAGCGCCATCTTCTTCCTGATCTTCGCCGCGTTCGCCGTGAAGCTCCCCATATTTCCGCTACACACGTGGCTGCCCGACGCGCACACGGACGCGCCGACCGCCGTCTCCGTCATGCTGGCCGGTGTCCTGCTGAAGATGGGCGGGTACGGCATCATCCGCTTCTGCCTGGGGCTGATGCCGGACGTGGCGAAGGATTACAGCACGCTTCTGGCGACGCTGGCCGCGATCAGCGTGGTATACGGGGCCATCGTCACGCTGAGGCAAACGGACCTGAAGCGGCTCATCGCTTACAGCTCCGTGAGCCACATGGGCTTCGTGCTGCTGGGGGTCGCCAGTCTGGGGGTGACTAGCGTTTCCGGCGCCGCGCTGCAGATGTTCACCCACGGCACGATCACGGGGCTGCTTTTCATCATGGTGGGGCTGATCTATGAGCGCACGCACACCCGGCAGATCCCGGAGATGCGCGGCCTGGCCTCCCGGCTGCCCTTCATCGGGCTGGGGTTTGTCATCGCCGGGCTCGCTTCGCTGGGGCTGCCCGCGCTCTCCGGCTTCGCCGCGGAGCTGACCGTGTTCCTTGGCTCGTACCATGCGCACGAGGTGGCGACGCTGTTCGTCGTCACCGGCGTGGTCCTCTCCGCCGCCTACATCCTGTGGACGGTGGAGCGCGTGATGCACGGCCCGCTGGACGAGCGCTGGGCGAACCTGGGCGACGCGACGGCCTGGTGGGAGCGGCTGCCCGTGGTCGCGCTGGTAATCAGCATCGTCGCCGTGGGGGTGTACCCGGCCCTGCTCACGGACGTTATCCGGCTCGGCGTGGAGCCGATCATAGCCCGGCTGTAGCCGGCGAGGAGCCACCGTGGCCCACGATCTCTACCTGCTTGCCCCGGTCATCATCGTCATGGCGACGGCGGGCATCATCATCCTGGCGGATCTTGTGCTGCGCAGCAGGGCAGCGCTGGTGGCGATCGTCCTATCGGGGCTGGCGCTGGCGGCTATCGTCACGGCGTCGTTCATCTGGCGGGGGGAGCGCGGCGCCGGCTTCCACGCCATTCTGGTGGTGGATGACTTCTCCATCTTCTTCGCCTTCCTCTTTCTGGCCACGGCGGCGATCGTCGTCATCGCCTCCATCGAGTACGTAGCGCGATTCACCGCTCGGAGTGGCGAATACTACGCGCTGATGCTGATTTCGCTGAGCGGCATGATGCTGCTCACCTCCACGCGCGATCTGATCGCCATCTACGTCGCCCTGGAGACGGTCAGCATCCCAATGTACGCGCTGGCCGCCTTCCTCAAGACGGAGCGTTCCACCGAGGCGGGCATGAAGTACCTGCTCATCGGCGCGACGAGCAGCGCGATCCTGCTCTACGGCATGGCGTTCCTGTTCGGCATCAGCGGCACGACATCGCTGTCCGGCATTGCTGAAGCGGTGGGCGCGGGCGGTGACGGCGCCCGGCCGGCGCTGATCCTGGCGGTGGCGTTCCTGACGGCGGGGTTCGGCTTCAAGATGGCGGTGGCGCCCTTCCACGGCTGGGCGCCGGACGTGTACCAGGGCGCGCCTACTCCGGTGACGGCGTTCCTGTCCGTGGGGAGCAAGGCGGCGGGCTTCGCCATTGTTCTGCGCGTGTTCCACGAGGCGCTGGGAAGCGACGTGATTCGGGGGGACTGGGCCAACGTGTTCGCTGCCATCGCCACGGTTTCGATGATCGTGGGCAATGTCGCCGCCATCCGGCAGACGGACATCAAGCGCATGCTGGGCTACAGCTCCATCGCTCAGGCGGGCTACTTTCTCATCGGCGTTGCCGCGATCACGGCGGGTGGCGGGAGCACCGGTGCCTCCGCGGTGCTGTTCTTCCTGGCGGCTTACGCCTTCACGAACCTGGGGGCGTTCACGGCTATCATCATCATCTCCGCCCGCACCGGGTCCGAAACGATCGCCGACTTCGCCGGCATGTACCGGCGCGCTCCCCTGGTGGCGCTGGCGATGGCCGTCTGCATGTTCTCGCTCACCGGCATCCCGCCGGCGGCCGGGTTCATCGCCAAGATCTACATCTTCAACGCGGCGATGCAGGCGGGGTTGGAGTGGCTGGTCGTCATCGCCGTGCTCAACACGGGCATCTCCGCCTTCTACTACATCGGCGTGGTGCGGGCGATGTTCCTCCTACCGCCCGCGTCCGAAGCCCGCGTCTCCGCCGGGCGATCGCTGGGGCTGGCGCTGGCGGTCACGACGCTTGGCGTGCTCATCGTCGGCGTCATGCCGCTGCCGCTTATGGAAGCGGCGCGTCGCGCGGCAAGCGCGCTGTCGCTCTCCTGAGCCGCCCGTGGCCCCCGATTTCCCCTACGACATTACCGTCGACGTAGAGCCGCCGTTCGCCGCGGAGGTCGATGCCGGCGCGCTGGCGCGGACGGCGCGGGCGGCGCTGCGGGCGGAGGGCGTGGCCGGGCCGGCCGCTTTGTCCATCCTGGTCACGTGCGACGACACGGTGCGTGAGCTCAACCGCCGCTATCGGGGGCTGGACGAGCCGACGGACGTGCTCTCATTTGGCGAGGAATCGGCGGAACCGGGCGAGGACGTGGGCTGGGTGGATGCCGTCGACGCTGCGGAGCCGCGCTACCTGGGCGATCTCGCCATCGCGCTACCCTACACGCAACGGGAGGCGGCAGAGCAGGGACAGCCTGTGCCGGAGCTGCTGAACCTGCTCGTCGTCCACGGAGTGCTGCACCTGTTGGGCTACGACCACGCTGAGCCGGAGGAGCGGGCGGCGATGCAGGCGCGGGAGCGGGAGGCCCTGGAGGACGGCGGCGGGTAGGCGCTACCGGATCGATATGAGCAAGTCGAATGATGACTTGGGGCGCATGTGCGAGAAGCAGAACTCTTCCGCCTCGTCCCAGTGTGCGTGCCATGCTCGCAGGAAATCGGTCGTTTCCCTTGTCGCGAGATGCCGATGGCGTACGTCTCTGGGCGCATAGACAAACACAGACAGATCGATCAGGTCGGCGAGTCCGGGTTGTGTTGAGTAAGTGCCATCGAGAATGATGATCCCGGACGCTCTGACCTCGGTGAAATCCGTCTGCAAGGGATAGGTACCGTCGGGGTGCCTCGCTGCAAAGTCGAAGGCGCGCCATCTCGCGTCATGTCCCGCGAGCAGCGGCGACAGCGACTCCTTGCGGAGCCGCCTCCAGTCGATAACGTCACGGACCTTCTCCGCTGCCGTTAGGCTGTCCCAATCGACATCTGGGATATCTGCCGTGAAGAAATAATCGCCATGGACGATCGCCGCGCTCAGTTCCACGGCGACCATCTGCGCCAGCGTCGACTTGCCGGAGCCGCTCGGTCCATCGAAGGCGACAAGCATCGGGGCTGTCCGGGTAGCGAGCAGCCTTCGAACCTCGCCGACGATCTTCTCGCGGGCGGAAATCATTCGTGATGCGTCCTTCATAGGTGGAGCCTTCGGGCCGTCACTCCGTCGGTGCGCTCTCCATGCAGCAAGAGAATGCCTGGCTGATCCGCCGAGCGATATGGGCGAATCTCCACGTCTGCGGTCATTCAGATCCCCCTGCGCTCTCCATGCGAAATGTGAACATGGTGTGGGCGTCGATGCGGGCATAGCGGGCTGTATCGCGGCCCCACTCGTTCCACGCCTCCCCGTAGACCTCGACGCAGTAGCGACGGAACTCCTCGTGCTCCGGCGCCAGGAAGTCGAACGGCACCGCCGTCCCGTGGACGATGATCGCCAGCGCCTCCCCTCGCGTGTGGGTGGCGCTGACCGCCGGGCGTGCGGCGATGTGGCGGAAGCGTGCTGAGTGGGGCGAGGAGCCGAAGTAGAACCGACCGTGCAGGAACAGCCCATCGACCGGCGCCACGCGCGGCTTGCCGCGCTTCGTCACCGTGGCTAGGTTGAGCAGCTGCATCCCCCGCAGCAGCTCCGGCAGCTCCGCCGCCGTTATGCGCCGCTCCGGCGTGAAGATGCTGCGCTAGTGCTCCCCGGCGCGGGCGTAGCTCTCATCGAGCAGGCCCTGGAGCGCCGCGAGTTCATGCGGTGTCTCGTCCATGCGGACCTTCCTGTGCGTGCTGAAACGACGTGGACTTTAGCATCGTCTCAGGGCCGGGGCCATCGTGCAGGGGACGTCGCGTTTGCTTTGACAGCGTCCGTCCCTGCCGTATAATGGCGATGCCCGTAGAAACCGGGTCCGGCGGACGGCGAAACGAGTATCGCCGGTCCGTCTTTTGTTTTCGGGAGTCCCCTTTGTCTGAAGCCCTCTACCGCACGTGGCGTCCCCGCTCCTTCGGCGATCTCGTCGGGCAGGAGCCGGTGAGCCGCACGCTGCGCAACGCCGTGGAGCAGGATCGCGTGGCCCACGGCTACTTGCTGTGCGGGCCGCGTGGCACCGGCAAGACCAGCACTGGCCGCATCTTGGCCAAGGCGGTGAACTGCGAAGCGCCCGTGGCCGGTGAGCCGTGCAACCGCTGCTCCTCCTGCAAATCCTTCAGCGACGGCTCGGCGCTCGACCTGATCGAGATCGACGCAGCCAGCAACCGCGGTATCGATGAAATACGGGCGCTGCGGGAGACAGCGGCGTTTCACCCGGTGGGCAAGCGCAAGGTGTACCTCATCGATGAGGTGCACATGCTCACGGAGCCCGCGTTCAACGCGCTGCTGAAGACGCTGGAGGAGCCGCCTCCGCACGTCATCTTTATCCTGGCGACGACGGAGCCGCAGCGGGTGCCCGCCACCATCCTCTCGCGCTGCCAGCGCTTCAATTTCCGGCGTGTCGCCATCGCTGATGTCGTCGCGCTGCTGCGCACGATCGCGAAAGCGGAGAAGATCGCGGTGGACGATGAGGGGCTCGATCTGCTGGCCCGGGCCGCCACCGGATCGCTCCGGGACGCGCTGAACCTGCTGGAACAGGCCGCCGCTTACCATGGCCGCGACCTCACGGCCGATCACGTGCGGGACGCACTCGGCGTTACCGGCGATGCGCGCGTGGGGGAGCTGGCGGCGGTTGCGCTGCGCCGCGAGCTGGCTGCCGGTCTCGGCGTCATCGCCGCCGTGCGGGATGACGGCGCGGACCTGCGCCAGTTCAACCGGGAGGTTATCCAGTACCTGCGCGGCCTTTTACTGGTGCAGGTGGGGGCTGAGGTTGACCTTCCGGTCTCGGCGGAGCAGATGGAGGGGATGCGGCAGGCCGTGACGGGCGCCAGCACCGAGGACATCGTCCGGGCGCTGCACGCCTTCAGCGCCGCCGATTTCCGCAACGATCCGCTCTCCTCGCTCCCGTTGGAGCTCGCCCTGGCTGATTGCGTCCTGGGGAAGGAGCGGGAGGCGTCGCGCGTGGTCATGCCGCCGCGTTCGGCTCCCGCGGCCGCGCGCCCGGCGCCGCAGGGAAGAACGGCGGCCCCCGGCCGGCCCCAGCGGACCGATCCACGCCCTGACCTGCGCGCGCTGCCGCCCCGCACGGTGGCCCAGCGGCCGGACGCGGGCGTGCCCGCCGTCGCCGCTATGTCCGCGCCCCGGCCCGCGCCGGAGCCACGGGAGCCGGCCCTTCCGCGCGAGCCGGTGGAGGACAACGCCCCGGCGGAGGTGAAGGCGGCGCGCGCCCGCTGGACGGAACTGTACAACCTTACCCGCCAGATGGACAGGCGCACGGGGGCGCTCCTCAACAGTGAATGCGACATCGTCGCTATCGACGATGCAGCGGGCACGCTGACGTTCGGCTTTCGTTACCAGACCCACGCGGAACGGGCCGCGCTGGGCGATAACGGTGCCAACCTGAAGGCGCTGACTGAGGCCGTACAACAGGTGTTTGGCAAGCCGTACCGGGTGGAGTGCCGGCACGATCCGGGCGTTACCGGCCGGCAGCGGGCGACCAGCACCCCCCGCGCGCCCCTGATCAGGGAGGCGCTGGACCTGGGGGCACGAATCGTCGGCGGCGAACGCTAGCTGGAGGGAACGATGGGACGCAACCGGGACATGATGGCGCGGATGCAGCAGATGCAGGCGCAGATGGCGAAAGCGCAGGCGGCTCTGGAAGAGAAGCGGGTGCAGGCCAGCGCCGGCGGCGGCGCCGTCACCGTGGTGGCGACGGGCGGGCTGCGCCTGGAATCGCTCACGATCGATCGGGAAGTGATCGACCCGGAGGACGCGGAAATGCTGCAGGACCTGATCATCGCCGCCGTCAACGAAGCGCTGGAGCAGGTGAGCGGGCTGCAGATGCAGCAGCTCTCCGGCTTCGCCGGCAAGATGGGGCTGGGCCTCTAGCGTCGCATGGCGCCCGTCCCCGCTTCGTCGTATCCTGAGCGCAACCGAAGCAGCGAAGGACGAAGCGCGTGAGCGATTACACCACCGCGGCGGGCCCGGTCGCCCGCCTCATCGATGCGTTCCACCGCCTTCCCGGCATCGGGCCCAAGAGCGCCCAACGGCTGGCCTACTACATCCTCCGCTCCCCGGAGGCGGAGGCGCGCGAACTGGCGGAGGCGCTGCTCGACGTCAAAGAACGCATCGTCCTCTGCTCCATCTGCCAGAACCTGACCGATACGGAGCCCTGCTCCATCTGCGCCAATCTCTCCCGCGATCGCACGCAAGTGTGCGTTGTCGAGGAACCGCTCGATATCCTGGCGCTGGAGCGGGTGGGCAGCTATCACGGGCTGTACCACGTCCTCCACGGTGCCATCTCCCCCCAGGACGGCATCGGCCCCGATGACCTGAAGCTGCGCGAGCTGCTGGAGCGGGTGCGGCCGGGGGAGCTGCGCGAAGTGATCCTGGCCACCAACCCCAGCCTTGAGGGGGAGGCCACTTCCATGTACATCAGCAGGCTGCTTACGCCGCTGGGGGTGCGGGTCACGCGGCTGGCGCGCGGGCTGCCGATGGGATCGGACATTGAGTACGCTGATTCCGTGACCCTGGCCCGCGCCATCGAAAATCGGCAGGAAGTCTAGCGTGCCCCCTCCACGTGTGTACAAAACGGATGCCATCGTCCTGCGGCAGCGGCGACTGGGTGAGGCGGACCGCATCGTGTCGCTATTCACGCCGGAGGGGGCGCGCATCGAGGCGGTGGCGAAGGGCGTGCTCAAGCCGACGAGCCGGATGGGCGGGCACCTCGAGGTGCTGAATCGCTGCTCCCTCTTGCTGGCCCAGGGGCGAAGCCTGGACGTGGTGACGCAGGCGCAGGCGGTGGAGACTTTCGACGGGCTGCGCTCGGATCTGCCCCGACTCTCCGCCGGGCTGTACCTGGCGGAGATGGTGGATCGCTTCACGGAGGCGGGGCCGGCGCAGGAGCCGGACGGCCGGGTGTACCACCTGCTGCTCTCTGCCCTGCGGTTGCTGGAGGAGGGGGCGCATGAGCTGGGGATGGTCTGCCGTTTCTTCGAGATGCGGCTCCTCGATGCGCTGGGCTACCGCCCGCAGCTTGGGCGCTGCGTCTCCTGCGCGCTGCCACTGGAGCCTCGGGACCAGTACTTTGCGCCGGGCTCAGGCGGGGCGCTCTGCCCGGACTGCCCGGGGCCGGACAGCGGCGCGGTGCGGCCGCTCTCCCTGAACGCGCTGAAACTGCTGCGGCTGCTGCAAACGCAGCCGTTCGCGGAGGCGGCGCGGCTGCGGGTGAGCGCGGCGCTGGCGAGCGAGATCGAGGGGCACCTGCGGGAGGCGATCCACTACGCGCTGGACCGCGACGTGCGCTCCGCCGTCTTCCTCGACCGGGTACGACGGCCTGCGGGGACGTAGGGTGCGCAGAGTAAGAGGAGGAACCTATGGCGAGTAACGTGAAAGCCGTGCCTGACGGGTACCATAGTGTGATCCCCTACATCATCGTGAACGATGGGGCGGCGGCCATTGATTTCTACACGCGGGTGTTCGGGGCGACGGAGCGCATGCGCATGCCCGGCCCCGACGGCAAGATCGGCCATGGCGAGCTCGAAATTGGTGACTCCGTCATCGCCGGGGGCGTGCGCGGTATACTGCAAGAGACCACACAGAGGAGGGTACGGACGTGGCGATCACGCTGGATGCGGGCGATGCTGCCCCCGATTTCGAGCTGAAGGACCAGGACGAGAAGACGCACCGGCTCAAGGACTACGCCGGCAAGACCGTGGTGCTCTACTTCTACCCGCGGGATGACACGCCCGGCTGCACCAAGGAGGCCTGCTCTTTCCGCGACCTGAGGGCGGAGGTGGAGGCGGAGGGCGCCGTTGTCCTGGGCGTGTCCAAGGACAGCATCGCATCCCATCAGAAGTTCCGCGGCAAGTACAACCTCAACTTCCCTCTCCTGTCCGATGAGGGCGCGAAGGTGGCCAGCGCCTACGGGGCCTGGGGGGAGAAGATCCAGTACGGCAAGACCACCATCGGCCTTACTCGTTCCACGTTCATCATCGGGCCGGAGGGCAAGCTGCTAAAGGTGTGGAAAGCGGTGAAGGCGGAGGGCCACGGCGACCACGTGCTGAAGGCGCTGCGCGAGCTGAAGGGAAAGTAGCCGCCGCCTGTGCTGAAGATCGGGACGGAGGCGCCGGCCTTCGAGGCGCCGCTGGACGATGGCGGCACTTTCCGCCTGTCCGAGCGGCGGGGCAATTCGACCGTGGTCCTCTACTTCTACCCCAAGGATGAGACGCCCGGCTGCGTGCGGGAAGCCTGCGGCTTCCGCGACAACTACGAGGAGATCCAGCGGGCGGGCGCCACGGTCATCGGTGTGAGCACGGATACGGCGGAGCGCCACCGGTCCTTCCGGGCGCACCACGGCCTGCCCTTCCCCCTCGCCGCGGACGTCGATAAGCGCGTCTCTGAGCTGTACGAGGCACGCGGGCTGTTCGGGCTGATGACCGCCCGCACCACCTACGTCATCGACCGGACGGGGGTGATCCGCGCCGCCTTCCGCCATGAGTTCGCCATCGGCGGGCACACGCGGGACGTGCTGGCGGCGCTGCGTAAGATCGGCGGGCCGGCCGGCGGCGACGCTGCTTCGCCTTGACGCCCTGAATTGGCCGTCACTACAATGACTATGTCCATGTCCCCTGAAAGCGGGAGGGAGGCCCTGTTGATCACGATTGGCCTCACGGGCGGCATTGCCAGCGGAAAATCCACCGTCTCGGCGATGCTCCGCGAGCTGGGCGCCCACGTTATCGACGCCGATCAGGTCGGCCATGAGGTGTATGAGCCGGGCGCGCCCGCGTGGGATCGGCTCGTGCAGGCGTTCGGCCGGGAGATCGTGGGCGAGGACGGCAAGATCGACCGCAAAAAGCTGGGGCCCATCGTGTTCGCGGACCCGGCCCAGCTCCAGACCCTGAACAGCATCGTCCACCCGCTCATGCGGAGGATGATGGAGGATCGGCTGGAGGCGCTGCGGCGAGAGGGGACCACGACGGTGGCCGTGATCGAGGCGGCCATCCTCATTGAAGGCGGCTGGGCGTCACTGGTGGACGAGATCTGGGTGACGGCCGTGCCGGAATCCGTGGCGCTGGAGCGGCTTGTGGGGCGCCGTGGCCTCACGCCGGAGCAGGCGGAGGCCCGCATCCGCTCCCAGATGGGGAATGAGGAGCGGAAGCAATACGCGCTCCGGGTCATCGATACGGCGGGATCGCTCGAAGACGTGCACTTGCAGGTGAATGTGCTGTGGGCGGACGTACTAACCCGCGCGAAGGCGAAAGACATGGCGCGTTGAGGAACGAAGCGTGACAACAACACAGTCTGGAACGGGTGCCGCCACCTTCCGCACGTTCGCGATCGAGGAATACGTCTCCCATGAGGAGCCCTATTACCTGCCGGTCAAGGATGAGGTGGAGCTGTTTACCGCCGCCTTCCGGGAGAAGGTGCCGGTGCTGCTCAAGGGTCCCACGGGGTGCGGCAAGACCCGTTTTGTCGAATATATGGCGTACCGGCTGGGCCGCCCGCTAGCGGTGCTCAAGGAGCAGCCCGGGGGTACACCGGCGCCGGGAAGCGCTGCCGCTCATCAGGGGCTTCCCATTGTCACGGTGGCCTGCCACGAAGACCTGACCGCGACCGATCTGGTCGGCCGCTACCTGCTGGAGGGGGAGTCCACCCGCTGGCTGGATGGACCCCTGACGCGGGCGGTAAAGGCGGGCGCCATTTGCTACCTGGATGAGGTGGTGGAAGCGCGCAAGGACACGACCGTCCTCATTCACCCGCTCACCGATCACCGCCGCATCCTGCCCATCGAGAAGCGGGGAGAGGTCCTAGAAGCGGCGGACGGGTTCCTGCTGGTGCTCTCCTACAACCCGGGCTACCAGAGCGCGCTCAAAGATCTGAAGCACAGCACCCGTCAGCGGTTCATCGCCATCGAATTCGATTATCCCCCGCGCGAGTACGAAGCGCAGATCATCGCGCACGAGGCGGCCGTCGCCGAGGATATCGCGCACGACCTGGCGAAGCTGGGGGAGAAGATACGCCACCTCAGCGACCATGGCCTGTCCGAAGGGGTGAGCACCCGCCTGCTCATCTACGCGGGCAAGCTCATCCGCTCCGGCATCCCGGCGCGGCGTGCCTGCCAGGTGGCCGTGGTGTGGGCGCTCACGGACGAAGCGGACGTCCAGCGAAGCGTGGAAGAGGTCGTCTCCTCCATCTTTGAATAGGCCACGTCCCTGCGGGGGGCGTGAGCGGGGCAAGTCCCCCGAAAGCGTGATTTGTGAAGCTCGGTATCGTCTCAGACATTCACTGCAACGCCGACGCCCTCCGCTCCGCCATCGACATGATGGGGGACATCGATGAGCTGCTCTGCGCCGGCGATATGATCTACGAGTTCCGTTTCTCTAACGAGGTGCTCGATGTGCTTCGGGAGCGCAAGGCCCGGGTCATCCTGGGCAACCACGAGTGGGTGATGCTGGGCGATCACGGCCGGGCGCTCCGGGAAGCGACGCCGGTGAACCAGGACCACGTCCGCTTCCTCCAGGAATCGCCGTTCCGCATTGAAACGGAGGTGAACGGGAAGAAGCTGCTGATGGTGCACGGCAGCCCCTTTGAGCCGTGGAAGACCTATGTCTACAAGAACAGCGAGCATTTCCTGCGCCTGGCGGAGCTTGAATACGATTACGTGATCATGGGCCACACCCACTCCGCCCTGGCCGAGCGGGTGGGCCGAACGCTGGCGATCAACCCGGGCTCCACGGGTGAGGGGCAGCGCAGCGAAGAAGGGGTCGCCATCAGCTACGCTCTTCTCGATACCGCCAGTGATGAGGTCCGCATCGAACGGGTCCTCGTCCCCCCTCCTTCCCGCTGAGCTATCCATGAACGAACACATCCGATCCACAGAGGCGGCGCTGGCGGCGTTTGCCGGCCACCTCGATGAACGCTATCGCGGCGTCTGTTCCGCCCTGGCGTCCCGGCTGAGCGACGCCGAGCTGGCTGCTCTGGGGCAGGAAGCGCTGAAGCTGGCCAACCACTCCCTGCGCTCCTGGGAGGCGGCCGATGAGCTGCTCCGGGCGGCGCCGGAAGTGCTTGAGTTCCGTTCCTTCGAGGCTCTTCTCGCCTGGGGCCAGCGTGGTCTGGAGCTGGCCGACTATTCCTCCGCCATGGCGCGCTCCTATTTCGAGGCCGGGCCGCAGGTGCTGCGCCGGCTCGACGATCGCGAGGCGGAGGAATGGGGCCGTCTAGGGATAACGCTCTACCGCGGCACTTGGAAATCGATCTCGCTCGTGTCTCAGTTCTACGCCCAGAGCGCGACGCTGCTGGAGCACCTAGCGCTGGGCGAACTGCGCGCCCTTGTGCGTTCGATCTCGGACCTGGCTGACCGTTCCTATGATCTGGCGCTGGCCTGCCTGGACTTGGCGCCGCGCTCGCTCGCGGAGGCGGAGCGGGCGGACCGGGGGGCGCTGATCGAGTTCGTCTCCGTCATCGTCGAGCATTGCTGGGCAGACGCGCGTGTCTATCTGGAGAACGGCCCCGCCCTCCTCGAACGGATCGATCTGGCCGCGCGCGGCCAGTACCTGCGGCTCATCGCCTCAGCCGCGTCGACGCTGCAACGGCAGACGTACGCCCGCTTCGCCGAGGGCGCCGATGCGCTGGCCCAGATGGCGCCGGATTCGCATTGCGTCGTGCTGCGCCAGGCGGAGGCGCTGGCCGTTCGCTCCCCCTCCGCCGCCATGGCGTATCTGAAGAGCGTGCCGGACGTGCTGGCGCGGGTTACCCCGGAGGGGCTGGATTCCTGGTTTGAGCGCGGCAGCGATCTCCTGGACGCGACGGTGGAAGGAGGGGAGGCCTTCTTCCGCCTGGAGTCCAGTTTGGGAGAGGAAGTGCTGGACGGGCTCTCCCCCCGCGTGGAGTTGGACCGCGTGGCGGACATCCTCCGCATGTACTGTAAGGCGCTGACGGGGGACGATGTCGCGATCGCGTCGTCCTCCGGGCTGGCGGAGCGGCACATCGGCTGGATATCCTCCGATATGCCGTCCACCGAAGGCGGCTCCATCTATCTTCCCGAAGCCATCCGCCAGTACCCGGATCGAGAGCGGAACTTCGGGCTGTACAAGGTGTTCGCCACGCACCAGGCCGGCCACCTGGAGTTCGATAGTTTCTCCTTCCAGTACGATCGCCCCGGCGCCGTTTTCGGCAATAGTGGGAGGGATCGGCTGGAGACCGGACCTCGGCCGGAGGGGCAGCCCCTGACCGAGATGGAGCGGTTCTTCGATCTGTTCAAGGATCGGCAGCTCGCCTCCGATCTGTTCGCCATCGCCGAGGACTCGCGCGTGGACGCCTGCATCCTGCGTGAGTACAGCGGCATTCGTGCCGCGCTGCGGGAGGTCCAGGAGGCGGAGATCGCCGGGCGGGACGCGCCAGAATCGCTGCCGCTGCGGGAGGCGCTGGTGGAGCTGCTGGTGCGGCTCAGCCTGGACCCGGAGGCGGAGCTGCGCTGGCCCGGGCAGCTTTCCGATGTGTTGCGGCGGGCGGCAGCGGTGCTGACGCGCGTGCGCGCCGAGCCGGCAGTGGTGGAGGATGCGGCGGAGGCGACGATCGCGCTGTACGAGCTGGTGACATCGCTCCCCAACCGTAAGCCCGATGAAGAAGGCGTGGAGCCGAAGGACTGGCAAACGTTCCAGCAACCCGGTGAGGGGCAGATGGACCTGCCGAAGGGCGAGGAATCGTCCGGCCAACAGGGCGGGACACCCGGCCCCATGGAGGGCGGTGAGGAAGGCGCCGAAGAGGACCGCCCCTACACCAGCCCGCGCCAGGTTGCCTTCCGGGGCGAGTTCAAACCAGAGTTGGTGCAGCTCCTCCAGCGGCTGCGGCAGGGTGGTCCCCAGGATGCCGCTGATGGGGCGACCATGCCCGTCACGCAGGAACAACTGCAAGAGATGCTGGACAAGAGCGTGGAAATCACGCTGACGGACGCGGAGGACGCGGAGAGCGGCTCCCCCACCGGCATGTTCATCGAGAATATGCTGAAGGAGGCGGAGGGCGCCCCCCAGAAATCGCGCCAGCCGTCCGATGGCGCGGACGGGAACGTGAGCGCGGCGGAGGATGACACGCCCCTGGCGGAGGAGCCGCGCTACTTCTATTACGACGAGTGGGATTTCCGGGCGGGCGATTACAAGCCGCGCTGGTGCCGGGTCATCGAACAGAAGCTGGAAGAGGGGACGACCTCCTTCTACGACAGCACGATCATTGAGCGAGCGGGGCTGATCAACCAGACGCGCAAGCAGTTTGAACTGATGCGGCCGGAGTTGTTCCGCAAGATCAAGCGGCTTCCCGATGGCGAGGAGTTCGATCTGGACGCGGCGATCGAGTACATAGCGGATCGGCGGGCCGGCCATACGCCGGAGGATAAGCTGTACTGGCGGCGCAACAAGATCGAGCGGGACGTGGCCGTGGCGTTCCTGCTGGACATGAGCGCCTCCACCGACGAGGAGATCGATAAGCACCGGTCGGGGCACCCGACCGATAACTTCGATGACGACCCGCGCCGCTACCTGGCCTGGTGGGCGACCCGCTCCCCCGGGCTGACCAAGCCGCCCAAACGGATCATCGATGTGGAGAAGGAAAGCATCGTCCTGCTCATCCGGGCGCTGGAGGCCATCGGCGATACGTACGGGATCTACGGCTTCTCCGGCTACGGGCGGGACAACGTGGAGTTCTACGTGATCAAGGACCTCAAGGAAAGTTTCGGTGAGCTGATCCAGCGCCGGATCGATAAGATCGCGCCCATCCGCAGCACGCGCATGGGCCCCGCCATCCGCCACACCACAGCGAAGCTGCTGGAGAGCGATGCGCGGGTGAAGATACTGTTCCTCGTGTCCGATGGCCGGCCGCAGGATCACGGCTACGGGCGGGACCGAACGGAGAAGGAGTACGCCATCCGCGATACGAAGATGGCGCTCACGGAGGCCCGCCGGCACGGGGTTACCCCCTTTGCCCTGACGGTGGACCGCAATGGCCACGACTACCTGAAGCAAATGTGCGATGACATGGGGTATGAGGTGCTGGCGGACGTGGAAGCGCTGCCGCGCCGGCTGCCCATGCTCTACCGCATGCTCACGGACTAGGTCAGGCCTGGAGCAACCGCCGCCGCAACTGGAACAGGGCGGTCATCACGGCGCGCTGCTGCACCATTTGCCGGCCCTGCGGCATGCGGTAGGGCTCGGCTCGGCCTGTGCCGCCCACATCGATGCCGATATGCACCGTGCCGGGCGGCTTGCCCTCCTGTTCCGCCGGCCCGGCGACGCCGGTGACCCCGATGCCGATGTCCGCGCCGAAGCGTTCCCGTGCGGCGCGGGCCATGTCCGCCGCCACCGCATCGCTAATGACCCCGTGCTGCTCGATGAGCACGGGGTCCACCCCCTCCAGCGCCTTCACATCGGTCGCGTAGGTGACCAGGCCGCCCCGGAAGTAGGCGGAGCTGCCTTCCGCCTCCGTGAACGCGGCCGCCAGCAAGCCGCCGGTGCAGGACTCCATCGTGGCCACCGTGAGGCCGCGTTCTTTGAGCAGCCGTCCGGCGACGGTGGCGAGCGTCTCATCATCGGTGCCCCACACGGCGTCGCCGAGGATCTGGCGCAGGGCGGCCTCCATCGGCTCGATCAGCGCCCGGCAGGCTTCGATGGTGGGGGCCTTCGCGGTGGCCCGTACGTGCACCCCATCGCGTTTGGCGTACACGCCGATGCTGGGGTTGGTGGACTTGAGAAGCGGGCTGATCATCTCGTCCAGGATGCTTTCGCCCAGGCCGTTCGTCTTCAACGTGCGGGACAGGATGGTGGCGCCGGTTGGGTGGCGCGCCAGCTCCGTCGCCACCTGCTCTTCCCACATGAGGTACATCTCTGAAGGAACGCCCGGCATGGCGACGACGATCTTGCCGTCGCGCTCGACCCACCAGCCGGGGGCGGTGCCACGGGGGTTGGGAATGGCGCGGGCGGAGGGAATGCGCAGGGCCTGTTTGAAGTTTCGTTCCACCAGCGGGATGTTCCGTCCGGCGAAGCGGGCGCGCAACGCCTCCTCCAGCGCCGGGTCGGGCGAAAGCGGCTCCCCGAAGGTGGCGGCGATCGCCTCGCGGGTCACATCGTCTTCCGTGGGGCCCAGCCCGCCGGTCATGATCACCAGGTCAGCGCGAGCCAGCGCGCCGCGCAGGGCGGCCTCCAGCCGTTGCTCGTTATCGCCCACCTGGTGCATGCCGTAGCAATCAATGCCCAGGGCGGGCAGCCGCACGGCGATGTACTGCGCGTTGGTATCGATCAGCTCGCCCAACAGGAGCTCGGTGCCGACGGACAGGATCTCCGCGTTCACGCGTCCTCAAGGCGCTGCTGGAAGACGTTCCACTGCTCCAGAGCCCAGCGCAGCGCACGCTCATCGGCGATGATGAGCGCTGCGAGCATGATGGCGGCGACGAAGAGTTCCAGCATGGGGCACCATTGTTGTAGGGGCGGAATAGGGGCGTGAGGGCGCCCCACTCCGATAGGTTCAAAAGCGTCCGATAATGCTTATGGGGCGCTCGTTGTCTGCGCGCCCTGATTGGGGGACAGCGTGGTCATCGTCCGAAGCAGCCTGCCCAACCCCAGCGGCGTCCCCCATAATAGCATGTCCGTCGTGCTGGATAATGGGGATACGCAGATCTTCTTCCCATTCCCCGATGGCGTGCATCACTCGTTTACCCGCCGATTCCGGGGCCAGTACGAGGAGGCGGTAGCGAATAAGCTGCGCCGCCCTCACGCTGAGATCGGCATGCATCATGACGCGCTGGGCGAGCCGGCGGAGCCCAGTTAGTCCACGCCCAGCTGGTCCAGCCGTTCATCATCGATCCCGAAGTGATGCGCCAGCTCATGCAGAAGCGTGGCCCGGACCTGTTCCACCAGCTCCGCCTCATCCCGGCAGCGCGCCTCAATTGAGCGCTGGAACAGGGTGATCGTGTCCGGCAGGGTCAGGTTGTAGCCCTGGTCGCGGCGGGTCAGCGGGGTGCCGCGATAGAGCCCCAGCAGCGCCTCCCCCCGGTGCAGGCCCATCTCCGCGCGATCCGCCACCGAGGGGCGGTTGACGATGACGATCTCCAGGTTGGCGATGGCCTGGCGGAACGTATCGGGTAGTTCGTTAATGGCGCGGGCGACCATCCGCTCAAACCGGTGGCGGCGCTTCTGCCGGAGGGTGGCGATGGCCGGGGCGTTCGTTGCGACGTAGCGGCGTCGGCCCGCCCCATCGCCGGTCACCCGCGGTATTCCCAGATCGTGTGATAGCCCTTGCCGGAGATGGCGTTGCGCACCTCCGCGTGCTCCAGCGTGCACACCTCCTTCAGAACCTCGGCGGCGCGTTCAGCGACCTCAGGGAAGCCCAGATCCACGATCCGGTGCAGGATGGCCTCCCAGACGCCGCTGGTGGAGAGCCCCCGGGCGTACCGCGGCCACCAGACGGAGATGATGTTCTCCGGCGTCTTAAAGCGGGGACGGAGCTGCTTCACGCTGCGGAAGCGCTCCTCCACGGATGTGGCGCGGGGGACGAGGGTGAGTAGGGGGCCATCCAGATCGTTCGTACGCATGTCGATCAGGAGCCGCTGGCTGATGATGAGGAAGCGAAACGTCATCACGTCAGCGGAGTTAATCGTCCGAATGATCTCGGAAATGTCGAGGCCGTAGTCGTTGTCCATCATGTGAGGCGGTATGCAATTCCGCGCGGCGCAATTGTAGCACAGGAAGTTCGCCCCGCTATCTACAGACCCGCTCCGTCCGGCCGATGATGGACTCAGGGGAAACACCTAGGGGAGAGTAGGGCACAGGCATGAGAACTCCGTACTTACGGCTGCCGTTTCAGCAGCCACGCCTGGAGGACGAGATCGAAGCCTGCATCCGGGCCGGAACGGGGCTTCGCCAGGAACAGTGGCTCTGGACGAAGGAAGCGATCGAACATCACGACCTGCTCGGCCTGAGCGGCGCGGTCGTTGAGTGGCAGCGGGCGGCCTCCAGCACCGCCGCATCGCCGATGCCGTGCTCGCGGGCCAGCAGCGCTGCACCGACGGGGCCGTGCAGAAGGAGCGGCGTCTCCCGCTCGATCTCGCCGATATCGATGCCCAGGTCGGCCGCCAGTCGTAGCAGGTCAGGGGGCGACATAGCCCGGGCGATGTCCTGCCCCTGCGCCGCCAGCGCCACCAGGTCCGGGTCGATGCCGTGCGCCTCCGCCAGCGGCATCGTCTCCGCCACCACGCGGTCGATGTGGTGGAGCAGCCCTGCCGGCAGGGCGTCCATCCGGCGGCGCAGGTCCTCCGTCCGCATCAGCCCTCCGCGCCCAGGGCGTGGCCGCCCAGCAGGTGCAGGTGCAGGTGAAAGATCGTCATGCCGGCGTCCTCACCACAGTTGATCGCCAGCCGGTAGCCGCTTGCGCCGACGCCCTCCGCCTCCGCTACCCTGTTGGCGACGGTGAGCATCCGCGCCAGCAGGGGGCCGTCGCTTTCGGCGAGGTCGCGCGCGGTGGTGATGTGGCGTTTGGGGATGATGATGACGTGCACGGGCGCGCGCGGGTTGATATCGCGGATGGCGAAGACCAGGTCGTCCTCATACAGTTTGGGCACGTCCATCGCAACGGTGGCCATGCGGCAGAACAGGCAATCGTCGGCCATCGGTCCTCCTCAGCGGAACAGATCGTGGTCGCGATCGCGGATGAGGTCGCGGCCGCTGCCCTCGCCCTCGTCGATGTGATAGCCGCGGATGAGCGCCGCCGGAACGCCTTCGATCTTGCCGCAGACCAGCTCCGCCGTCGATGCCAGCTCGTCCGCCACGGCGATGACGCTGGTCCGCATCTCGTAGCCGTAGGGGTCGCGTACGCCGGCATAGCTGCGCACCGCCGGCATCCCCGCCACGCCCAGCGCCACCTCCGTCGTGCCCTCGCGCCAGGGCCGCCCGAATGTATCGGAGATGATCACGGCGGGCGCCGTCCCCATCGCCACGCCTATCGCTGCCCGGATGTGGGCGGCAGAGGCGTCCGGGTCGACGGGCAGGAGCGCGGCGTGGTGTTCGCCGGGGATGTTCGACTGGTCCACGCCCGCGTTGGCGCAGATGTAGCCGTGGTGCGTCTCCACGATGAGCACGCCTCTGTCCATCCGCACGATGCGACGGCTCTCCCGCAGGATCGCTTCTATCAGGTCCGGCCTTTTGCCGTGCTCCTTGCCGATAGAGATCGCCAGCGGCGACGGTTCGATCGTCCTCAGGTCGACGACGCGGCCCTCCGCCTTGGAGACGACCTTCTGGGTGACGACCAGCACGTCCCCCGGCTCCGGGGACAGCTCCTGCCGCCGCAGCGCCTCGATGAGGAGCGCCGCCAAGTTGTCGCCGGCGCTGATCTCGGGCATGCCGGTCAGCCCGTGGACGCGCAGTTCGCTCATGGCGCTTCCCTCAGTCCGACGATGCGCACGCCCGTTTCCAGCCGGTGCACCCGGTTGATCGAGACGAGCGCCGCCGTGAATATCTCCACGGGGTAGGCGGCCGCGAGTCCTCCGGCGTCGACCGGCCGCAGCCCTTCGATCTCCTCCACCAGCGCCATGACGGTGGCTTTCGCCTCCGCGTTGTCCCCGAGGACCAGGCAGTCGCCCTCCACCGGCAGGCCCGGCTTCGCCAGCTTGCGCGCGCTCACGTGGTGAAAGGCGCCGATGACCCGGCTCTGCGGCAGGAGCGCCTGCGCCTCTTCCGCCGCCGATCCCTCCGCCACGGCGATGGCGCGGGCCTGCCCCTCTCGGAACTCCATCGGCACCACGGCCGTGATCACGATCTTGCCGGACAGCCCCCCTCGCAACACCTCCAGCGTCGCCCGCTGGGCCTCGTAGGGGACGGTGAGCACGGCGATGTCCGCCGCCGCGACCGCCTCCGCGTTGCCCCCGCCCCACACGTTTGCTCCCTCCGGCAGCGCCGCCCGTAGTGTCGAGGCCGCTTGCTCTGCTCGTGCCGCGTCCCGAGAGCCGATGCGCACCGGGTGTCCGGCACGAGCGAACCGGCTGGCCAGCCCGCGCCCCTCCGCACCCGTTCCGCCGATGAAGGCGAGCGTCGGTTTGCTCACGGCCGGGCCCAGATCGTCGGGTCGGCGACGATGCGGTCGCCCACGCGGATCTCGCCGCCCTGGTGAATCTGGGCGCGCAGCCCGCCCTTCCACAGCAGCGCCTTGAACAGGCCGGGGCGCTGGTTGAATTCTTCGATGTGGGCGCAGGGGTGGCACTCCCGCGCCCCGTACAGCAACGTATCGCCGATGCGGAACCACATCCCCAGCAGGTCCGGCAGCCGGATGCCCCGCGTCACGATGTTGCGGCGCAGCTGCTTCGTCGCCATCCCCAATTCTTCCGCCACCTCCAGCTCTACCAGCGTCAGTTGCTTGTCCTGGTACCGGGGTGCGCTCCACGTTCCCTTCCCCACGGCGTAGCGATCCCCCCGCACGCCGATGCCCGCGACGAGCTCCACCCGCTCGTGGCTCA
>SHXV01000054.1 GCA_009693105.1 Dehalococcoidia bacterium
GGGCCAGATGCGCGCCGCCGACATCCCCAGGAACGCGAATGTGCCGCCGATGAGCATGACGGAGAGGGGGATGTACCGGTTCTCCGTAAGCGTGAGATTGGCCACAAACAGCAGCGCCGTGGACACCGTTACGGCCTGGGCCAGCCGGATGGCGTCGCGGGAGGCGGCATAACTCCACATCGTGTGGTAGATGCCGAGAAAACGATTCGCCAGCCAGTAAACGATGATCGCGGGAGCGGCTTCAGAGAGGTAGAACTGCCACGACTGCTGCGGCACATTGAAGTCGAACCGCAGGAGCAGCGCGAAACCGTACGCGCCCGCGACGATGATCGCGTCCACGATCAGCCACGAAAGGATATCTCGGGAAAAACGTAGTTTAGAGGTTTTCATAACGGTATGAAAGCTATGGTAACGCCGATGAGCACGCTGTGCCGGGGCCTCTCCTCGTTCAGCGTGATATTTACCTCGCCCCCTTGCTCCTGAGCACGACGCTGAGAGTGCGACCGAGGATGGCCAGGTCGAGCGGGAATGACCGCGCCTTCACGTAGGCCAGATCGTAGCGAATGGTCTCCCCGTAGGTCAAATCGGATCGCCCGTTGACCTGGGCCAGGCCGCTTATCCCCGGCAGCACCGCGTGGCGACGATGATAGCCCCGGGGGTAGCGCCGCACCATGTCCGGCATCTCCGGACGCGGGCCCACCAGCGCCATGTCCCCCCGGATGACGTTCACCAGTTGCAATAGCTCGTCGAAGCTGGTGCGGCGGAGCGCCCGGCCCAGCGGTGAGATCCGCGGGTCCGGCCGGTCCGGAGTGAAGACGTAAGTATCGAGGTTGTCCGGCGGGGGAGCGAAATCGGCAGACAGCGGCGCCTCCGTACGCATGGAGCGGAACTTGTAGGTCCGGAAGAGCCGCCCCCCCGCCCCCACGCGCGCCTGCGTGAACACCACCGGCCCCGGCGACTCCAACCGGATCGCCAAGGCCATGAGCGCCAGGAGCGGACTCACCAGGAACCAGCCGAGCAGCGCCGCGATCAGATCGAAGGAGCGGTGGCATGGTTGGGGGGAACTCCCGTTCACCGCCGCTCCGCCCGTGCGACGGCCCGCACCGCCTCCACCACGCGATCGGCATCCGCGTCGGTCATGGCCGGATACAGCGGAAGCGAGATGATCGATTCGTACACTCTCTCGGTCACCGGGTAATCCTCCGGGCGAAACCCGAAGTTCTCCCGGTAATAGGGATGACGATAGAGCGGGATAAAGTGCACAGACGTCCCGATCCCCCGCTCCGTCAGTAGCTCAATGAATCGCCCCCGGTCGATCCGCAGCGCGGCCGGTCGGATGCGCATCGGGTACAAATGCCAGGCATGCCGGACCTCCGGTCGCACCTGCGGGAGTATGACCTCCGGCAGGTCGGCCAGCCCGCGCCGGTAACGCTCGGCCAGGGCGGCGCGGCGCTCCGTCATCGCCTCCAGCCGCCGGAGCTGGTGCAGGCCCAGCGCCGCCTGGATATCGGTAAAGTTGTACTTGAACCCCGCCTCCACGATCTCGTAGTACCAGGAGCCCCCCGCTTCATAGCGCCGCCAGGCATCGCGGTTCATCCCGTGGAGCGCCAGCACCCGCGCCCGCGCATCGATCTCCGGATCGGCGGTCGCCAGCGCGCCCCCCTCCCCGGTCGCCAGGTTCTTGGTGGCGTAGAAGCTGAATGCCGTCGCGTCGGCCAGGCTCCCCACCGGGCGCTCCCCGTGACGCGCGCCAATGGCGTGGGCGGCGTCGTCCAGCACAAACAGGCGGTTCGTCCGGGCGATGGCGATGATGTCGTCCATGCGGCAGGGCTGCCCGGCATAGTGCACCGGCATAAGCGCGCGCGTCTTCGGCGTGATCAGCCGGGCGATGCTCTCCGGATCGATGTTGAAATCGTCCTCACGGATGTCCGCCAGCACCGGTGTCGCCCCCAGGTGGACGATGACGTGGGCGCAGGAAGCGAAGGTGAGCGCGCTCGTGATCACCTCATCGCCGGGACCGATGCCCGCCGCCGCCAGCCCCAGGTGAAGCGCGGCGGTACCGGAAGAAAGCGCCAGCACGTGGGGTGCGGCGACATAGCGGGCCAGATCTTCCTCGAACCGCTTCGTCTTGGGGCCGGTGGTGAGCCAGCCGGAGCGCAGCGTATCGACCACTTCGGCGATCTCTTCCTCGCCGATCAGCGGCCGATTGTACGGCAGGAAATCGTCTCGCCCTTCCGCGCTCATGTGAACTCAGGTCCGCGCTTGCGGCCGGACGGCGGCCAGCAGGTGGGTACGCAGGAGGGGGAGCGCCTCCAGCGTTCGCGCGGCGATCCAGGAGCGCGGGGCGACACGCCGTCCCAGCGGCGGCGCCAGCGTGACGCGGCGGAAGCGGATGGTGGCGCCGGGGAACAGCGCCCGCACATCGCCGCGCCCCAGGCCGATGACGTTGCGATTAGTGGGGTTCATCACCATGTCATACCAGAGGATGAGGCCGCCGGGGGTCAGCACTCGCCGCATCTCCGCCGCCATCCCCTCCCGTGTCGCTGCATCTAGCACGGAGGAGAACGCCGTGAACTGGCAGACCAGGTCGAAGGAGCCGTCCTCCCACGGCATGGCAGCGGCGTTGCCCACACGCAGGTCCATGCCCAGTCCCAGCGCTCGCGCCTGCTCGATCGCGTCCCCGCGCAGGTCGATGCCGGCCAGCCGCTGCTGGGCCGCCCCATGCAGGGCGAAGCGCCGGAGCCACGTGCCGGTACCGCAGCCGACATCCAGCACCTGCAGGTCCGCGAACGACGTCACGCCTTCCGCCCGCAGGAGAGCGAGGACATCGGCCTCCAGCCGCTGGATCAGGTAAAGATTGGCCACATCGAAGGGTGAGTAGCGGCCGACGCCGTCGCGCCCCTCCGCCGCCCGGCGGGCATAGACATCGCGCAGGCGACTCGCCTCATCCATCGATGCGCTGCCTCTCCCGCAGCAGCCAGGGCGCACGTGTCCGCACCGTTTCCGCCAGCCGCGGCTGCAGGAGGAACCGCCACAGCCCCTGCCAGAACCCGATGCCGTAGCCGAAGTGGAGGCAGGCGAACGCCGGGAGCATCAGCGGAGCAGCCGCGGGGCGCCCTTTGCGCCGCGCCTCCACGACCGCCGCGGCGGTAGCGCCGGCGGTGTAGCCGCCGAGCGCCGCGATTAGGGGGGCGCGTGGCCCCAGCGGGTAGGCCAGCAATCCCATCACCGTCGCCGCAACGAAGGCGGCTGGCACGAAGTGGCGGGGACGCATCTGGGCCGGGTGGCGCTGCGCAACCACCACCTTCCACTCCCCGTAGTGGCGGTACTGGCGAAACAGGTCGCCAAACGTCTGGCGGGTGTAGTAGCGGGAGCGGATGCTGGGATCGAGATAGAGCGTGCCGCCCGCGTCCCGCAGCCGGTAGTTAAACTCATCATCCACGTTGCGTTCCAGCGATTCGTCAAACAGCCCGATGCGGTCGAACACATCGCGCTTGTAGGCGCCGAACGCCACCGTATCGACGAAGCCCGGCGTATCGCTCGTCCGGAAGCGCACGTCCCCGACCCCGAAGCGGGAGGCCATCGCCAGCGCGATCGCCTCGCCCACCGCGCCCCGCGCCACGCTCTCGATCCGCCCGCCGACGCAATCCGCCTCGCTCCGCCACAGCGCCTCCACGGAGGCGCGCACAAAGTCCAGAGCCGGTTCGCTGTGGGCGCCGAGGATGATTATGATCTCCCCCCGCGCGGCGCGAATGCCCACGTTCAGCCCCCGCGCGGCGGTCACGCCCGGGTTCTCCAGCAGACGAATGGCGACGCGGGCGCCCGGCAGGCGGGAGCGGACGACATCGGTGGTGCCGTCCGTGGAGGCGCCATCCACGGCAAGCACCTCTAGCAACCCGCTGGCGTACTCCTGGCGCGCCAGCGCGTCCAGGCAACGGCCGATGTAGGCCGCCTCATTGCGCATGGGAACGACCACGCTGACGGAAGGGAACCCCACTTCCGGGTAGGCCTGCGCGGCCCCCCGGTGACGGCCCAGCTCATCGATGACGGCCACGGTACGCCTCGCTTGCCCCGATATACAACGCCTGCATTGCCGCGGCGTTGTCCTGCCAATTGTACCGCTCCGCGACGAAGGCGCGCCCGGCATCCCCCATCGCCCGGCGCCGGTCGGGATGATCGAGCAGGCTCAGCAGCACCGCGGAGAGGGCCGTGCTGCTGCCGGGCGGCACGAGCACGCCAGTCTCCCCGTCCCGAACGATGTCCCTGCCTCCCTCCACATCGGACGCGATGACCGGGATCGCCGTCGCCGACGCCTCCAGGGCTGATACACCAAAGCTCTCCGTCAATGAAGGTTGAACGAAGACATCCAGCGCCCGGACGAACTCCGGCACCGCGTCGTGGGGGAGCTCGCCGGCGAACTCGACCTTCGCGCGAATGCCCAGCCGCTGCGCCATCTGCTCCAGCCTGCGGCGCTCCGGGCCGTCGCCGGCCAGCACCAGCCGCGTATCCGGGTAGCGCTCCAGCACGGCGGGCATGGCCCCGATGAGAAATTCAAACCCCTTCTCCGGGACGAGCGCCTTCACCGAGCCGATGGTGACGCCGGACGCGCCGTTCCTTCCCGGGCGAAACACGTCGAGGTCGATACCGTACGGCACCACGTGGATGTTCCGTCCGGGAGGGACAAAGGGCCGTGTCTCCTCCGCCAGCGCGTCCCCCGTCGCCGTGACGATGTCGGCGGAGGCAAGGGCATAGCGGGTGACCCAGGAGTGCAGCGGCGTCCGATGGGGCGCCTGGAGAATGTCGTAGCCCCAGACGGAAGTGATGAGGGGGTGCGCGCCGGCCAGCGCCGCAACGAACCCGTAGCTGGTGAGGTGGAGCGCATGCACCACGTCCGGCCTCAGGCGGTGGAGGAGCCGCCGAACGCGGGGCGCTTCCAGGGGATAGCGTACCTTCCCCAGGAGACGCAGGTGCTCCAGAGCGTGCACCTGCAGTCCCGGCACCACCGCCGGCCGGAAGGAGATGACATGTACCTCATGCTCACGGGCAAAGTGCCGCGCCCACTTCTGGACGTGAGGGGAA
>SHXV01000018.1 GCA_009693105.1 Dehalococcoidia bacterium
AGGGGGTAGAGATGGTGATGCCGGGGGACAACATCAAGATGGCGATCGAGCTGATCCAGCCGGTCGCGGTTGAGGAAGGGTTGCGGTTTGCCATTCGGGAAGGTGGACGCACGGTAGGTGCCGGCGTCGTTACCAAGATCACCGAGTAGGGAATCCCGCGAGCTCCGCTGTGATGTGGGCGTGCTGAGAACGAGGGTCAGATGGCGAAGAAAGAAGACCGGCAGATCATCCACCTCGCGTGCACCGAGTGCCGCGAGCGAACCTATACGACGACGAAGAATCGGCGCAACGATACCGATCGCCTGGAGTTGCGCAAGTTCTGTCCGCGCTGCCGTACACACCAGCCGCACCGGGAGGCCCGCTAGGCCGGGCTCCGAAGGATTCGGACACCATGAACCGCAGGGCAGCGCGCCGGCACGCAGCAGCTACTCCGTCCGCGAAGGGGGGACGCTCCAACGCGCGCGCCGTCGCCCGGCAGGGGGGGAAGTCGCCACGACGCCTGGCGGTTGACCGGGGTGTTCGTGGGCTGCTCTATCCGGAATGGGCGCGAAACATCATCTCAGAGTTACGGAAAGTGACCTGGCCCACCCGGGAGGAGACGAAGAATCTCACTATCGTGGTGATCGTGGTCGCGATTTCTGTCGGGATCGTCCTTGGATTACTGGACTTCTTCTTCTCATGGCTCGCTGATCGCACGCTCTTCTAACAGGCGATAGGAAATGTAATGGCACGAAAAGCACAGGGACAGACGAAAGTAAGCGTCGCGCCGATCGTCGACGAGGCCGCACTGTCGGAGACGGGCGCTGAGCTCGAAGAGCTGGAGCCCGAGGACGGGCGCGCCTGGTACGTGATCCACACGTATTCCGGCTATGAGAACAAGGTGCGCACTAATCTGGAGCACCGGATCGAATCCATGGACGTCAAGGACAAGATCTTCCAGGTGCTGGTTCCCACGGAAGACGAGATCGAGATCCACGATGGGCAACGGCGCACGGTGGCACGCAAGATTTTCCCCGGATACGTGCTGGTCCAGATGATCATGGGCGATGAGTCCTGGTACGTGGTGCGGAACACGCCGGGCGTTACTGGCTTCGTCGGCATGGGGAACCGGCCGACACCGCTGGAGGCCGAGGAGGTCAAGGGGATCATCCGCCAGATGCGCGTGGAGACGCCGCGCGTTAAAGTGAACTTCCAGCTTGGCCAGAACGTACGCGTCATCGATGGGCCGTTCATTGACTTTGTCGGCCAGGTGGATGAGATCAACCTCCAAAAGGGAAAAGTGAAGGTACTCGTGTCCATATTCGGACGGGAGACACCGGTGGAGCTCGACTTCTTGCAGGTCGAGCGGCTCACCTAGAGGGCAAGGGAGTCCGTAGTTGGCGAAGAAAGTACGCGCGGTTGTGAAGCTTCAGATCCCGGCGGGCAAGGCTACCCCGGCGCCGCCGGTCGGTACGGCCCTGGGCCAGCACCAGATCAATATCATGGGGTTCGTCAAGGAATACAACGAGCGAACGGCCTCCCGCATGGGCACGGTTGTGCCGGCGGAGATCACGATCTATGAGGATCGTTCGTTCACGTTTGAGTTGAAAGAGCCGCCGGCGTCCGAGTTACTGCGGCAGGCGGCGGGCATCGATAAGGGATCGGCGACGCAGATTCGGCAGAAGGTCGGCAAGGTCAGCCGCGCTCAGCTGGAGATGATCGCCAAGCAGAAGATGCCCGATCTCAACGCTTATGATGTCGAGCAGGCAACGCGCGTGCTCGAGGGAACTGCCCGTTCAATGGGCATCGAGATCGAGTAGGGTTCGGAGAAATCGTCATGCCTAAACACGGGAAGCAGTACAACGCGGCGATCGCCCAGGTGGAGGATGACCGCGCTTATACGCCGGAGGAGGCGGTGCGGCTGATCAAGCAGACCGCGTTCGCCAAGTTCGATGAAACGGTGGAACTGCACCTGCGCACCGGACTGGACCCGCGCCACGCGGACCAGCAGATTCGCGGCACCGCGGTCATGCCGAACGGGCTGGGCAAGACGGTGCGCGTCCTCGTCTTCGCGGAGGCGGAAGGGGCACGGCTGGCCCTTGAGGCGGGCGCCGATGAGGTCGGCGGCGATGACCTGATCAAGCGCGTCGAGGGCGGCTGGACCGACTTCGACATAGCGTTAGCGCAGCGTGACCTGATGGGCAAGGTAGGCCGGCTGGGCCGGGTGCTGGGGCCGCGTGGCCTCATGCCGAACCCGCGCACCGGCACCGTTGTGGACGCGGAGGACCTGCCCAAGGCGATCCGGGACGCGCGGCAGGGCCGGGTGGAGTTCCGGCTGGATCGGACCGCGCTGGTGCATGTGCCCATCGGTAAGGTAAGCTTTGAGGAGCCCGCGCTCCTGGAGAACATGGCAACGCTTGTCGATGCCATCGTCAAGGCAAGGCCTTCGGGAACGAAGGGGCAGTACATCCGGTCGGCGACGTTGACCAGCACGATGGGGCCGGGCATCATGCTCGATCTCAACCCGACGCTGGCGATGAAGCCGGGGACGTAGTAGACAACCGCATAGCCGAAAACGGCCGCCGAAGACCGCAGGCGCCTCCCTCCGGAGGCCGAAGTTGCCTGCAGAGGCAGGACGTGGCACGAACCGCACGCCGGTGGACCGGACGCTGCGTTCGCTCGCGCCTCTCCTCCTCCGGGGGGTGAGGCGTTTTTCGCGCCGGCAGAGAAGGAGGGGCAATGCCCACAGCAAAAAAGATGCAGCAGGTGGAGGACCTGCGCCAACGCGTAGAGCGGGCAACCATCGCTATCAGCGTGGACTACCGGGGGCTCACCGTATCGCAGACGCAGGCGCTGCGGCGGAAGCTGCGGGAGTTCAGCGTGGAGATGAAGGTGGTGAAGAACACCCTCGTCCGGCTGGCCGCCCGGCAAGCGGGACGAGATGACATGCTGCCCATCGTGGACGGCCCGACGGCGCTGGTGCTGGGCTACGGCGATATCGTTGCTCCGGCCAAGGCGCTCACGGAGTACATCCGCCAGGCGCGCTTGCCGATGACGCTGCGCGGCGCCTACGCGGAAGGCCGGGTCCTGAGCGGCGATGATGTCACCGATCTGGCCTCCGTGCCGCCGCGCGAAGTGCTGCTGAGCAAGATTGCCGGGGGGTTGCAATCCCCGCTGGTGAACCTGATGGGACTGTTGAACGCAACGTTGCGTGATTTCGCCGGGCTTGTGGATGCCCGCGCTACCCAGAAGGAAGGACAGGGCGAGTCCTGATCGGGACCGTCCGGAGTAGAAGGAGGCACCACTGTGGCAACCAAGACTGAAGACGCATTCGACCTGATCAAGGGCATGACCATCCTTGAGCTGCGTGACCTGAACAAGCGCATCGAGGAAGAGTTCGGTGTCACCGCCGCCGTCGCCGCTCCAATGATGATGGCTGCCGGTCCCGCTGCCGGCGCCGCTGCCGTGGAGGAGGAGCAGACGGAGTTCGCCGTGCTGCTTCAGGATTTCGGCGCGAACAAGATCAACGTGATCAAGGCTGTCCGAGAGGTGACGACGCTGGGCCTGAAGGAAGCGAAGGACTTGGTGGAGAGCGCTCCCGTCAACGTGAGGGAAGGCGTGGCCAAGGCGGAGGCGGAGGCGATCAAGACGAAGCTCGTCGCTGCTGGGGCCACGGCGGAGATCAAGTAGCGTCCTCTCCAGCGCAACCGGGTATGGGTCCGGCAGCGTGAAACGAGGGATCGCCATGACGATCTGCTACGCTTGCAGCCACGAGGCGGAATCGATCTGTCCGCGCTGTGGCCGGGCCTACTGTCCGGACCACGGCGCCGATGTCTGTGCCTACTGCGCCAACCCCGCGTCCGGGGTACCATCGCGCCTGTGGTACCGTGGGTCGGTGCTGGCGCTGCTGGCGACGGTAGTGGTGGGCATCTGGCTGCTGGCCGTCACGCCGGAGCTGCGCGGCAATGAGCCTGCGGCGGACCAGGGCCCGGAGGGGCCCACCGGGGCGACGGCCACGACCGTTGCGGGCGGCACGCGGACCCCGGGGCCAACCGGGAAGCCGGGGACGCAGCGCCACACGGTAAAATTGGGCGATACGCTGGTGAGCATCGCCAGCCAGTACGGCGTGACGGTGGATACGCTCAAGCAAGCGAACGGGCTTTCCTCTGACCTCATCCAGGTGGGACAGGAGTTGACGGTGCCACGATGAACGATTCTCCCGGTGCCTCTCGCTCAGCCCGCCAGGCGCGGCGCTCCGTGACCCGGACCGCACTGTTCTACACGCCGCTGTTCCTGATCGCGCTGGGGGCGTTCTTCTACCTGTTCCAGCGGCAGGTGGAGGATGGCAGCGCCGGCTGGGTCGCCGTCGTGATCGTCGGGCTGGCTGCCGTTCTCTTTGGTGTTCAGGCCATGCTGGCGCTGCGCGATCTTGGTTCGGGGCTTACGGAGACCCGTGGCAGGGTGATCCGCAAGTGGACCCGCTCCGAAATGCTGGTCTCGCGGGGCCACTTTCTCCGCGTAGAGGGCGACATTTTCCGCGTCTCTCCTCTTATCTATCGGGAGATATTGGAAAACGATGACGTCATCGTCCTCCACCTTCCCCATACGAATACGGTTGAGTCCGTACGCCGCACGTCGCCCGGTACGTTCTCCTCGCCTGCCGGACGGACGTGAACGAACACCCGCTGATCCGCGCCTTCCTCCGAGCGAGCGCCCGCGTGAACGGCTACCGGACTACGGCGCGAACGCGCTATCCACGGCAGAGCTGATGGCGATCATCCTCCGCAGCGGCACCGCGGGCGAGAACGTGGCGTCGCTGGCCACCCGGCTGCTCGCCCGCTACGAAGGGCTGCCCCGCCTGGCCAGGGCGAGCTTTCGCGCGCTCACGGCGGAGCGGGGGCTGGGGGAAGCGAAGACGGCGGAACTGAAAGCGGCGCTGGATCTGGGGAAGCGGCTGGCCGCCGCCGGGCCGGAGGAACGGCCGGTCATCACGTCCGCGCGGGATGTACGAACCTGCTTCTCGCAGAGATGGGGCTCCTTGAGCAGGAGAGACTGCGGGTACTCCTGCTCAACACGAAGAACGCTGTTCTCGCAACGGTGGAAGTGGTGCGAGCAAGCGTGAACACGGCCCAGGTGCGCACCGCGGAGATATTCCGGGAAGCGGTTCGCGCCAACGCGGTCGCGCTCATCCTAGGCCACAACCACTCTTCTGGCGACCCGACCCCATCGGCGGATGACATCGCCCTGACGCGTGGCGTCGTGGGGGCGGGGCAGTTGCTGGACATCGCTGTGCTGGACCACGTGGTCCTCGCTCAGGGCCGCTACCTGAGCATGCGGGAGCAGGGGTTGGGGCTCTCCACAGGTCCGGGCCGTTACTAACTTCCTCATCTGCTTGTCCGGTCCCGAAGGGCGTGGGAGAATAGCGGTCCGGCCCTGCGCGCCCGCAGACATCTCAGGAGGATGTGGCGAATGAATGCAAAGGGGATTGCCAACACAGCACTCGCGGCAAGCGCGCTGGCGGATGCCCTTCGCTACACGCCCCGGCGGGGGTGGCGCTTCCCCCTCCTGAGCGCGCTGTGGGCGATCCACATCGTCGCGGTGCTGCTGGTGGCCCTGCGCTCCCCCAGGGTGCCCGCTCCCGGGCTCCTGGGTAAGCTGGGCGGACTGTTGGCGCTGGCGGGTGGCGCCGGTGCCCTCTACAGCGCGGTAGGGGAGCACACGCGGGAGGGCAGAGGGCGTTCGGAGGGAGCGGAGCACTACCCGTCGCTCTCCGCCGTGCTCGCGCTGGAGGAGGAGGCGGTGGCGTCGTTCGATCAGCCGCCGAGCGATGGCACATACTCGGCGTCGCGCCACCCGGCGCTGCTGGGCTATGCGGCGTTCCTGGCCGGGCTCGCGCTGATGACGCGGTCGCTCCGCCTCATGGGCTCCGCCCCGCTCTGGCTGGCGGCGGCCGTGGGCCAAGCCGCGCTGCGGGAGGAGCTGCTGCGGCGGGCCTACCCCTGGTACGAAGGCTACATTCACCGCACGCCTATGTTCGTCCCCACGGCGGAGAGCGCGCAGGCCGCGATGGGGGATATGCAGGAGCGTTTCGGGGGTTCCTCCCTCCCCGTGGAAACGGATGAGATGGATGACGAAGACGTCGATATCTAACCCTGGATAGGGGCGCCGAAGCGCCGGATCGCTTCCGCCTGCGCCTCCGGCTCCAGCCGGCGGTACACCTCAATCAACGGCAGTCCATTGGCCTCAGCCAGGGCGCGGCAGGAGTCGTACTCCGGCGTCGCCAGCACGGCCCCGTCCGGCAGGACGCGGGCCTTCGCCTGCGCTTCTCCCAGGGTTGAGCTGAACTGAAAGGTTTTCCGCTCTGCCTCGTGACGCCACACGTCGCGCACTCTCACGCCCAGCGTGGAGGTCTCGCGCAGGAAGGCGTTGGCGACGGCGGCTTCCACCTCCGGCGGGGCCAGCGCGGAGAGCGTTGCGCCGGGGCGGTTCTTCTTCATCTGCACGGGCGCGTACCAGACATCGATGGCGCCCGCGGCGACGATGCGTTCCCGCGCCCACTCGTAGATCTCCGGGTTCATGTCGTCGATGTTGCATTCGATGAGGAGCAGTCGCGCCGGTGAGGTGGAGGCAGGCTCCGCCTGCGTTTCCCCCAGCCAGGCGCGCAGCACGTTGGGCCGCCCGGCGATGTCCCGTCCCCCCGCGCCGTAGCCCGTGCGCAGCAGTCGCATAGCCGGCCGGCCGAACGTCGCCAGCGTCGTGAGCAGGGCGGCGCCGGTGGGGGTCAGCGCTTCGAATTCCGGCTCCCCCATCCCAGCGGCGATGGGCGCTCCTGCCCGCTCAATGAGCCGGAGCGTGCCGGGCGCGGGTGCGGGCAGTTCCCCGTGTTCCCCGCGGGCGATGCCCCTGCCCAGGACCAGCGGCGCGCTGTAGACTTTCTCGATCGCCAGCAGGCGCAGGCCGGTGATGACGGCGGCGATATCGACGATGGCGTCGATCGCCCCTACTTCATGGAAGTGGACCTCCTCCGGCGTGACGCCGTGCGCTTCCGCTTCCGCTTCCGCCAGCCGTTCGAACACGGTCATGATGCGCGCGCGGTCCGGCTCCGGCAGGGCGGAGGCGGCAATGATCGTGCCGATATCGGACAGCGTCCGCTGGTGGGACGTGGCCTGCGCCTCCACGATGGCGCGGGTCGCGGCGATGCCCGCCCGCTGTACCCGCTCCGCGCGCAGGGTGTAGCCGTCCAGCCGCAGCGCCGCCAGCTCCGCGCGCAGGTCGTCCAGGCTCAGCCCTAGGTCCAGCAGGGCGCCCAGGATCATATCGCCGCTGGCGCCGGACACTCCATCGAAGTAGAGGATGCGCATGTTCAGTCGGGCCGCTGGTGGGCCAGCGTGTTGATGCGCGCCGCGAGGTAGCCCGCCCCGAAGCCGTTGTCGATGTTGACGACGGCGACGCCGGTAGCGCAGCTGTTGAGCATGGTGAGCAGGGGGGCAAGGCCCCCGAAGGCGGCGCCGTATCCCACGGAGGTGGGGACGGCGATGACCGGGCCGGCCACCAGCCCGCCGACGGCGCTGGCTAGCGCGCCGTCCATACCGGCGATGGCGATCACAACCGTCGCGGCCTGGAGCTGCGGCAGGTGGGCCAGCAGCCGGTGGATGCCCGCCACGCCGACATCGATGATCCGCTCCGATGCGTGGCCTATGAGCTCCGCGGTGAGCGCCGCCTCCTCCACGACCGACAGATCGGCGGTGCCGCCGGCGACGATGACGATGCCGGGGAGGAGGGCGCCGGGGCTACGGTTCAGGGAGATGCAGCGGGCAGCGGCGTGATAGGTCACACCGGGAACGCGGCCGGCCACGGCGGCGTATGCCTCCGGCCCGGTGCGGGTAATCAGCATGCGGTCGGACCGCTCCGCCAGCCGTTCGGCGATGGCGACGATCTGTTCGATGGTTTTGCCCTCTCCCAGCACGACTTCCGGCATGCCGTCCCGCAGGGAACGGTGGTGATCGATCTTGGCGAAGCCGATGTCCTCGTAAGGCAGGAGACGCAGCCGTTCATACGCTCCCGCCGGGTCGACGCGGCCGGCGGCGACGTCCTCCAGGAGCTGACGAATGCGGGCTGGTTCCACCACTGGCCTCCCCTTCTGCCCGCAGATTATACCGCGGCGGCTCGACCGGCTGCGCGCGGGGGCGGATAATGCCGGCGATGATGCTTCGCCGCCACGTATCGCCCGGTCGCGCGCTGTTCGGGGCGTTGGTGTTCGCTGCCGTGGCCGTCACGGTGTGGGCCGCGGTGGCGCCCCGCTTTCCCCTGGATCTGGCGCTGACGCGAGCCTGGCAGGAGCATAGTCCTTCGCCGTTGGAACCGGTGATGACGGCGGTGAACGAATGGGCGCAAACGGCACGCTGGCTTACGGTGATAGCGCTGCTGGTCTACGGATTCGCGACGCGTCGGCAATTCGTCGGGTTCATCATCGTGCCGCTGATCGCCTCCGTCCTTACTCCGCTCCTGAAGGAGATCGTGAACCGTCCTCGCCCCACGGCGGACCTTGTCCGGGTTCTGGAGTAGCCGGGTAGTACAAGCTTTCCCAGCGGCCACGTGGTGAATACGATCACCTTCGCCGGACTTCTGTACGTGCTGATCGTGGTTCGCACCGCCGTTCGCGCCGCCTTCATCATCGCGGTTGGCCCGGCCCGGGTGTACGCGGGCGCGCACTGGCCCAGCGATGTGCTTGGCGGTTATCTCATCGGGGCGGTACTGCTGGTGGTGATCGTGAGGTTCTATCGGACCAGAGTGAGCGGGGGTGGCGAGGTGGGTCGTGTGGTAGAGTACCGTGGCGATGGGTAGCCATTGAAAGCTGTCCCTGCGGTTCGCCGTGTCGTCCCGGATGTCGATCCCGGCGGCAGAATTGTTATAATGAACTGGTTTGATCTCGCCATCCTCGGTGTCATCGGCTCGTCCGCGCTCCAGGGCCGTGGGCAAGGCGCGGTGCGCGCGTTTCTGCCGCTCATCGGCGTCATCGTGGCGACGCTCGTCGCCGGGCTAGTGTACGTTCAGCTGGCGGAAAGCATCTCCACCATCGTGACCGACGGCTACAACGCCAGGGTCATCGCCTTTCTCGCGCTGTTCGGGGCGGTGTACTTCGCCTCGCATCTGCTTTCGGCGGTCGCGTCGCCTTTCGTGGCGCTGCTGCTGCCCACGCCCTGGAGCCGCACCCTCGGCCTGGTCTGGGGCGCCGTTCGTGGGCTGCTCCTGGTCAATACGCTGGTGCTTTTTCTCGTTACCTACCCTTCCCTGGGGCTGGAGGGGGGGGTGGACGGATCGAAGGTTGCCCCCTTTTTCGTCGATGCGTTTTCGGTGATGCACCGCGTGTTGCCGGAGGAGTTCGACGCGGCAGCGGCGGCGTTCCAGGGGGAAAGGATTGCGCACGTTCCGCTTCCCTTGCTATGATCGCGGCGCTGAAGGCTCTGCGATTCGGCGAAGGTCAGCATGATGTTGAGTATCCTTGTCCTCGTGCTCAACCAGAACTACGAGCCGCTAAACGTGTGCAATGCTCGCCGCGCCTTCGTGCTGGTCGATCGCGGCAAAGCGGAAGTGCTGGAGCAGGGCCAGGGGGCGCTGCACAGCGCGACCGTCGCGTTTCCCCTCCCCTCTGTCATCCGGCTGATCAGCCATATCCGCCGCCCCCGTCCGCAGTTGCGGCTCAGTCGCAAAGAGCTGTTCCATCGCGATGGCTTTCGTTGCCAGTACTGCGGCAAGCGCACCCGTGAGCTGACGATCGATCACGTCCTGCCGCGGCACCGCGGAGGGCGTCAGAGCTGGGAAAACCTGGTGGCGGCCTGCAAGGCCTGCAATCATCGCAAGGCCGGGCGAACCCCGCAGGAAGCGCACATGGCGCTGCTGTGTGAGCCGGTGGCCCCCCGCTTTGGGCTGTACTACCCCTTCTGGACCCACCTGGAGCGCGAAGAGGGCTGGCGCAAGTTTATCCCGGGCTGGGACCCGGACACCGCAGCGGGCGGATTCGCCTAGTCCAGCCCGGAGCCGAGCTTCCCCCCGCTATCGGCGCGGAAGAGCGCCCGGAACGGATAGCCGCGCGCGGCCATCGCTTCGGCGCCGCCCTCCTGGCGGTCGACGATGGTTAGCGTCAGCGCCACCCGGCAGCCTGCCTCCTCGACCGCGTCCGCGGCCTGCAGGATGGACCCGGCGGTGGTGACGGCGTCATCCACCAGGGCGACGGCTCGGCCCGGCGCGATGAGGTCGTCGCCGTTTTCGGCGTAGGCGGAGACGATGCGCCCGCCCATGCCGTGGTCCTTCGCTTCCTTGCGCACGATGAAGGCGGGGATGGGCCGTCCCCCGTCCATCCCGGAGGCGATGGCGATGGCGGTGACGATCGGATCGGCGCCCAGGGTCATCCCGCCGATCGCTTCCGCCCCGCTCTCCCGCACGAGCCCCAGAAACGCTCGCCCCACAAGGTAGGCCCCGCGGGGGCTCAGGGTGACGCGCCGCCCATCGAAGTAGTAGCGGGCCTTGCGTCCGGAGGAGAGCGTAAAGTCGCCGTATTTGAGGGCGTGTCGCTCCAGCAGGGATTGCAGCTCCGCCAGCTCAACGTTGGTCATTGCGCGGCTCCTTCCTGCCGAAAACGAGGGTAGGAGCCGAAGATGCGGACCGTTTGTGTGTGCGGACGCATGCCCTCCAGCGCCTCCCGCACGATGCGGTCGGTGCGGTGGCCCTCCAGGTCGACGAGGAAGACGTAGGCCCCCAGGCTTTCCCGGGACGGCCGTGATTCGATCTTCGTCAGGTTTATCCCCCGCTCCGCGAACTGTTGGAGTACCGCCACCAGCGCGCCGGGCCGGTCCGCCGTGGTGAACATGATCGATGTCTTGTCGTCGCCCGTGCGGCCGGCGTCCTGCCGGGCCAGTAGGACGAAGCGGGTGGTGTTGCTGGCCTCATCCTGCACATTCTTGCGCAGCACGGCGCCGCTGTACAGTTCCGCCGCCCGCGCCGTCGCCAGGGCCGCCGCGCCGGGCTGCGCAAGCGCCTCCCGCACCGCCGCCGCCGTAGAGAGCGATGCCTCCGCTGCCGCGCCGGGGAGTTCGCGCTCCAGGAAGCGCCGGCACTGGCCCAGCGCTTGGGGGTGGGAGTAAACGACCCGAATATCGGCCAGCGCCGTGCCCGCCCGGGCGATGAGGCAGTGGTTCACCGCGATCGCTGTTTCGGCGCAGATCGATACGCCGGTCTCTCGGATGAGCGCATCCAGCGTTTCCGGCACGGAGCCATCCAGGCTGTTCTCGATAGCGGCCACGCCCTGATCGAAGCTCCCGTCCGCGACGGCGGCGATCACGGCGGCATGGCTGCTCAGGGGGGAGCGCTCAGCCGTGGGGGCTAGGCGTAGCGCTGCGATCTCCCCGAATGTGCCGGGCGGGCCGAGGAATGCGGTGCGGGTCATGCGCTAGCGGGCGCGTGCGTGGGCGCTGGTGAGCACATAGCGGAGCGCCTCTTCGTTGTCACGCTGGGTCACGGCTACCAGGTCGTCGTTGGCGCGGAGCACGGTGTCGGCGGTGGGGACGTGGGGCTCCCCTTGCTCGGAGACGACGAGGGCGATGATGGAGTGCGGAGGCATTGGAACGTCTCCCACCCGCTTGCCCACGGCGCTTGCGTCTTCTGGTATGGAGACCTCCACGATCTCGAAGCCCCCGTTGCGCAGGGTGAGCAGCGGAATGAGCGGATGTGTGGGCAGGCGGTGCTCAATGGCCGTGAGGACGGCGGTGGTGGCACTCACGGTGCTATCGATGCCCAGCGCGAGAAAGATCGCCTCGTTCTTCGGGTTGTTGATCCGGGCCACGGTCCGGGGTACGTGGAAGCGGTGCTTGGCTACCTGAGAGGAGACCAGGTTATCCTCATCGTCTCCCGTCACGGCGATGAGGATGTCCGCGCGCGCGGTGCCCGCTTCCTCCAGGACCACCGCCTCACAAGCATCTCCCTTGAGGACGATGTCGCCCAGCTCATCGGCGATGAGGTCGCAGCGCGCGGCGTCCCGCTCAATGACCAGCACCTCATGGTCCGCTTCAATCAGTTCCTTCGCCAGGTAATAGCCGACTTTTCCGCCACCGCAGACGATGATGTACATCCGCTAGCTCCCCGTAATGCGCTCATGCAGGAGCGCCGCCCCCACCTTGGTGGGGCTGATCGTCTCGATGCCGAGCTCGTTGAATATCTCTTCCCGGATCGGGTCGTAGATCCGGCAAACGGCCTTCTTCACGCCGAAGATGTGCTTGGCGATCTGGCAGGACATGATGTTGCGATTATCGCCCTGTGTCGCCGCAACGAACACGTCCATCCCTTCGATGCCATTGCGGCGGAGCACGTCCTGATCGATGCCGTTGCCCACCATCCGTTTGCCCTGGTAGCCGGCGCCCAGCCTGCGGAAAGCGCGCTCATCGACATCGAGCACGGTGACATTGTGGCCTTCCCGGTCCAGCGTGGTGGCGAGGGCGCCGCCGACGCGGCCACAGCCCATGATCAGCACGTGCATGAGTTACTCCTGTATGCCCCTTCGGCAGACCCAGACCTGGCAGGGGGTGTGTTTGAGCACCTGCTGGGCGTGCCGCTGGAGCTGGAACTCCCCGAAAGGTCGATCATACTCGATGCCCAGGATCACGGCATCGACCTTGCGCTCGATCGCCTCAGAGCTGATGGCCTGGGCGGCGTCACGGGCCTGGAGGATCTCCGCCTCGATATCGGTGTCCCACTTCCGGCCTATGGCGCGGGCGTTCTTGAGGATCGCCTCCCCGGCCGCCGTCTCGTCGTACAGGTCGGCGTCGAGGGGGAGGGAGCGGTCGACCTCGATGACGTAGATGGCGAAGACATTGCCTTTGTGCCGCTGCACCAGCCTGCAGGCCATTCCGAGCGCATCGAGGCTGGCCTCGGAGCCGTCAACGGGGACGAGCACGTCTTTCACATCGGCCAGGGGAACGTTATGCATCAGGGTTATCCGGCCTCACATCGCGTCGCGGGGACGCGCCATGCGAAATGCAGCCTGAGTATAGCCACGGCCCCCTCTTCAAGCAACACGACCGGTTATGGCGCTTATCTTCGCCGGCGGAGGGCCGCGGAGCACTGGCTGCGGTGATACACTTCCTGTAGTTCTGACCGGGAGGAGACGCGTGGACATTCTGGAGCAGGCTGACCCTGAGGTTGCCGCCGCGATCGGGCGGGAAGAGGTGCGCCAGCGCCTGACGCTGGAGATGATCGCATCGGAAAATTACGCGAGTGATGCGGTGCTTGTCGCCGCGGGCTCCGTGCTGACGAACAAGTACGCGGAGGGGTACCCGGGCAAGCGGTACTACGGCGGCTGCCAGTTCGTCGACCAGATAGAGGAGTTGGCCCGGACGCGCGCGAAGCAGTTGTTCGGGGCTGACCACGCCAACGTGCAGCCGCACAGCGGCGCTCAGGCCAACCTGGCGGCTTACTTCGCCTTCCTGGAGCCGGGAGACCCGGTCATGGGGATGACGCTGTCTCACGGCGGTCACCTGACGCATGGCAGTCCGGTGAACTTTACGGGCAAGACCTACGCCTTTCACTCCTACGGCGTCGATCGGGAGACGGAGAACATTGACTACGGTGAGATGCGGCGCATCGCGCTGGAGGTCCACCCGAAGATCATCGTCGTGGGGGCGACCGCGTACCCCCGCATCATCGATTTCGCCCGCTGCCGGGAGATCGCCACGGAGGCGGAGTCGCTGCTGATGGTGGACATGGCCCACATCGCCGGGCTGGTCGCCGCGGGCGTCCACCCCTCCCCCGTGCCGTTCGCGGACATCGTCACCTCCACCACACACAAGACGCTGCGCGGGCCGCGGTCCGGCTTCATCCTGGCGCGGGAGGAGCACGCGGCTGCCATTGATAGGGCGGTGTTCCCAGGCATGCAGGGCGGCCCCCTGATGCACATCATCGCCGCCAAGGCGGTGGCGTTCGGGGAGGCGTTGCAGCCGGGGTTCCGGCACTACGCCCAGCAGATCGTCGCCAACGCCCAGACCCTGGCCGATGGGCTGCTGGGTCGTGGCCTGCGGCTGGTGTCCGGCGGAACGGATAACCATCTTCTGCTGGTCGATGTCGGAAGCAAGGGGATGAGCGGTAAGAAGGCGGAGCGGCTGCTGGATGAGGTCGGCATCACCGTGAACAAGAACACGATCCCGTACGATGAGCGCTCCCCCGCCATCACCAGCGGTATCCGCGTGGGGACGGCGGCGCTGACCACCCGCGGCTTCGGTCCCGATGAGATGAGGCGGATCGCTGGGTTCATTGCCGATGTGCTGGAGGCGCCGGATGACGCTGTGGTAGCCGCGCGCGTGTCCGGGGAAGTACGGACGATGGCGGAGAGCTTCCCCGTGCCGGGGATTCGCACGGGGGCGAAGGCGGCCGGCTAGACAGGCTGGACGGTACGGACGTGGCCTCCGTATAATAGCGCCAGTTGAATAGACGCGCGGCTTCAGCCGCGCCCGCCGGCCCCGGTCGGCGGCATTCGACATCTCCCCCGCCGATAGACGGTGGGCCCAAACGAGGAGGTGGCCCCCCTTTGCGTGACTATGAATTAGTCCTGATCCTTCACCCTGATACGACTGAGGAAAAGACCGCCCTCGCGCTTGAGCGCGTGAGCGGTTTTGTGGCGGCGCACGGCGGCGAGGTGGCGGATACCGATCACTGGGGCCGGCGCAGGCTGGCCTACCCCATCCGCCGGCAGCTGGAGGGGGACTACTATTGTTTTCAGCTCAAGCTGAGCCCCCCGGACGCCTCGGCGTTGGAGGGGCAGATTAAGCTCACAGAAGAAGTAATGCGTCATCTCCTCGTTCGCAAGGACGAGGAGTAGCGCAGCTTCGTTCCGCGCGCAAGGAGCAGCGGCCATGGCAAGTTTGAACAAAGTCATGATCATCGGGAACGTCGGGACGGACCCGGAAATGCGCTTTACGGCCGGCGGGGACGCGGTGACGACGTTCCGCATCGCCGCCAGCCGGAACTACACGTCCAGGGACGGGGAGCGCCGTGAAGAGACGGAGTGGTTCAGCGTGGTGACCTGGCGAAAGCTGGCGGAAACCTGCAGCCAGTATCTGCAGAAGGGTCGCCGGGCCTACGTGGAAGGTCGCTTGCAGACGCGCTCCTGGGACGGGAATGACGGCCAGCGGCATTGGCGCACCGAGGTGATCGCCGAGACGGTGCTATTCCTCGATCGCGCCGGCGGTGGGGATAGCGCGCCCATGGATGACTTTGCCGCCGGCGCTGTCGCCGGTGGCGAGACGGACGTTGACGACCTGCCGTTTGAATAGGCAGGTGGGAGATAGGGTAAGTGAGGAGAACGCATGGTAACTGAAGATGCGTCGGTGATCGCATCCGGCGATCGTGAGGGGGAAGCCCCCTCCGGTCCCCCCGGCGACGGCCGCGGCGGCCCGCGCCGTTTCGGCGGCGGCGGTGGCGGCGGCCGTGGCGGACCGGGCCGTGGGGGCCCGCGCCGCAAGGTCTGCATCTTTTGCGCTGACCACATTGAGCACATCGACTACAAAGAAGTCGGGCGGCTTCGTCGCTATATCTCGGAGCGCGGCAAAATCGAGCCGCGCCGCAAGAGCGGCACCTGCGCCCTACACCAGCGCCGCTTGACGGTAGCGCTCAAGCGGGCACGGCACCTCGCGCTCCTCCCTTACACGCTGGAACACATCCGCGTCACCGGGGCTACCTATGGCCCCCCGCCGCGGGACCGGGACCGGGATCGCTGATGGTGCCCCTTGCCTAGCACCGGCACGGCCGCGGCGCCGGCCAGGCTGCAGTGGCCGGCATGAGCCAGCGTCGCCGCCCCGGGCGCGTCCCGGAGACCCGCCGGGGCTTCGCCCGGCTGCGCCAGCTCGATCCGGCGGCATGGCCGTGGATCGGCGCCGGGGTGCTCTTCCTCGTCGTCCTGGGCTTGATCGGGGCCGGCTTATACTCGCGTTACTACGCGCCTCCGCGGGAGACCGTTCTGACGGTCGGGGAGCGTGAGTACACCATGTCCTACTTCGTCAAGCGGATCCGCTATTACCTTGCCGATTCCGCCACGGCGGGACTCTCCATTTCCGCCGCGGATGCGCCCAACGCCGTCCTCGCTACCATGGAGCAGGCCGCTTTGCTCCTCGCCTCCGCCGAATCGGAAGGGCTGACCGCGACCGACGACGAGGTAAAGGACAGGCTGTACGAGAACGTGGCGCGGCTGAGCGGGGCTGACCTGGAACTCCCTGACGCCATGGAAACACCGACAGCGACGCCGGCAGCGGATGCGACGGCGACCGCGGGGGCGGCGTCCTCGCCGGTTCCGGCTGAGACGGAAGCGGCTGCCTCTACCCCGTCCCCGTCCCCGTTCGCGTTCAGCAGCGATAAGGACTACCGAGATGCGCTGAAGAAGGTGCGGGATCTCACCGGCTTTTCTGAGGATGAGCTGCGGGAAATCGCCCGCGCGGAGGTGCTGCGGGAGAGGCTGAGGGATACGCTGAAGACGCTGCTTTCGGCGACGGCGCTTCAATCTCAGCTGGACGTCATCTATGTGCAGGACAGAGCCGCCGCGGAAGGAGCCAAGACGCGGCTGGACGGGGGAGAGCCGTTTGTACAGGTGCAGGCGGATGTCTCCCCGCAGACGCTTCCCCTTCCCATCGGAGCGCCCGCAGCGGACACTCCCACGGCGGAGGTAGAGCGGCAGGAGACACCCTGGGTGATCAAGGAAATGCTGCTTGCTCAATTCCAGGAACCGGTGTTCAGCACCCCGGTCGGCGGTTATACTGGTATCATCGCGACCGATCGCGGTGCCGTAATCGTAGGGGTTCGGCGGCGCGAAGAACGGGCGCTGGATAATACGCATCGCGAGTTCCTCCTGGCGGATGCCGTGGACAACTGGTTCGAGACGCAGCGGGGAGCCATCGCGGTGCAGCGGTCCCTTGATTCAGAGAAGACAGCCTGGGCGCTTGATCGCGTAAGATAGAGGCGTGAAGAGCGGCCGTATCGGCATCGGTCTCCTTGGGCTCGGCATCGTCGGAAGCGCGGTGGCGGAGGCGCTTGCCACGAATGCGGCGTACGCGGCCCGTGCCGGGGCGCATCTGGAGTTGCGCGGTGCCCTAGTGCGTGATCGACAGCGGCAGCGCAGCGCCCGCCTCCGTGACCTTGCCCTGACGACCGATGCCGATGCGCTGCTGGACGATCCTGCCGTCGCCATCATCGTCGAGCTGATGGGCGGTGAGGAGCCGGCGTATACCTATTTGCGCCGGGCGCTGGCTGCCGGGAAGCACGTGGTTACGGCGAACAAGGAAGTGATCGCCAAATACGGTGGTGAGCTTAGCGCGCTGGCGGCGGTGAACAACGTCGCGCTGAGGTATGAGGCCAGCGTGGGCGGGGGCATCCCGCTGATCGCGGTGCTGCAGCGCGACTTCCTGGCCAACGAGATCAGCAATGTCGCGGCGATCATCAACGGCACAACCAACTACATCCTCACCAGCATGGCGAAAGACGGCATCGATTTCGCGGAAGCGCTGGCACAGGCGCAGCACCTGGGCTACGCGGAAGCGGACCCGCGGAACGACATCGAGGGTATCGACGCGGCGTATAAGCTGGCGATCCTGGCGGGGCTGGCGTTTCGAACGCCCGTGCACGTAGCGGACGTCTTTCACGAGGGGATCACCGGCCTGCGCGCCCGCGATTTCCGCTACGCCAGTGAGCTGGGGTACGCGGTCAAGTTGCTCGCCATCGCGAAGCGGACGCCAGCGGGCATCCAGGCACGGGTCCACCCGGCGTTGGTGCAGCAGGATGAACCGTTGGCCAAGGTGGACGGCGTCTTCAACGCGATCCAGATCGAGGGGGACCTGTCCGGCGCGGTCATGATCCAGGGGCGGGGCGCGGGACCGGGGCCTACCGCCAGCGCCGTCATCGCCGACATCCTGGAAGTGTCGCGCAACCTTCGGGAGGGCCGTACCCCGCTGGCCGCCATTTCTGGGGCGAGCGCGGTACCGGTGCCGCTTGTGCCGATGCAGGAGTTGCGGACGCGGTATTATGTACGGATGAGCATGGCGGACCGGCCCGGTGTGCTGGCGCGGGTGGCGCAGGTGCTGGGCGAGGAAGGCATCAGTATCGCCTCCATGATTCAGAAAGAGGTCGATGAGGATGCCGGCTCCGCCGAAGTGGTGATCATGACCCACCACGCGGTTGAGCGCGCGTTCCAACGCGCCATCGCCCGGGTGGCGGACCTGGACACGGTGCCGGAAGTGGGCACGTTTGTCCGGGTGATGGAGAAGGTGTGATGACGACACAGCGTACCCGGCAGGATGCGTCTGAGCTGCGGGAGGCGCTGGTCTGGCTGCAAGAGCAGATGACCCAGGTCCGTGACCAGGTGGCCCGCCTGCAACAAGACGCCGATGATTCGCTGAGCAGGCTTGGTGGGCTGTCTGAGCTGCTTTCCGGCGTCCAGGAACGGCTGCTCCACCAGGAACGGCAACAGGTGTCCATGGCGGAAGTGCGCCAGGAATCGCAGCTTGCCCGCGAAACGGTCGCCCAACTGCGGGAACGGCTTGTGGCGATGGAAACGCATGTGGGGGGGCTGGAGCGCCAGCGTACCGCGGAGAGAGACCACCAGCAGGAAGAACAACGGGAGCTGGCTCACCGGATCGACGAGATCGCCCGGGTGGCGCTGGCGGTAGAGAGCAGGCTCAGCGTGCTGGACGACGGCCAGCAGCAAACGCGGGAGGCGCTCACGTCGATCAGCGGCGAGGTCATCGAGCTGCACGACACGGCGACAACGCTGGGAGGCCGCACGGAGAACCTGGGTGACGCCGTGCACCGGCTGGAAGCGCGCGGCACGTTGCTGGAGGGCAGGGTGCAGGACCGGGAGCGGGCGGACGAGTCACTTGCGGAGCGCTTGCAGGTCATTGATGGCCACGTTCAGCGTGCCGTCCGCCAGCTCGATAGCACCGTGGCGGAAGGGTTGCAGCGTGTCAGCGATCTTGCGGAACAGATCGACGTATTGCGGGCGGAGCGGGCCCGGTTCGAGAGCAGGCTCCAGGAGATAGAGGCGCACGGGTCGCTGGTTGATGAGCGGGGCGAAGAGCACCGCTCTCAGCTTATCCGCATGGCGGGACACGCCCAGAGCATCGATGAGCGCATCCTGCAGATCGAAGCCGCGATCCAGAACGTGACCGAGCAGGTCGTCATCCAGATCATCCGTTTCGGGCAGACACAGGAACGGCAGAAGCGGCGGCAGGTGGAAGACCTGGAACGGGAGATTCGGGAGCTGAAGCAGCATGCCAGACGTCTTACCGAGGAGTGAAGGCCTGCTGCGTCGTTACGCAGCCTACCTTCCCCTGACCAGCGCCACGCCGTCCCTTTCCCTGGGGGAAGGGGGGACGCCGCTGGTGCGCTCCCGGCGGCTTGTGGAGCAGGTGGGCTGCGCGGAGCTGTACTTCAAGCTGGAAGGGTGCAACCCCACCGGGTCCTTCAAGGATCGGGGCATGGTCGTCGCCGTGGCGAAGGCGGTGGAGGACGGCGCCCGCGCCGTGCTCTGCGCCTCCACCGGTAACACCAGTGCCTCCGCCGCCGCTTACGCCGCCGCCTGCGGCCTTCAATCGTACGTGCTGGTGCCGCGCGGGAAGATCGCGCAGGGCAAGATGGCGCAGGCCCTCGCCTACGGGGCGCGCATCCTTGCCATTGATGGCAACTTCGATGTGGCGCTCCGGTTCGCGCGGGCGCTGGAGGATACCCGGGGCATCGCCCTGGTCAACTCCGTCAATCCGCACCGCATTGAGGGGCAGAAGACGGCGGCGTTCGAGATCATCGAAGACCTGGGCGATGCGCCGGACCTCCTCTGTATCCCGGTCGGCAACGCGGGCAACATCACCGCCTACTGGCGCGGGTTTCGTGAGTGGAGGGACGCGGGCCGGGCTGCCCGGGCTCCGCGGATGATGGGCTTCCAGGCGGCGGGAGCGTCGCCGATTGTGCAGGACCGGCCCTTCGAGGACCCGCAGACCATCGCCTCTGCTATTCGCATCGGCAACCCGGCGAGCTGGAAGGGCGCCACCTCCGCCAGGGATGAGTCCGGCGGCGCCATAGAGGCGGTGACCGATGATGAGATCATGGAGGCCTACCGCCTCCTGGCGCGGGAGGAAGGGGTGTTTGGGGAGCCCGCCTCCGCCGCCTCCCTCGCTGGCGCGCTGAAGCTGGGGCGGGAAGGGCGGATGCCCCGCGATGCGGTCGTTGTCTGTGTCATCACGGGGAACGGGCTGAAGGATCCGGACACGGCTCTAACCATCGAGGGCGACATGCATGATGTCCCCGCGGAATTCGAAGCTATCTCGCGTGCCCTGGGAGCTTCACGTTAGCGTGGTACTTAATCGTGCGGTGTTCGCTTGACCCCTTCAATTGAGGAAGTCTAGAATTTTCGGATGGGCAACGAGGCCCCTGCCCCCAACTCACTTGATGGAGCGCCCTATGTCGCTTGAGGAACAAGTCCCGATGAGGGCGTTTGATCACGAGCGGATCAGGGATGCCGTCCGCGTCATCTTGGAGGCGGTGGGCGAGGACCCGGATCGGGAGGGCCTGCGGGACACCCCGCGCCGCATCTCTGACATGTACGAGGAGATTTTCTCCGGTCTCCGTACGGATCCGTTTTCGATCATGGAAGTCGGGTTCGAGGAGGGCCACGATGAGATGGTCGTGCTCCGGGACATCCCGTTCTATTCCCTGTGTGAACATCACTTCCTGCCGTTCCACGGCGTGGCGCATGTCGGCTACTTGCCGAAGGGTCGCGTCGTGGGGGTGAGCAAGCTGGCCCGCGTGGTGGATGCGTTTGCTCGCCGGCCCCAGCTCCAGGAGCGGCTGACCAGCCAGATCGCGGAATGCATCATGGAGGGGCTGCAGCCGCTGGGAGTGGGCGTGGTGGTGCAGGCGGAGCACCTGTGCATGACCATGCGTGGTGTCAAAAAGCCGGGCAGCCGGATGACCACCTCCGCCATGCGTGGGCATTTTCGTGAGCGGCCGGCTACCCGCGCCGAGTTCCTTTCCCTGCTGGGTGATCGGCTCAGTCATTGATGGTCCCTACGGCACAACCGCGCTACGCCGTCGCCGAGGCAGACCTCGAGTCCCTTGCGGGCGAGTGGGAGGCGCTGCTCGACGACTCCGACGCCGTCGGCATCTTCACCCGGCCCTCCTGGCTTCGTATCTGGCTGCACGCGTTCGAAGATCGCCGTGACCTGCTCATCCTGGCCGTCCGCGCGGAAGGCCGGCTTTGCGGCGTCGCCGCGTTCCTCGTCGAGGGGGGGCTACTGCGTTTGGCCGGGGACCCGGAAGTGTGGGACTACGCGGACATGCCGTCCCGCCGTGGTCATGAGCAGGGAGTAGTGGACGCGCTCCTGGCGTACCTTGCGGAGAAGGGGTGGAATCGGATCGAGCTGTGGGGGCTGGCGGAGGCTTCGCCGACGTACCGCGAGTTGCCCGGGGCGGCGGAACGGCGGGGCTACCGCCTGGACGTGGAGCAGGAAGCCGTCTGCCCCAGCATCGATCTTCCGGCGGACTGGGACTCCTATCTGGGTATGCTGAACAAGAAGGATCGCCATGAGCTCCGGCGCAAGATCCGCCGGTTCGAGGAGACGGATGGCCCCGCCACTCTCGTCGGGCTTACCGGGGTCGATGAGGTAGAGGCGGCCCTGCCGGACTTCTTCCGCCTGCACGTGGAAAGCCGGGAGGACAAGGCTGAGTTCATGACCCCCGTGATGCGGCATTTCTTCGAGCATGTGGGGGAGGAGACGGCACGCGAAGGGGGCTTGCGGTTGTACTTCATGGAGCGCGGTGGCAAGCGCCTGGCTTCCGTGCTCTGCTTCAACGGCGGCGATTCCCTCATGCTGTATAACAGCGGATATGATCCGGAGTTTGCGAGCGTATCGGTGGGGGTGGTCTCCAAGGCACTGTGCCTTCAGCGCGCCATCGCCGATGGGAAGAAGCGGCTGAACTTTCTGCGCGGGCCGGAGCGCTACAAGTACGATCTGGGCGCGCACGATGCCGGGGTGTATCGCTGCACACTGCAGCGGGAGGGGAACTAGCGTGCGTGTCGCCCAACTGGCCCTGCACACATCGCCGCTGGCAACCCCGGGTGGCTACAAGACGGGCGGCATGAACGTGTACGTGCGGGAGTTGAGCCGCCAGCTGGTCCAGAGCGGCATCGCCGTCGATATCTACACCCGCCGTGTCCGTGGCGATGAACCGAAGGTGGTTGAGCTGGCGGACGGGACGCGGGTGATCCACCTCGATCACGTATCGCCGGACATGGAGAAGGACGACCTGGTGGCGGCCGCCATCGAGCTGGCCGATGAGATCGCCGCCTTTGCCGCCGGGGAGTGGTTGACCTACGACGTGGTGCACAGCCACTATTGGGTGTCCGGGCCCACCGGTGTGCTGTTGAGCGGACGGTGGGGGGTTCCCCACGTGGTGATGTTCCACACGCTGGGTGAGGTGAAGAACCGCGTCCGCGCCGCGGAGATGGAGCCGCGCATCCGTATCGATAGCGAGCGGGCGACGGTGGCCGCCGCCGATCGCATCGTCTGCGCCAGCGAGCACGAAGCGCTGCTCCTGGAGCGGCTGTACGATGCCAGGCCGGAACGGATCAGCGTTATCCCCTGCGGCGTCGATCTGGAGCGCTTCCACCCCGGGGAGCGGGAGGAAGCGCGAGCGATCCTAGGGCTGGGGGACGAGCCGGTCGTGCTCTACGTGGGCCGTATCGAGCCGCTGAAGGGGGTCGATCTGCTGATCAACGCGTTTGCCCAGGTGCAGGGCGCGGGCGTGCTACCCCGCCTCCTGGTGCTGGGCGGCGATGATCGGTCCGGGGACGCCATTCGGGAGCTGCGCGGGCTCGCCGCGGCCCTGGGCCTCGCCGATCGCGTCACCTTCGCCGGGTCCGTCCCTCACGATGAGCTTCCCGCCTACTACCGGCTTGCTGATGTCTGTGTGGTGCCCTCCTTCTACGAGAGCTTCGGGTTGGTGGCGGTGGAGGCGCTGGCCAGCGGCACTCCTGTGGTGGCGTCCCGCGTCGGCGGGCTGACCACGACGGTGCGGGACGGGGTTACGGGCTACCTTGTCCCCTGGCGCTGCCCGGAGCCGTTCGCGGAACGGATCGACTTGCTGCTGGCGAACGCGCACCTGCGCCGCTCCATGGGGGTCGCCGCCCGCGCCTCCATGGAGACGCTGGGCTGGGACGGCGTGGGCGAGGGCGTGCGGGCGATGTACCGGGACGCGCTTGCCGAACAGCGGCGGCGGCTCGCATGAGCCCGCGCAAAGTCCCTCCCCGCGCCGATGCCCTGGTGGTGATCGCGCACCCGGATGACGCGGAGTTCGCCTTTGGGGGGACGATCGCCAAGCTGGCCCGCGAGGGGAAGAAAGTCTGGTACGTGCTGGCGACGAGCGGGGACAAGGGCACGAGTGATAGGACGCTGGCGCCGTGGGAGCTGGCCGCCCGCAGGGAAGTGGAGCAGCGCAACGCGGCCGCGGCGCTAGGGGCAAAGGGGTGCATCTTCCTCGGCTACCCGGACGGCTTCCTAGAAGATACGGCGGACCTGCGCGGGAAGCTGGTGCGGGTCATCCGCACGCTGCAGCCGGACATCCTGATTACCTGGGATGGCTACGCGCGGCGGTTCAACCACCGCGATCACCGCACCATCGGCGTATCGGTGCTGGATGCGGCCTTCCCGCTGGCCCGCGATCATCTCGCCTACCCGGAGCATCTGCTGGAGGAAGGGCTGGAGACGCACAAGGTGGGCGAAGCCTGGCTTGTTGGCGCAGATGAGCCGGACTATTATGTGGACATCGGTGATTATTTTCACCAGCGCTCGCAGGCCATCGCCTGCCACGTGAGCCAGGTGGGGGACCGCGACCCCGCCGCTTTCGAGGAGCGGATGCGGGAACGGTCGCGGGAGATGGGGGCGAAGGTGGGGATGGACTACGCGGAGAGCTTCCGCCGCATCAGCTTCCGTCGCTAGCCCGGAGGACCTATGGAACAGTTATCGATAGCCCTGTACTGGGCGGCGTTGGTGACGACGGGCATTTCTGCTCTGTGCTACATCGGCTACGCGTTCGGAGTGCGCACCGCCATCGGCCGGATGGCGACGAACGCGGGCAACGTGACGATGACCGCCGCCGTCTCCCAGCGCATGTCGGAGAGCGTGGCGGCTGTGGGCGTGTTCGCTGGCCGGCTGGCCACGTTCCTCCTCACGGTTTCGCTGGCGGCCCGCTGGAGCGCCGCCGGCCGCCCTCCCTACACCAACATGTGGGAGTTCACGGTCGCGTTCGCCTGGGGGATCAGCCTGGCCTACGTGCTGTTTGAGCGCCGCTATCGCCAGCGGACGCTGGGGGCGTTCGTCCTCCCGGTGGCGTTCGGCATTCTCCTGGTGGCGTCCCTGTTCCCCGATCGGGTCTCCCCGCTGATCCCGGCGTTGCAGAATGATAACGTCCTTGCGCTCCACGTCGGCGCGATGATCCTCTCTTACAGCGCGTTCAGCGTGGCCTTCGGCGCCACGGCGATGCAGCTGCTGCAGGGGGCGGAACGGCGGTTCGCCCGCCTGCCCCGCGCTTCGACGCTGGATCAGATCGCCTATCGCGCCGTGCTGGCCGGCTTCCCGCTGCTGGCGTTGGGGCTGCTCCTGGGGGCCTACTGGGGGAACTCGGCCTGGGGACGCTACTGGGGGTGGGACCCCAAGGAGACATCGGCGCTGGTGACCTGGCTCATCTTTGCCGCCTACCTGCACGTGCGGAACCTGGCGGGCTGGAAAGGGAAGCGGTCGGCGTGGGTCGTCATCGTCGGGTTTATGGCGGTGATCTTCACGTTCTACGGCGTCAACCTCTGGATATCGGGCTTGCATTCCTACGCGGGCGTCTAGCCGGCGGTATCTTGCACATATTTCCCGGTGGTATACTTATGGGACTATCTTTCTACACATGGAAGCGGGGACGGGCCTTCGTTTCGTGTGTACGTAACCTGAGGAAGGGAAACATCGTTGAGCTTCACTGACAAGACGCTGACCTGCCGGGACTGTAGCAATAGCTTTACGTTTACCGCGGGTGAGCAGGAGTTTTACGCCGCCAAGGGGCTGGTGAACGAGCCGAGCCGTTGCTCGTCCTGCCGCTCGGTGCGGAAGAGCCAGACCTCCACGGACTCCGGCGGCGATGCCGGCTACGAGCGTTACGGCAATTTCGCCAGCTTCGGCGGTCGCACGCCGCGCCAGATGCATCCGGCGCAGTGCGCGGGTTGCGGCGACATGACAGAGGTTCCGTTCAAGCCGCGCGGCGATCGCCCCGTGTACTGCAGCACGTGCTATAACAAGCAGCGCGCCTCCTCCGCCACGGAAGCCGTCCGGGACTAAGAGGGCGTTCCCAGAGGCGCGGACAAGGGCAGGGAAAAATCCCTGCCCTTGTCCGCGCTCGTGCGCCGGTGATGGTGAACGGGACCAGGGGAAAGGGAACGTTGCGACGAATCGGAGCGCGTTGCTACAATGCTGAGCGGAGGGATCGCATAGAGGTCTAGTGCGGCCGCCTGCTAAGCGGTTAAGGGGATTTTTTCCCCTTCATGGGTTCGAATCCCATTCCCTCCGCCAGATCGCTCCTTTCCGCCGGCCCAATGGGCCGTTCGTTCTCTTGGGGGGACGGCATGAAGCGCTACTTCCTGTGGACCGTTGGCTGCCAGATGAACGCCGCCGACTCCGCGAAACTGGCGGCGGGGCTGGCTAAGCTGGGTTACCAGCCGGTTGAGGACCCCGCGGAGGCTGATGTCGCCGTGCTCAACACCTGCGCCGTGCGCCAGGGGGCGGAGGACCGTGCCTACGGCCAGTTGGGCCGGCTGCGCCGGATCAAGCAGGAGCGCGGCGATGGTTTCCGCATCGCCCTCATGGGGTGCATGGTCGGGCTGCGGACCACGGAGCTGGAGAAGCGTTTCCCCTTCGTCGATGTCTTCGCCCGTCCCCAGGCGTTTGACGACGTCATCGTGGCGCTCGGGGAGGAGCCGGCGGACCTTGGCGGGGAGTTCTGGCCGGACGCCATCGGGGAAGCACGGGGGCCGACGGCCTTCGTGCCGGTGGTGCACGGCTGCGACAAGTTCTGCACCTACTGCATCGTCCCCTACCGGAGGGGGCGGGAGCGCAGCCGCACCATCGACGATGTCGAGCACGAGGTGCGAGTGCTGGCCTCCCGCGGTGTGCGGGAGGTCACGCTCCTGGGGCAGACGGTGGAGGCCTATGGGCACGACCTGCCGGAGCGGCCGGACCTCGGCGACCTTATGGCCGAGCTTTCCGCCATCGACGGTATTGAGCGCATCCGCTTCCTCACGTCGTACCCGAAGGACATGACGGACCGGATCATCGCTAGCGTAGCGGCGCTGCCCAAGGTTTGCGAGTACTTCAGCGTTCCCGTTCAATCGGGGGATGACGCGGTGCTGACCTCGATGCGCCGGGGGTACACCGTGTCCGAGTTTCGCGATCGGATCGCCCGGATCCGTTTGGAGATGCCGGAAGCCGGCATCACGACCGATGTGATCGTGGGCTATCCGGGCGAAACGGACGCTCAGTTCCGTAACTCGTTAGGGCTGCTGGAGGAGCTGCGGTTCGATAAGGTGCACGTCGCGATGTATTCGCCCCGGCCGGGGACCATCGCCTGGCGCACCATGGAGGACGACGTGCCGGCGGAGGTGAAGCACGCGCGGCTGCAGGCCGTGGAAGCGCTTGAGCAGGGGATCGCCGCATCGATCAACGACGCGCTGGTCGGCCGCACCCTCCCGGTGCTTGTGGAGAGCGTGGGGGATGAGGGAACCCGAACCGGCCGCACCCGCAGCGGCAAGCTGGTGCACTTTACCAGCGCCGCTGCCCTCGGCGACACGCCGGAGGTGCGCATCGAGAAGGCGAGCGCGTGGTCGCTCAAGGGTATCGTCGCAAACCCGGCGCTCCTGGGCTGACGCACGTGCCAGGAACCGATGCTCCGCCGGGAGCGCTCGCTGTTGCGGTTATCGTCGTCATCTTCACGATCGAAGATGACCAGCTGAAGGCGCTGCTGGTTCGGCGCAGCGCGCCCCCGGAAGAGGGCACGTGGGCGCTTCCCGGCGGGCTCCTGGCCACGACGGAGGAGCCGGAGGCCGCCGCCACGCGCAAGCTGCTGGAGGAGACGGGCGTGAGCGATGTGTTCCTGGAGCAGCTGTACACGTTCAGCGGGCTTGATGCGACGCGAAGGGCGGTGGCGGTAAGCTACTTCGCCCTGGTCCAGCACGACAGCGTGCGCATGCGGGCGAGCGAGGAGTGGCAGCCGGCCTGGGTGGCGCTGGATGATCCGGGCCCGCTGGCGTTCAACAATGAGCGGGTGCTGGGCTACGCGCGGGAGCGGCTGCGCGCCAAGCTGGAGTACTCCAACGTGGCCTATTCCCTGCTGCCCCAGCGGTTTACGTTGAGCCGGTTGCAGCGCGTGTACGAGGCCATAGGCGGGCGGCCGCTCGATAAGCGGAACTTTCGGCGGCGGATGTTGTCCCTGCGCATTCTTCAGCCCACGGGCCTACGGGCGCGGGAAGGGGCACACCGGCCGGCGCAGCTGTACGAGTTTACCTCGCGCGTGCCGACCGTCTTCTAGGCAGAGCTTGCCGCACCCTACCCCCTGTGTTAGGATTGCTCTCTGTCTCTGTATTGCGGGCGCGGCTCTTGGTAGAAGTGAATTGGATGGCGGGCTTCCCGCCTGATGTAGTCGGCCTGACGGTCGCGTAAGAACGCTGCCGGACGGGCCTTTCGCTTGCTCAGCCCACGAATTGAAAGGGGGGAACTTGGATGCACCTAACCATTGATGGCTACGGTGGCGACCGCGCCTTGCTTGCGGATGAGAACCTTGTCCGTGACCTGCTCGATCGCTACCCGGGCGAGATCGGGATGACGAAGATATCGGTACCGCACGTCATGCCGTACGTTGGAATCAAACCGGAGGACTGGGGAGTGTCCGGTTTTGTCCTCATCGCTGAAAGCCATATTAGCGTGCATACCTTCCCCGAACGGGGCTACGTGTGGGTGGATATTTTCTCTTGCAAGGACTTTGAGGCGGGCTCGGCCATGGAGCGCGTTCAGCAGGCGTTTGGGCTGCAGCGGTATGAGACGCACATCCTTGACCGCGGTTTGCTGGAGTACCCGCATGAGGTCGAGCCGGCCGTCACGATCGCCGGGGAGGAGCGGGAGCAGATAACCAGCTCTTATGCCTCCGCTGGACGAGGCCCCAGCGCGTGAACAGCCACAGCCATTCGGTGCAGGCGGCGCAGCCGCACGGGTTGGGCGGACACACCTTGTTCGACCGGCCGGTGGAGCCGTTCCGTATCCCAGAAACACCCGGCGCGGCGGATCTGATGAGGCGGCTGGGGGGCACGTCCTTCCAGGCGCGTGGTCTGGCGACGGCGACCGAGATCTGGCAGCAGGCGATCGAGGACGAGGTAACGATCTTCTTCGGGCTGGCGGGAGCGATGGTCCCGGCCGGCATGCGTGAGGTGGTCGTTTAC
>SHXV01000055.1 GCA_009693105.1 Dehalococcoidia bacterium
AGCCGCTGGGACAGCACCGCCTGGATGATGTCGCCGGCGATGATGTACTCCTTCGTCCGAGCGACGAAGTTCAGGTACGCCTCCTTCCCAACGTTGGAATGCACCGTCTTCGACCCGGCCAGCGTGGCGCCGATCTCCTGCTGCGGCACCGGCCCCGCCAGGCGGTCCGCCAGCTCATCGATCCGGCGGGTGGCGGCGCGGTAGGCGGCATCGATATCGCCGTCCAGCCGCACGTGGGAGACGACCTTAATCGCGTGCGCCACGTGGTCGAACACCAGCAGCGAATCGGTGAACATGAACAGCGCCTCCGGCAGGCCCAGTGCATCGTTAGGGGCCATGGGGACACGCGGCTCGAAGTGACGCACCGCCTCATAGGCGAGATAGCCGACGGCCCCGCCGGTGAAACGCGGAAGCGCCGGCGGGTGGATAACCTTGTACCGCTCTAGCTCGTCCTCCACCGCCAGCAGCGGGTCGACGGAGCCATCGGAGACGTACACCCGGTACGGCTCCGTGCCGATAAAGCTGTACCGCGCGATCCGTTCGCCACCCTCCACGCTCTCCAGCAGGAAGGAGTAGCGGCCCTGCGCCACCTTCAGGTAGGCGGAGACGGGCGTTTCCAGATCGGCCCGCACCTCCCGGTACACCGGCACGATGTTGCCCCGCCCGCTGGCCGCCAGATGCTTCACCTCTTCCAGTCCCGGTGAGTACATGGCCAATGCTCCTTTGTCCGCCCCTCGCTCTGCGCGGGGATCAGAAAACCCCTCGATCCCATACGTAAGGGACGAGAGGTACTCGCGGTGCCACCCTTGTTGACGCCCCACAACGGCAGCGCCCACTTCATGTTGAGTCACGGCCACGCAGGATGCGGGCGATGCTCCAGGCTTCGATAACGGGGCCATCCCGGCGGCGCCTACTTGCTGTCCGGCGTTTGGGCCATCTGCGTTCGGGCCGCGGCTCCCAGGGCCATTCGGTTGCTGCGCTGGCGCCGGGCTCCCACCTTGCCCGGCTCTCTGTAGCCCCGCTTCGCAGCGTACTCTTCCTGATCGCGGCGATTTAGTATTCAATTCTAGACACCAGCCTAGAACCGCCACAGAACCGTGTCAAGAGCCTGCAGGCGAGTCCCTCTACCCTACCACGTTGCGGTGAATCTGCTCCGTTAGGTCCTTGATCTGCGCCGATAACTCCGCCACCTGCCGGATGAGGTCCATGTTCAGCTCCAGCAGCTTCATCATGCTGCCGGCCAACTCCTCCCTGTGCCGCGCCTCGGCATCGGACCAGGTGCGGTCCCGGTCGGCCTACCGCGTCTGCGCTAGGAGGATAAGGGGATCCGGCGTAGGCCGCGCATACCAAACGCCAGATTGAGCAGGATGAACGGGTAGGGGTCGAAGTGCGTAAGCGCAACCGCGTTCGCCGCGATCCACAGCAGGACCAGGCTGGCCTGCACGATGAGGAACCGCGGCCCCCGAATGCCCGTGCGAACGCTTCCGCGAGTTGCCCCAACCTGTCCCCTCCGAACAGGGTTCCAAAAATGCGCGTGTGTCTCGTGAAACCGTAGATGAAGCATGAACCCTCTCCTTCCGCAGACGAGCCGTCTATTTCGTGTCGCAAAAGCAGTTTACGCGGGCAGATTCCTTGACACCCTTAGAGGCCGTTGATACGATCCCCGCGCTCCCGCATCCCATAGCTTCTGCGGCTGCGCGGCGCTGTCCGCGGGCCGGGACTGGTCACGAAAGGGCCGGCATGAGCGAACGCAGCGTTGTTCTCCGCAAGCGCGGCCCCGTGGCCCGGCTCACGCTCGCCCGCCCCACCCGAGCAAACCGGCGCAGCCCGGAAATGCTGCGCGAGCTGGCGGACGCCGCCGCAACCATCGCTGAGGACGACACCGTCCGGGTCGTTATCCTGCAGGCAGAGGGTGCCGATTTCTGCGCCGGATGGACCACGGAGGCGCTCGAGCAGGCGGAGTGGTGGTTGGCCGGCGCGTTCGAATCGATCGCCGCGCTGCCCCAACCGGTCATCGCCGCTATACAGGGCAACGCTATGAGCGGCGGACTGGAGCTGGCGCTGTGCTGCGATGTCCGGATCGCCGCGGAGGACGCGCGGTTCGGGTTTCCGGAGACGGAGCACGGGCTGCTCCCACTGGCAGGCGGAACCGCCCGTCTGCCCAGGATCGTCGGGCGCGGCGCCGCAATCGAACTGCTACTCACCGGTCGTAGCGTGGAGGCGGCGGAGGCGCGGCGCATCGGGCTGGTGAGCCGGGTCGTCGCCGACGCGGACCTGAGTGCGGAGACAGACGCGATGGCCGCGAAGATCGCCGAGCGCGCGCCCATCGCCACCCGCTTCGCCAAAGAAGCGGTGCGCCGGGGAATGGACCTGGCGCTGGACCAGGCGCTCCGCATGGAGACCGACCTGACCATCCTGCTACAAACGACAAAGGACCGCGCGGAGGGGGTCCGCGCGTTCACGGAGAAGCGACAACCGCGATTTCGCGGGCGCTAGTACGGAAGGAGGCTAGGGAGTGCAGATCATCCTCAACAAAGAGGAAGCATGGGCGCTCATGATGCTGCTCTCGTCCCAGGTCATCGACGGGGCGGAGCTTTCGGAGGACGGCAAGGCTGCTATACGGCGCTGGCGCAGCAACCGAAACATGGGCGATACCGAGATGGACGACCTCACAATCGAGTTCAATGAGGCGCTCGGCGCCGTGCTCGATGACCGCATGCGCAAGTTGCTGCGGCGGGGAGCCGTGTACATCTCGAGCGATGACGAACTGCGGAGGTAGAAACGATGCGTGTTGAGCTAGACACCGACGAAACTTGGGCACTGCTTTCCGCTCTGGTCAAGCGGGTGGCGGAAGATCCCACCCTGACCGATGAGGATCGCGCCCGTATCCGCCGATGGCGAAGCGAGCGGATGAAGCCAGGCAGCGAAACGACCCGGGCGCTCACCGCCAAGGTTAATGATGACCTTGCGCGTACAATGCAGAACCAGGCGCGGAGCCAGATTCAGAAGTCGGACTGGCGCTGAGCCAAAGGCAGGCCAGTGGAATCACTCGTTCTCTACGATAAGAGGGACAGCGTCGCCTGGATCACGCTCAACCGGCCCAGAGCGCTCAACGCGGTCAACATGGCAATGCGTGATGAGCTGTGGGAGGCGTTCCTTGCGGTGCGCGATGACCCGGATGTGCGCGTCGCCGTGATCACCGGCGCGGGAGAGCGCGCGTTTAGCGCAGGCGCCGATGTCACGGAGTTCGGCACGGCGCCGTCCTACATCGCGGCGAGGCGTTCGCGGCAGGAGCGCGATCTGTGGGGGCTGATGCTCTCGCTGAATAAGCCGCTCATCGCCGCCATCCACGGCTACGCGCTGGGTGCCGGCTGCGAGATGAGCCTCTGCTGCGATATCCGCATCGCCGCGGAGGACGCGCGCCTAGGCCTGCCGGAAACGACGCTGGGGTACATCCCATCGGCTGGTGGAACGCAAACGTTCCCGCGGCATGCCCTGCCCGGCTTGGCGCTGGACGTGATCCTGACCGCCGAGCCGATCGATGCGGCGCGGGCGCTGGAGGCCGGGCTGGTGCAGCGGGTGGTTCCACGGGAACAATTGCTCCCTGAAGCGGAAGCGCTGGCGCACGCGCTCGCCGAGCGACCGGCCGTGGCTCTCTCAGCGGCGAAGCGCGCCGCCTACGGCGGGCTGGACCTGACCACGGAGGACGCGCTGGCCCTCGGCGATCGGCTCAGCACCCTGCTGCTGCGGACCGCGGGCCGCGAAGCCATCGCCGGATTGTGCGCGTAAGGGTCTGCTAAATACCAGACATGCGGGGCAATGTGATACGATGCGCCTGAATTTGCGCCAGCGGGAGGAACAGGCATGAACACCTTCGAATTCTTACAAATCAGCTCCATGGTGGTCCCAGATCGGGTCGCGCTTGGGCAGGAGGGCCGAAGGGTTACCTTCGCGGAGCTCTCCGAGCGTGTAACAAAGCTGTCCAACGTTCTCCAATCGCTCGGCGTCGGGAACAACGATAACGTCGCCATCATGGCGATGAACTCGCCGGAGTACATCACCGTGTACTACGCCTGCGCCAAGCTGGGCGCGACGTTCGTCCCGCTGAACTTCCGCGCCAAGCAGGAAGAATTGGTGTACATGGTGAACCAGGCGGAAGCCAAGGTTCTCTTCGTCGGGGAGCGCTACCTCCCGCTGGTGGAAGCCATCCGTGACCAGCTCACCACGGTCCGGCACTACATCAGCATCGATGCCAAGGTCGACGGCCTGCCCTTCGCGGAGGAGCTGATGGCCACCGCCGGCGACGACGAGATTTACACGGAGGTGGACGACAATCAGGCGTCCATTCTTATGTACACCAGCGGTACCACCGCCATGCCCAAGGGCGTGGTGCTCACCCACCTGACCCTCTCCGTCTACGTCACCAACACGATGGCCCCGGCCAACCCGGAGGAGGAGCACCACGAGGTCACGCTTCTCTCCGTCCCGCTCTACCACGTGGCCGGCGCGACGACGATGCTGTCCTCCATCTGGGGCGGGCGCACCCTCGTCATCCTGCCGCAGTTCGATCCGGAGGCGTGGATGAAGTCGGTGCAGGAGTATGGGGTGACGCACAGCTTCGTCGTGCCGACAATGCTCAAGCGCATCATGGAGCACCCGGACTTCAACAAGTACGATCTGTCCACCCTCCAGCTCATCACTTACGGTGCGGCGCCCATGCCATATGAAGTGGTCCGGCGGGCCGTCGACATCTTCAAGTGCGGGCTGATGAACGCCTACGGGCAGACGGAAAGCACCTCCACCCTCACCTTCCTCGGACCGGACGACCACAGGATCGAAGGGACGCCGGCAGAGCAGGAGAAGAAGCTGAAGCGGCTCCGTTCCGTGGGCCGCCCGATGGACGACATCGTGATCAGCATTCAGGACGATAACGGGAAGGTGCTAGGGCCGGGTGAAGAGGGCGAGATCTGCGTCTCCGGCTCCCGCATCATGCGGGAGTACCACAAGCAGGCC
>SHXV01000019.1 GCA_009693105.1 Dehalococcoidia bacterium
CAGCGCCATCGCTCCGGCTCCCACCGTCATCGCCGACATGAGATTCCGGCGGGTCAGTGGCCGTTGCCATATTGCCTCCGCCTGGTCCAAATCTTCCATTGAGTGTTCCCCTCCTCGAATATAAGCACATTAGCACAGCCAATGAGACCTATAGTCCTTATAAGGCCGCCCGATGCGTGAAGCAAGGACAGAATGAGAGAGAACAAGAGAGAATACGAGCGTTGGCTGGATTAAGGAGGCACTGGCATCTAGTCCAGATGGCGGAGACACACAGGCTACCGCTGGCAGTACCTGACACAGGGTTTTTGTTGGTTGTACGATATAAATTCAACATGAAATGGATTTCTCCGGCGGAGATGCAGACCGAAAGAGGGGTTCATGGGTTGACGGGCCACCCGCTCCGAATCACAATACAGCCTGACGTCAGACGCTCGGATGGCTGTCTTATTTAGGGTTACCTCTGCGCACGAGCCAGCGGGGAACTCGCCCGCGCTGTAGCGACAGGAGTGGGAAATGGCACAGATTTGTGAAGGAATTCGGGTCATTGACTTCAGCACCGGCATGCCGGGCGCCATCGCCACGATGATGCTGTCTGATAACGGTGCGGAAGTGATCAAGGTGGAACCGCCCACCGGCGATCCTGATCGCGCCGCGCCCGCGTTTCGCCAATGGCAGCGCGGCAAGAAGAGCGTCGTGCTGGACCTGGCCACGGCCGAAGGTAAGCAGCGGGCAAAGCAACTCGCCGCTAGCGCCGATGTCATCGTGGAGAACTTCCACGGCGGCGGGGCGGAGCGGCTGGGGCTGGGCTACGATGAGCTGGCCGCCCTCAATCCCCGGCTCATTCATTGCTCCATCACCGGCTTTGGCAAGAAGGGCCCCTACGCCGCCTACAAGGATTACGAGGGGCTGGTTCAGGCCAAGGCCGGCCGCATGATGGAGTTCCAGCAGGAGATCAACCGCGATGGCCCCTCTTTCGGCGCGGTGCCGGTGGCAGGCTTCGCCGCCTCTCAACTGGCCCTGCAGGGTATCATGGCGGCCCTCTACGTGCAGCAGCGCACCGGCCGGGGCCAGAAGGTGGACACCAGCCTTCTCCAGGGCGTCGCTTGCTACGATATGTTCAACTGGCTCAGCCTCCAGTTGCACGAGCGCTTCCCCAACGTGTTCCGCCAGCCCGCCATCGGCATGGGGCCGTCCCTGCCCTATCTGGTCTGCGTCACCAAGGACGGCCACTGGATGCAGATGGCGAACCTGCCTGCCCACCTGTTCCAGGCGTTCCTCAAGGCCACGGACATGGATGAGATCTTTGCCGCAGCCGGGTTCGGCGGCACGGGCCTCATGTCAAATGTCGCGGCCGCCCAGGACCTCTGGGAGCTGCTCCTTGGCCGCATCCAGGACAAGACGATGGATGAGTGGCTGGAGATCATGCTAGCGGACCTCAACATCTCCGTGGAGCCGTTCCGCAGCACGCAGGAAGCGTTCGATCATCCCCAGGTCATCGCCAACAACCACTTCGTCGATTTCGATGACCCGGAGGTGGGCAAGAGCCAGCAGATAGCCCCCCTCATCCGGTTCACGGAGACCCCTTCCGCCATCGCGGGGCCGGCCCCACGGCTGGGCCAGCACACCGATCAGGTGCTCTCCGCCCTCAACGGCGCCAGGCCCGCCCGCGCCAAGGGAGGGAACGTTCCCCCGCACGCGCTCGATGGCGTCACCGTGCTGGAGCTGGCCGGCTTCTACGCCGCACCCTTCGGCGGCAGCCTGCTGGCGGAGCTGGGCGCCCGCGTGATTAAGATCGAGCCGCTTGAGGGCGACCCCATGCGCAGCATCATGGGCACTACCAAGACCACCCAGGGTAAGGAAAGCATCGCCCTCGACCTGAAGGCGGAGGAAGGCCGCGAAATCTTCTACAAGCTGGTGGAGACGGCGGACATCCTGTTCCACAACTACCGCCCCGGCGTGCCGGAGCGGCTGGGCATGGACTACGCCAGCCTGAAGAAGATCAATCCGCGCCTCATCTACGTCTACGGCGCATCCTACGGCTCCACTGGGCCCTACCACCTGCGTCCCGCCTTCCACCCCTCCTTTGGAGCGATCACCGGCGGCGCTGCGCGGCAGGCCGGCAAGGGCACCCCGCCTGCGCCGGAGACCCCGCTGGACTTTGAAGACCTGAAGCGCATTTCCATGCATCTGGCCAAGGCGAACGAGGGCAACCCGGACCCCAACTCCGCCATGGTGCTGGGCTCCGCGATGACGATGGCGCTGTTCCACCGGGAGCGCACCGGCCAGGGCCAGTACCTGGAGACCACCATGCTCGGCTCCAACCTGGCGGTGAATTCCGACGACTTCATCCGTTACCAGGGCAAGCCCCCGCGCAAGGAAGTGGATGAGAACCTCTACGGCACCGGCGCCCTCTACCGGCTCTACCGGGCCAGCGAAGGCTGGGTGTTCCTCGCCGCGCCGAAGCAGGACGAATGGGAAGCTTTCTGCGCCGCGCTGGGCCGGGACGACCTGCGCAGCGATGCCCGTTTTGCCAGCGCGGAGGCGCGGGAGAAGAACGAAGCAGCGTTGGCCGCCATCCTGGAGCCGCTCTTTGCCGCCCGCCCGGCCGATCTGTGGGAGCGTGATCTCTCCGCCAGGGATGTGGGCTGCGTCCGCGCCGACGGCGGGCGCTACTGCGAGTTCCTCAACGGCGATCCCCACGTCACCGCCAACGCCATGATGGTAGACGTTGTCCACCCGGCGTGGGGGCCCTACAAGCGCCCCGGCGTGGGGGTAAACCTCTCGCTCACGCCGGGGGTTGCCGGACCGGGCAACCGCATCGGAGAGCACACTCGCCTCTTGCTTCAGGAGCTTGGCTTCAGCGATTCCGAGGCCGCGCATCTCAAAGAGCAGAGCACCGTCACCTGGCCGGAGGAACCCGCCTACGTGGCGAACTGATCCGGCGCGAACGCACGTGAGAAGGGAGCGGCGCTTATGCGCCGCTCCCTTCCTGTTCGACTGAGGCCAAACCGCGCTCCGGTTGCTCCTGCCCGATCCACCCCGCTACAATGGGTTCAGGTGGATCCGGACAACGTGCAACGCGATTCTCCCAAAGCTGCCGTTCGTGGGGAGCCCAGTTACCTCTGGCGGGCCGGTCAGGACCGCAGGCTGGGGCTTATCGAGCGGCACGTCCCGCTCCAGGGTGCCCGCATTCTCGATATCGGCTGTGGCGTCGGCGCCTATGTGCGCGCCTTCCGCCAGCGTACGGACGCCGTGGTGGGGGTGGATGTCGATGAGGAGCGCGTGCGGCAGGGCGCCCTCAGCACACCCAACCTCATGCTTGCCGTGGGAGAACAGCTCCCCTTCCGCGATGGCGCCTTCGATCTGGTGCTGCTTAATGAAGTCATTGAGCATGTCGCCGATGACCGGCAGACGCTGGCGGAGGCCTGCCGCGTGACCCGGGCGGGCGGAACCATCGTCATCTACGCGCCCAACCGGCTGTTTCCCTTTGAAACGCACGGCATCTACCTGGGTCATCGCTACCATTTCGGCAACGTCCCGCTGGTGAACTACCTCCCCAACCCCCTGCGCAACCGGCTCGTTCCCCACGCCCGCGCCTACACGTCCGCTGGGATACGCCGCTTGCTGCGGCCGCTCCCGGCCACGGTGATCCGGCGCACCGTCGTCTACCCGGGGTTCGATAACATCAGCGCGCGCCGCCCCTTGCTGGGACGGATGCTGCGCGGCTTCCGCGCCGTGGCGGAGCACACGCCGCTTCGTGCCTTCGGGCTCTCCCACTTCATCGTGCTCCGCCGCACGGAGCAGGGGAGCCGCCGCACTCATGGCTAGGGCCAGGGCAGCGCAGCGCAGCGCCCGGCGCCGGCGCCAGCCCCACGGCGGCGGCGCTGGCAAGAAATCGTTCGTCTTCTTCGCCGTCCTCCTCCTCGCCGTTGTCGGGGCGGTTGGCGCGACCTATGGCGTCGCCTTCTCCGTGTACGATCGCTATTCCCGAGACTTCCAGCCGCCCGATGAGCTGATCCGCGAAGCCGCGCTGGGAAGCGTCTGGGTCTACGATCGGAACGGCGCCCTGCTCTTCCAGTTCGCCGACCCGGACGCCGGGCTGCGCGACCCGGTGAGCATCGACGAGATTGCCCGGCCCCTCATTGAGGCGACGATCGCCACGGAGGACGCCAGCTTCTACACCAACCCCGGCATCAACATCCGCGGACTCTTCCGCGCCGCCGTGGAAAACCTGCTTCCCTTTGGCGACGTCGGCTTCTTCCAGGGCAGCGGCGGTAGCTCCATCACCCAGCAGCTGGTGAAGAACCTCTACATCGAGAGGGAGGAACGCTACCGCCGGAGCATTTCCCGCAAGCTCAAGGAAACGGTCATCGCGCTGGAGCTTACCAACCAGTACAGCAAGGATCAGATACTGGACTGGTACCTCAACCACATCTTCTACGGCAACAACTCTTACGGCATCGAATCAGCGTCGCGGCGCTACTTCGGCAAACACGCTTCGGAGCTGACCTTGCCGGAGGCGGCGCTACTGGCCGGCATTCCCAACTCCCCCAACGAACATGACCCCTTCGCCAACCCGGAATCGGCGCAGCGGCGGCAGGCGGAAGTGTTGGACCTGATGGTGCGGAACAACTCCATCACCCAGCAGGAAGCGGATGAGGCGAAGGCGGCGGAGCTCGTGTTCCGCTCCGCTGATGAGGGCGATCTGCTCGCACCCCACTGGGTGTTCCACCTCTGGAACGCCGACACCGGCGAAGGCGTGCTGATGGACATGTGCCAGCAGGGCCTCATCGAGCGGCCCCGCGGCTGGACCTGCCCCGACCTGCTCAAGCGCGGGGGCCTGCGCGTCACCACGACGCTGGACCTGAACCTGCAACAGGAGGCGGAGGCCGTCCTGCGCAAGTGGATCGGGCAGTATGAGCAAAGCTCCGGTGGCCACAACGGCGCAATGATGACGATCGACAACGCGACGGGGGAAGTGCTGGTCTACGTGGGGAGCCGCGACTACGCTAACGCGGACATCCTGGGCAAGAACGATATGATCACCGCGTCCAACTCCCCCGGCTCTTCCTTCAAGCCCTTCACGTATATCACCGCCTTCATGAAGGGGTGGGCTCCCGCATCGATCATCTGGGACACGCCCACCAAGATCATGGGCGGTGATGGCAAAGAGTTCGAGCCGATAAATCCGGCGCGGGACTACAGAGGACCGACCTCCGCTCGCACCGCCCTGGGGGCCTCCCTCAACGTGCCGGCCGTGAAGCTGATGGCGGAGATCGGGGTGGGAGACGTGATCGACCAGGCCCGTAAAATGGGGATCACCTCCCTTGTAGATAAGAACCGCTACGGCCCCGCCCTGACCGTCGGCGGGGGGGAGGTCATGCTCCACGATATGACCTTCGCCTTCAGCGCTTTCGCCAATAATGGGCTCCAGCGCGGCATCCCTATCCCTCGCGATAGGCACCCCACCTGGTGGCCCGCGCTCCAGCCTGTGGCCGTGCTCACCGTGACGGACTCCGATGGCAAGGAGTTGTACAAGTTCCAGAGGCCGGAGGAAGTTCGCGTCGCCCCCGCGGTGGAGAGCTATCTCATCACAAGTATCCTGAGCGATGACGTCGCCCGGTCGGCGACCTACGGGCTGGGCAGCACCCTCAACCTGCCCGGACGCGCATCCGGCGTGAAGACCGGCACCAGCGAGCCGTATGAGAACTCGCGCGCCATCGGTGAGACCTGGACCATCGGCTACACGCGGCAGCTGGTGACCGGCGTCTGGATCGGCAACGCCGACAACTCGCCGATGGTCAACATTACCTCCGCCACCATCGCCGCGCGCTCATGGAACGAGTTTATGACCTACGCCCATAACCGCCTGGAGCTGCCCTCAGCTGGGTTCACGCGTCCCTCCGGCATCGTCTCCGCGGCGGCGTTCGTGCCCGGGACCGACTGCGCGAAGAAGACGACCGACCTGTTCCAGCAGGGCAACGAGGAAAAGTATCTCCACCCCCTCTGCACCATGCTGAAGATCGACCGGCGCACCGGGCTGCCTGCCGCGCCCAATGCCCCCGCGGACCAGATGGTGGAGCGCCTGGCGCTTGACGTGCCCAAGAACGTGCTGGACTGGGCGCGCGAGAAGGGCTTTGCCCCCAGCCCGACTCCATCGCCAAGCCCAACGCCATCGCCAATTCGGACGCCGACGCCCACGGCCACCCCCACGAACCCGTCCGGCGGCGGCGCGTTACCCACGCCCACGGCTATCCCCACCCGCTCTCCCTGATCGTCGCCGAGGCTCAGGGGAGGAGAGAACGCCCTCAAGCGAGGCTCTGCTATCGATGTTCTCCACGGCGCGAAGAAACGCCCCCACCGAGCCGCTCCTGTCCCGCAGCGATTGCAGCCGTGGCCCCAGGTCGCCCGCAGCGGCGCCGCTCGTTGCGTAGAGGCCGCGAAAGGCGAAATACGCCTGGTTGATCCGCCGGATGCCCACGCCCTGCGCCGCCAGATCCTGCTGCCGCCGCCGCATCAGTGCCTCCGCGTCCGCCACCCGGCCCTCGGCCAGCAGCCGCTCGACGTCCTGCCGCAGCGCCGTGAGCACCGCGCGCACGTCTACCGTGGCGGCGTTCGTGGTTGTGGGGGCTGGCCGCAGCGCCGGGTAGCGCTCCAGCACCAGCGCCGCGATGTCCCGCCCGGCGATGGTGGCGACCGTCTCGTTCACGTCCCGCAGGTCGTTGAAGTAGCGCCGCCCGAGCGGATGAAACACCATGTATTGGTGCACCCACTCGTGCGCCGCCGTTTCTACCACGTTCGCGTAGGTCGCGTCCTCCTCCACCATGCTGGGATAGGTCGCCACGCCGCTCGTTTGCAGGACGATGGCGGACCGCGTCGCGCTCTCCGCCGCGCTTTCCAGTGCGTACGCTTGCCCAGGGGTAAGGTCCGGGTTCAGCAGGTCGCTGCTCAGCAATGCGATGCGGTCCCGGGGGGAGAGCGCGAGGACGCGGGGCGCCCCTGCCAGTTCAAAGTCCACCGGCGGCCACAGCGCGGGCCCGAAGATCGGCAGGCCGGTCTTCAGCCCCTGCGCCGCCAGCACGGTCGCGATCCGGCCTTCGATCGCCGCTTCCACGTTGTTCTCCAGCTCCCGGCGCTCCTTCCGCAGCCTCGCCAGCGCCTGTTGCGTCGCCGCGTCGGGGGAATCGGCCGCCCAGCGCTCCAGCGCCGCTAGTTCCTCTCCGGCGGCGAAGTAGCGTTGTAGCGCGATGCCGGGTGGGGGGTCGTCACGGAAGGGAGCGCCGGCGTCGTAGAGCCATCGATTGAGGAAGTGCGCCGTTTCCCACCGCACCACGTTGAACCGCGTGTCATCCAACAGCGCCCGTCCCCCCAGGGCGCTCCATGCCTGCCACCCGGCCAGGCATAGCAGGATGAGCAACGTAGCGATCGCCGCCGCAGGGCCCCGCCGGTCCCGGCCGACCGGGCCGCGGGGACGCCACAGCCGTCCCCGCGGGCGGGGGCCGGTCTCGACCGCGGGATTGGCGGTGCTATAATCGCCGTCGTGACTCATGTTTCGTCCGATTCCCCACCAGCCGCCCCTGCGGGCGCCGCGCTCGACCGCGGCCCGGTTGGGGCCGGGCACGACGATAGCTGGCCGTACCCCCGCCATTCCGTTCGGCTGCTCGCCTTCCTCATCGACCAGGTCTTGCTCATCTCCGTCTTCCTGGCGCTGCTGGCGGCAGCCGCGCTTATCATCTTCCTCACCAGCGAACGCGGACAGGTCGATCCGCCCGACAGCTCATACACTATCGCCATCATCATCCTGGCGGCCATGATCCCCATCTGGATTCTCTACCATGTCTTGCTCTGGGGAACGACCGGGCAGACGCTGGGGAAGTATCTTCTCGATCTTCGCGCCCTCCGCCGGGATGGCGCCCGGCTGGGGCTGGGCAGGGCCAGCCTGCGCCTTGTCGGCTATACATTGTCCGCGCTCACGCTGCACCTGGCCACGGTGCTGGTCTTCTTCGGCCATGAGCGCCGGGCCCTCCACGACCGCATCGCGACGACGGTGGTGGTCCACCACTTTGAGCCCTGGATGGTTGAGTGGGTGGGCGAAGAGGAACGGGAGTGAACCGGCCTCCCTGCTCCGCCGGCCCGTTCGACCACATCGTAGCCCCGTCCGTATCCCCGCCCCCGCCTGTGCTTGCGCCCACGGCCGCGCCCGTAGCCCTGGCTGAGCCGCAGCCGGAGCGCCGGGACGTGGCGATGGGCACGGTTATCGCTTTCGCGCTGTGCATGGCGGTCTTTGTCCTGGCGTTCAACTGGTGGCTCCTCACCTCCGAGCGCGTGGGGACCGCCTACCTGCGCGATGCTCTTGTTCGCGTTACGGAGATCGATCGAGTCGCGCTCGATGGGGAGACGCAGCTCCGCGCCACGGCGGCGGCGTCCCCGGACCGGCCGGTGCGGCTGCGCGCCTATCCCGTCGCCGTCGATGTGCCGGCGGACTTCGTCGCCAACGCCGGCCTGATCGCGATCAGGGACCGGGTGCTGCATGAGGCGGCGGACGCCCTTTACCGCCAGGGGGTGTCGGCTACGCTTCGGGGTGGAGAGCCGGCGGCGGTCGGTTCCTTCACCGTATCGGCTGCGATCGACCGGGTGCTGTCCGCCGTCAGCCCGGGGCGGCATCGCGCCCTCACGTTCGCCCTGCCAGTCCTCGCACTCGCCGCCCTGATCGGCTCTGCCCTCGTAGCGCGCGGGCGGGAGACAGGGTCGGCGCTCCGCCTGCTGGGGCTGGGCGTGGCGGCGGGGGCCGCGCTTGTCGTCATCGGCACGCTGGAGCTGTGGGTGCTCTTGGCCGTAATCGGCTCGGCGCAGGAAGAAGTGCTTGCCGTGGGAGTTCTTGGCCTGGCCAGGGATACTGTGCTCCTGTTTTCCCGTACCTCCCTCATCATCGCGCTTGGCGGGGTGGCTATCGCGGTGGCCGGCCCCGTCCTCCGGAGGATGCTCCCCGGCGGCTAGCCCCTTCCCCCTTCGCTTTCTGCTAGACTACGGCTCTCATGGATTCAGCACCCGATCCCCCGGCGGCCCTGACGACCCTGACGCGCGGCGCCACCTTTCCGCCCATAACGTTCCGCCTAGAGCGCCCGGAGGTGGAAGCCTATCTGGACGCCGTGGGAGACCGGGCGTTCCGGGCAGGCGGGCTGACGAGCGTGCCCCCGGTGGCGGCGGCGGCGTTCGCCCTGAGGGCGCTGCTGGTGACCTTTCGCCTGCCCGATGGTTCCGTGCATACCGGCGAGGAAGTGGACTTCATCCGCCCCCTCCGGACGGGGGAGGCCCTGCGCTGCGAGTCCGCCGTCACCCAGTCATCCGACCGCGCCGGCTACCGTTTCTCCACCGTGGAACAGCGGCTGCTGGATGAGGACGGGCAGGCCGTGCTCACCTCCAGGGCGATGCTCATGTCCCCCCTTACCGAGGCGAGCTCGTGATGGCGGCCGTGGCGGAGGGCGCGCTCCTCAGCGCTGTGGAGCGGCAGATCAGTCAGGAGCAGATCGGCCGGTACGCCGACGCCGTGGGCGATCATAACCCCATTCACATCGACCCCACCTTTGCGGCGGCCACCCCCTTTGGTGGTACCATCGCCCACGGCATGCTGGCGCTCGCGCTCATCTCGGAGTCGCTCACGGCCACGTTTGGAGCGCGCTGGGGCGAACGGTCGCGGCTGAAGATACGCTTTCGTGCTCCCGCCCGTCCGGGCGACCTGCTGCGCGCCTGCGGCCAGGTGCGGCGCATCCGCGAGGACGCGGGCGGCCGTTACGCTGAATGCAGCGTGGAGTGCAGGAACCGGTCCGGAGAGGTGCTGATCAACGGAGAGGCACGGGTTCCGCTCGATGGTTGAGCGGCTGTACAAAGAGAGGAGCGCACGATGAAGACAGAGGATGCCCGCAAGGCGCTGGAAGCGGCGCGGGCGGAGGCGAACAAGATCGGCAAGGCGGTGAGCGTGGTCGTGGTCGATAGCGCGGGGACGATGGTGATCATGGAGCGGGTGAACAACTCGACGCCGTTCACCGCTATTGTGGCGGAGGGCAAGGCGGTGGCCAGCGCTGTCATGGGCCGGCCCTCTGCCCAGATAGCGGAAACAGCCCAGCGTTTTCCATCGATGGTCAACAGCATGGCGCTACGTATGGGTGGGCGCTTCATGGCCGTGCAGGGCGCGGTTCCCGTGCTGGACGCATCGGGCGTCATCCTGGGCGCGGTCGGCGTGTCCGGCGCCACCGCTGAAGAGGATGAGCAGATCGCCAGCGCGGGCGCCGCGGCCATCGGCGGCTGAGGGCATACGGCGGTGACCCTGGAGGACCGGGTTCGTCTGGCCAACTACTGCTTTGGCTGCGGGCAGATGAATCCCAGCGGCTTCCACCTCAACGTGGAGGTGGAGGGGAACATCGTCCGCGCCCGCTATCACCCCCGACCGGAGGACCAGGGCTTTCCGGGCACGATGCACGGCGGCCTGATCAGCGCCCTCCTCGATGAGGTGATGGGCTGGGCCATGGTGAAGGCGGAAGTGTGGGCCGTGACCGCGCGCATGGAGACGCGCTTCCGTCGCCCGGTGCCGCTCACCGCCGCCCTGCGCGCTGAGGCAAGCGTGGAGCAGCGTCGCGGCCGTGCGCTCACCGCCCGCGCCCGGCTGCTGGACGACGCCACCGGCCAGCTGTTGGTGGAATCGGATGCGGTGTTCATGCGCGTGGCACCGGAGGAGCATGAGCGCCTCACAGCGATCTACCAGCCGGAGAACTGGATCGGCAGAGACTAGCTCACTCCGCGCCGACCACGTACAATATCGATGCATGACGCCGCACGATGTAAACGCAGCTCCCGCCGCAGGACGCGACTCTTTCCACTACCGGTTCATGGTCGTGCTGGCACGCCACTTCCCCGACGCACTGGGTTCGGCCCTGGGCGCGGTCGTCGCCGATGCCTCCTACTGGCTGTTCCCGGCGAAACGGCGCGCCGCCTTGCGCAATTACGCGCAGGTGTTGGGCACCGTTCCCTCCGATGCGCGTGCCCGGCAGCTTGCCCGCCGTGCGTTCCGCAACTTTGGCCGCTACGTGGCGGAGATATTCCGCTTACAGGTCATGAGCCCGGAGCAGCTTCGCGGCCTCATTCAGGTCCAGAACATGGAACACCTGTATAGCGCCCTTGCCCACGAGCGCGGGGTCATCTTTGTTTCCGCGCACATCGGGAACATGGAGGCGGGGAGCGCCGCGTTGCCACTCTACGGCTACCGGCTCCTCGCGGCGGCGGACCGGCTTCGCCCGGATTTCATCTGGCAGTACATCCTGCGCGCCCGCGCCCAGTGGGGGGTGAGCCTGGTGCCGGTGGAGCACGCCGGCCGCCGTATACTCCAGGCCCTCCGTCGCCAGCGCATGGTGGCGCTGGTCGCCGATGTGGGGTTGAAGGCCACGGGTGGCGTACGCGTATCTTTCTTCGGCAAGGAGACCTACTTCCCCTCCGGGCCCGCGCGCATCGCTCGCCTGAGCGGCGCACCGCTCGTGTTCGGGTGCGCCGTGCGCAATTCCCGGGGCACCTATGACATCGTCCTCGGCGCTCCCGTCTTGCCCTCCCGCACCGTCGACGCGATAAGGGATATGGAATCGATGACGCAGCAGGTAGTGGATCAGCTGGAAGCGCTGATCCGGCGCTTCCCCGACCAGTGGTACATGTTCCGCGACATGTGGCCGCTCAAGGAGCTTCCCCCCCGTCTACAGCCGGCCCTCGCCGAGGAGGGCGATGCCACGCCGGCCGCATCCTGACCCCGCCTAGGTGGTGGTCCGCTCCAGCGTAACCGGGTGAAACCGGCCCGCCTTCAGTTCCGCGATCAGATCGTCCAGCGATCCGACGGCCGATTCGAAGTAGGTCGCGCACCGGGCGATGTCTCGGATGGCGTGACTGTCCGTCCCCGCCGTGCCGGGGAGCGCCAGCTCCTCCGCCACCCGGCGTGAGAACGCGTTCTCCGCTTTCGATCCGCGCCCGTTTTCCACTTCCACCGCGGTGACGTGCCGGTAGGCCTCCCGGTGCTTGACCCGCTCCACGGCGCGGTGATACGCCTCCTCATCGTCGGGGGGCCAGGGCATCGCCCGCCGGTACGGGTGCGCCGCCACCATCGCTCCCTCCACCGCCAGCACCATCTGGGCCAGCTGGCGAACGTGGTACATGCCGTGCTCATAGCGGTGTAGCCCGAAGACCAGCATGTGCCCGTCCTCCGTGCCGATCTCACAGCCGGGCAGCACGAGGAAGTCATGCTTCGCCGCTAGCCGATGCACGTGCTCCCGCTCCCAAAAGTAGTCATGCTCCGTCAGGCAGATGCCGTCCAGCCCGGCGCCCTTCGCCCGCTCGATCAGCTCATCGGGAGCAAGTCCGCTGTCCGTGCTAAGCGGCCAGGTGTGGCAATGAAGGTCAATGAGCAATGTGTGTCCCGTGCGCGGTTGCGCCGTTCGCGCCTTTGATTGTCCCACAGGACCGCGTCCGGCGCGACCGGCGGGTAGCGTCCGCGCCGCAGTTCCGTTATCGTGACGGGGTCCGTTGTACCCAGCCCTATTGCTGACCGGGAGCGTGTCGACACGATGGGAGCCGCTGACTCTAAAGAGGGCTACACGGCCGCCCAGGCGCCCCTCGCTCCCGCGCCCATGACCGATACCTCCAGCCTGCTGGGCCCGCTAGCGCGCCGCGATTTCCGCTTCTTCATCGTTGGCGCCATGGGCGAGAGCATCGGCGTGTGGGCGTACCTCACGGTCATCGGCTGGCTCGCGCTTGAGTTGACCGACTCCGCTTTCCGCGTCACCCTGATCAGCGTCATGTGGTTCATCCCCTTCTTCGTCCTGGCGCTGCCATCCGGCGTCGTCGCCGACCGGTTCCCCCGTCGCAGGACGATCCTGGTACTGCGCAGCGTGGGGGCGGTGGTCCTTACCGTGCTGGCCGTATTGACCCTGAGCGGCGGCCTCACCTACTTCCGCCTCGCCGCGTTCACTGTGGCCATCGGATCGATCACGGCGCTGGACCTGCCGGTACGCAACAGCTTTGCCGCCATGTTGGTGACGCCCAGGGAGCTGGTGAACGCGCAGGCGCTCCTCGCATCGGAAGCGGGCGTCATGCGCGTCCTGGGGCCGCTTCTCGCCGGATTCATGCTGGCTGGCGTGGGTGGAGGTGGGGGTATCGCGATGTACGCCGGGGCGCAGCTGTTCATGGTGCTGTGGGTGCTGCAGGTGCGGGAGCGGGGAGAGGTCCCCCGCGATGCCGGCCGTGACATGCACGTGATCCATGATCTGCTGGATGGGCTCCGCTACATCCGCGCCTACCGGGATGTCGCCGCTGTTGTCTTCATCAGCATCCTCACCGGCGTCGTCGGCTGGTCCTATATCGCACTAATGCCGATCATGGCGAAAGAAGTGCTGCACGGAGATTCCGTGACGCTCGGCTTCCTCAGCACCGCAATCGGCGTCGGCGGGCTACCCGTCGCGATGGCGCTGGCGTTCCTGCGCGACTTCCGTTGGAGCGGCAAGGCGCTGGTGCTGGGGTTGTGCATCTGGGGCCTGGCCCAGATCGCCTTCGCCTACTCGCGCTCTTTCCCCCTCTCCCTCCTCATCCTGGGCACTGCCGGGATGGGCTACATGCTCCACAACGTCCTGCACCGCGCCATCATCCTCCGCGTGGTGGAGCGCGCCTACCACGGCCGTGTCATGGGGGTGCTGAGCCTGACCTGGGGCGCCAACATCTTCGGCACGCTGGCGGCGGGCTCCGTCGCCGAAACGCTCGGCGTTTCCACAGCCATCGCCGGGTCCGGCGTCCTCATCCTGATCGCGACGGCGGGGGTGCTCGTTTACAATCCGCGTTTGCTCAAGTTATAGCCCTTCGGGCTTGAACGTCGGGCGGCCCCGGCACCCCCTTCGCTGCTGAGGGGCCACGCTTGTTCGGAGGCGGCTGGCCATGACGCTGGAGATGGCCCTCATCGCGCGGCGCGGCTGCTGGGGGCGCTGCCCGTGTTGCGATGGGCATTTGCGGGCGGGCTTGTCGCCATCGCCGTCGACCTATCCGACCTGTTCCTGATGAATCTCCTCGATCTGGGAGGCGTGCGCTCCTACCAGCGGTTCGATAAGCTCCCCGATCTGCCCTCCATGGCGACGTTCCTTATCGTGGTGCTGCGCTGGCGCGGCCCCGCCCGTACGCTCGCGGTCCTGCTCTTCGCCTACCGGATGGCCGGGCTGCTGCTGTTCGAGCTGACGGGCCAGCGGGAGCTCCTCCTCCTCTTCCCTAACCTCTTTGAGTTCTGGTTTCTCGCCGTGGCCGCGCTCCCGCACTGGCAGCCCTGATTCCGCTACACGCCGCGACACGTGACCGCCCTGCTGGCGATACTCCTGCCGCTCAAGCTATTTCAGGAGTACGCGCTGCACGTCGCCCGCTGGTTCGACGGCTTCACCGCCGTCGAAGCCGTCCAGGCGATCTGGGACGCCTTGCTCCCCCTGGGGTAGAATGGGTGGCGAATCCGTATCGAGCGCCGGGTGGCGAGGGGACAGACGCGCCTGCCGGTAGTTGAGAAGACTGAGGGAGCGTATTGGGATGAAAGCAGTCGTATTTGAGCGCACCGGCGGGCCGGAAGTACTTCACATCGCCGAGGTTGCGACGCCGGCTCCCGGTCCGGGTGAGGTGCTGATCAAGACCGCCTATGCCGGGATTAACTTTGCCGATATCGGGCGTCGCACCGGGCTCTACGGCGGGATCGCTCTCCCCTTCATTGGCGGGCTCGAAGGGTCGGGGACGGTGGAGAGTGTCGGGGAGGGCGTTACCGCCATCGAGCGCGGCACGCCGGTCCTGGGCTACACGGCCCGCGGCACCTACGCCGAGTACTTCGTCGTACCGCAGGACAAGGTGGCCGCCCTCCCGGCCAGCATGTCGCTGGAGCAGGCGGCGGGCGTGCCTCAGATTTTCATGACCTCCTGGAACGCGCTCGTCCACCGGGCAAAGCTCCAGCGCGGCGAGACGATCCTGGTGCAATCGGCGGGCAACGGCGCCGGCATCGCCGCCGTGCAGATCGCCCGGAACATCGGCGCCCGCATCATTGGCACGGCGAGCAACGCGGCGAAGATGAAGGCCGCCACGGACGCCGGCGCCGATGAGGTGATCAACTACCTCGAGGCGGACTTCGAGCTCGAGGTCAAGCGCCTCACCGACGGTAAAGGGGTCGATGTCGTCCTCGATGGCGTCGGCGGCGCGACGTTTACGAAGGGCATGCGCTGCCTCACCGCGGACGGCCGCATCCTTTCGCTCGGTTTCAGCGGCGGAGACGCTATGATCAGCTTCCACGCCTTCGATATGCGTGGCACCACCATCATGAACGGCGCCTACGGCTTCGGCGCCCTTCCCCGCGTCGAACTGGAGCGGGTGCTGGCGCTGTTCGCCAGCGGCGCGTTCACGCCGGCGCCCACGACCGTCTTCCCCTGGACGGAGGCGGCCGCCGCCCAGCGCCTCCTCGAAGATCGGAAGGCGGTGGGCAAGGTTCTGCTCAAGGTAGGATAGGCGGTCAGATCGACGCCGGGGTGGCGAAACGGCAGACGCGGCGGACTTAAAATCCGCTGGGGCGACCCGTGCGGGTTCGACTCCCGCCCCCGGCACCAGACAACTGTCGGGTTAGATCAGGCCGATCCGCCGCGATGCCTCTTCCGTTACCTCAACGTGGAGGGCGATGCGCCGCTCCAGGCTCTGCTGCTGCCCCATCTCCACCAGCAGCACAGAGAGTCCCGGCATATGACGGGGCAGGTTCAGGCTGGAGCTTCCACTACCGCCCGGGCTGACCGGCGTCTGCGATGGCGTACCGGGCGGCGGGCCACCGGCGCCGTTGTTCGCCCGATTGCGGTAGAAGAACCGCTCCCACGGCGCAAGAATGCGGCTGTTCACGGCCTCGACGACGGCCTCCGCCAGCGCCGCCGATGATTCGGCGGCATCGGTCCCGATCGTCTGCCCCAGGAAGGCCGTGCCGTTCTGGGGCCGGTTGTTATAGAACGCCCACGATTCATGCATATCGATGAGATGGCTGACGTGGAACTGGCGCGCCGTCTCCGTGATCTCCGCCGCCATGCGCGCCATCGGCAGCCCATCCGGATTGCCGGGGTACTGCCGGTTGAGGTCGCCCAGCGCCGCCGTCGTGCGGACACCCCCGAGGGTCGCCAGGCGGTTGGCCCGCGGAACGATCAGCAGGGCGCCCCGGGCCGGACGCAACCGCTCCAGCAGACGCTCTGCGGCAAGCCAGCCACCGGGCTCGTCCCCATGGACGCCGCCCAGCACCATGAGGACGGGCCCCGGCTCGCCGCTGCCGAAGATGAGCAGCGGCGTTTCCTGCGCCGTTCCCGCCATGAGATGCTGTTGTTCTTCGCCCGCCGCCACAGCGAATGGCGGCTGCGGTGTCGGCGTGGGTGAGGGTGTCGTCTGAGGCAGCGTCCCGGCCTGCTCCGTACTCTGGCTCCTGGCGCTGCTGCAGGCGAGGAGAAGCCCCGCCGGCAGAGCGGCGAAGCCGGCGAGCAGCCTGCGGCGACTGATCGAACGTGCTGGACCGGGCATGGTTCGAAGGCTATCCATTTCGATAAGGATACCGACTTCGCTGCGCTTCGCAAGCCTCGCTGGGGTAGAATGACCGGGGAGAACACCAATGGAGCACGTCAGCCCTCGGGCCGGCGGGATCCCCGGCATAGCGCTGGCGAGCGTTCACTACGACTCCGGCGGTTACGCCGTCCCCGGGTACCTGGCCCGCCCCCTTGCGCCCGGACCGCACCCCGCCGTCATCATCGGTCAGGAAGCCATGGGAATCGCCGATTACATTCGGGACGTTGCGGCGAAACTGGCGGCGGAGGGGTACGTCGCGCTGGTCCCGGACTACCGGGCACGTGTTCTTCAACCCGGACTTCCTCTGGTACAACGAAGCCGCCTCACGCGCGGCTTGGCCGGATGCGCTCGCCTTCCTCGTCCGACACCTGAAGGCATAGAGATCAGCGTGTTTCCCGAACGCCACGCGCCAGACACATCGTGTCTGGCGCATATCTGATCACGTAGACGTCGCCGGAACTGACTTTCGCGGTCCGGTCAGCGAAAGACCTACCCGCTCCACGTATTCTTAAGCGGAGTGTTCGCCTGCGCGAGGGCCGCAATACCCTGGCTCACCAGGTCTGTGCCCTGTCCAATAGCATCCAGATCGAGCGATTGTCTGCCCTTGTTCAGGAGATCGGCTCCCTGCCGATAGAGCTGCGCAGCCTGTAGAAGCTGCTACTGAAGCGGTTTCAGGTCTTTCGGGGCTTTGAGCTGTGTAGCGCGGGTCTAGATCGGACCGAATGCAGCGAATGCCGTAGAGCTCTCGCGCTTCCATGCGTCCGAGTTCAGGTCGGCCTGGCCAAGGATGTTGCTTGCCGTTGTCGAGGCTTTCACCAGCGAATCAACCACGTCGCCCGCCGATGTGAGATAGGCTTGGGCCTCCTTGCTGGAGCCGGTAGATGACGGTGATGACCCTGAGTTACCGGATGAGCAGCCCATCAGGGTCAGTCCGCGATAAGCAGAGTGAGCGCAGCCAGGGTACGGGACCACCGGGCAGAGGGCGTCAACATGGTTTCAATCTGCTCCCTTAACTCGCTGCGGTCCCGGTGGCTGACGCCGTAGCTGTGCGAGGCAGTCCCCGTCGGTGTGGGAGAAGCGTTCTCATTGCCATCCGCCGCATCCCGTGCGGAGGCCAGCAGATCGCGAAGTGAGAGCATGAGATCGCTCACCAGCTTGCCACGCTCGGGGCCGGGGGGCAGTTCGCGCATCTTCGCGATAATGTCATGGACCGGTGCCTAGCGCTCAAAGGCGGCGGTCACCGCAGCCTTCGCCCGGGGTGACGCGTTTTCCGGAAGAGTGGGAGGCTGGTGCGCCACGGTGTTGCCCCGCCCCGCCGTCACCGAAGGACGGTTGCCCGCGCCTGCGGTCGCCGATGCGAACTGCGACTGACCCCGATTCTCGCCACCGCCTGGGATGACGGATGGCTGCCCCTGGGGATTGCCCCGTGGAGCCTGCACTTGCGGCGGGTCCGCCGAAACGGACACGGCGGTGCTCACGATCAGTGCGGTGGCGAGTAATACGCCGCCAATCCGGGTTGGAATGTGCATATATATTGGGGTCTCCTTTAGGGCTGTCGTCCTATGAACGTCTGATGAATAGACGGCCCGGGATCGAAAAGCTTACATAGCAAAGGATGCGCTCCTCCTCGCAGGACTTCGGGAGGGGGCTGGCTCTACCGCTCATGCATAGCAGGCTTGCCGGCGAGGAGCACCCAGAGGAAACCAGATGCAGCCACGGCGCCGACGATAACGAAGGCCAACTGGTAGTCCCCATAGTGGTCGAACATCCACCCGGCGAGGATAGGCATGCCGATACCGAAGGGCATCGCCAGCGTGCCATTCAGCCCCCGGATCGTGCCGAAACGCCGCGTGCCGAAGTAGTCGGCCACCATCGTCTGCCCTAGCACGCTGAACCCCGCCATCCCCGTTGTGTTGGCGAGGAAATAGATGGGGAGGAGATACGGCCGATCAGGACTGAGGAAGGCGAAGAGCGCATAACCCAACCCCAGGAACAGAAACGCCAGCATGTAGACATTGTGCCGGCCCAGCCGGTCTCCGAACCAACCGACGCTGACTCGCGCCGCCAGGCTGATCAGGCCAAACGCCGCGATGAACAGGCTCGCCGTGCTGGTGGAGAAGCCCTGATTCGTCAGGTGAGGCACCAAATGGACGTTCCAGGTGTTGAACGAAGCGCCGCTCGCTACCCCGGCCAGCATCAGGCAGAAGAAGGCGCGCGTCCGGAGCGCTTCGCCAACCGACATCCCTGAACCAGACATCATCGCGCGCACCGGTGCGTTGGCTGCGGCCACCTCATCGCCATCGGGCTCCGCCCTCTCCCCGTCCGGGAGAAGGCCATAGCGCTCCGGCCCCCAGCGCAGCACCATCGCTAGCGGAAGCAGTATGACCAGGACGGCGCCGGCCAGGATGAGCAGCGTCTCCCGCCAGCCGAACGCCGCCAGCAGGATGGCGATGAGCGGTACCACCAGGTAGCCGGAGCCGTTTCCCAGGTTCATGAGGCCGGCGGCGCGCCCCCGCTTGCGGGAGAACCACTGCATCACCGCCAGGGTGAACGGGTTGCCGCCTGCCCCAAGGCTCTGGCCCACAGCCAGGACCATGGAGGCGACGTAGTAGTGCCACACCTCCTGGATCTGAGAGAACAGCGCCAGCCCCACGGCCGTGGTGCAGATGCCAATGATCGCCATCCGGCGGGGACCGAACCGATCGAGGAGATTGCCGGTGAAGGGTGAGAGCAGGCCCTGCTCGAAGCTGCGGATCGAATAGCCGATGGAGATGACCGTGACGGACCAGCCGAGCTCATCGCGCACCGGCCCGACGAAGAGGCTGAAGCCCAGGACCGTGATCCCGGTGGCTCCGGCGATGCTCACCGCGCCGGCCATGACGATGTACCAGCCGTAGAACATGCCACCGGGGCGCTGGCGGTCCCGGACGCGGCCTAGCAAAGGAATGTGTCACCTCTAAACGGGGTTGCCCCCCGGATCACGGAGTCCATCGGCTGGTTGGGGCCGGCCGTGGGCTACAGGAGCAGGATGAGGAGAAGAACCAGGATCGCCGCCGCCAGCACGCCAAGGGCAATGTACATGGCGTCCCCCCGGCTCCGCCCCTAGCCCTCCGCCGACTCGATCGTGAAGCGGTACTGTTCGATCACCGGATTCGCCAGCAACTGCCGGCACATCTCCTCTACCCGGCGCTCCGCCTCCGCGGCGCCCTCCGCCGTCAGCCGAATCTCCATGTGCTTCCCCACGCGCACGGCGCTGACGCCGTCGAATCCCAGCGATGCCAGCGCCCCCTTCACCGTGTTCCCCTGCGGATCGTTGACCGTCAGCTTCAGCGTGACCTCCACGCGGGCGAGGAACGTCTTCGTCGCTACGGCCATAGCCGCACCTCCTGGCCCGTGATCCGGCGATACGCCTCCACGTACTTCTCGGCCGTGCGTTGCACCACCTCCGGCGGCAGCGCGGGGGCCGGGGGTTCCTTGTTCCAGCCGCTTCCCGTCAGCCAATCGCGCACGTACTGCTTATCAAAGCTGGGCTGGTTCCCGCCCGGTGCGTACGTGGCCATGTCCCAGAACCGGCTGCTGTCCGGCGTCAACAACTCGTCGATGAGGCAGATCTCGCCGTCGATGTAGCCGAACTCCATCTTCGTATCGGCGATGATGATCCCCTGCTCCCGCCCGCGCTCCATCGCGTAGCGGTACACCGCCCCGCTGCGGATGCGCACCACGTTCGCCGCGTCCCCGCCGATGAGCTGCACCACCTGGTCATAGCTCATCGGCTCATCGTGCCCCGTATCCGCCTTCGTTGTCGGGGTGAACAGCGGGTCGGGCAGCATATCGCTCTCACGCAGCCCCTCCGGCAACCGAAAGCCCAGCGCGCGGCCGGTCTTCTTGTAGTCCTCCCAGGCGGAGCCGGAGAGGTAGCCGCGCATAATGCATTCCAGGTCCAGCCGCTGCGCCTTGCGCACCACCATGGAGCGGCCCCACAGCTCCTTCGGCACGGCGAAGGGGACGCCCTCAACGCGGGGGCCATCGACGAGACGAAGGAAGTGGTTGGGCACCACCGCCTTCGTCGCCTCGAACCACCATGCCGACATCTGCGTCAGCACGGCGCCCTTGCCGGGGATGCCGGTGGGCAGCACGGCGTCATAGGCGGAGATGCGGTCTGTGGCGACAAAGAGGAGATGATCGCCCAGATCGTACGTATCGCGCACCTTACCGCGGTGGCTGGGCGGCCCGAATTCGGGGATGGTCGATTCCAACAGCACTTCCACGGGGCCTCCGCAGGTGGGCTACCCGCATCGTACCACGGCGGCATGATGGAGGCACCGGCCTTTACAGGTGATTTCGCTGCCCCATATCATGCCGGAGCATGATCGCTCACCGCTGCTTCCATCGGACCGATTCCCGTGGCTGACGTTCGCCCGTTTCGGGCGCTTCGCTACGACGTCGCGAAGCTCGCCGACCCGGGTGTGGTGCTCGCGCCCCCCTTCGATGTGATCTCCGCGCAGCAGCAACGCCAACTCTATGAGTCCAGCGCCCACAACATCGTGCGGCTGGAATCGCCCCTGGTGGAGCCGGGCGGCGACCCCTACGCCGCTGCCGCTACGGCGCTGGCGGAGTGGACCGTCGCCGGCGTCATGGCGCGAGACACGGCTCCTGCCCTCTACGCCTACGAGCAGCGCTTCCAGCACGACGGCGTGGCCTTCACCCGCCACGCCCTGTTCACCCGCGTCCGGGTGGAGCCGTGGGAGGCGGGCATTGTCCTTCCTCACGAATACACCCGCTCCCGCGACAAGGAAGATCGCCTCCAGCTCATCCGCGCCTGCCGCACCAACATTAGCCCCGTGTACGGCCTCTACCGCGATGAAACGGGCGCCATGGCGGCGCTTCTCGGCGGGGCGAGGGCGGATCCGTTGTTTGAGGGGCGGGACATCCTGGGGCACGGCCACCGGCTCTGGCGGATCGGGGATGACGGAACGCTGGCTGCCGTCGCCGCCTTCTTCCGTGACCGCCGCCTCTACATCGCCGATGGCCACCACCGCTTCGAGACCGCGCTGAACTACCGCAACGAAGTGAAGGCCGCGCGGTCAACCTGGACGGGGGGGGAGCCGGAAAACTTCGTGCTCATGGCGCTCACTTCCGTCGCCGATCCGGGCCTGGTGGTGCTGCCGATCCATCGGCTGGTGCATCGCCCGCCACTGGGGGAGATCCGGGCGCTCCTGGCGGACGATTTCGAGCTAGAGGATGTTCCGGGCCTGGACCAGCTTCTGGCAGGTCTGGCGGCGTCCTGGCCCAACGCCTTCGGATTCATCGGGACGGGCGGGTCGCTCCACCTGCTGCGCCCCCGCGGCAACGCCCCCGTTGGGCGCACACCCGTCGATCGGCCGGGGGCCTGGCGGCGGCTCGATGTCGCCGTGCTGCAGGCCGCCGTGCTAGAGCGCTGCTTCGGCGTCTCCGACGCGGACATGGCCGCGGGCGAGGCGGTGACCTACACGGAAGGACCGCAGGAGGCGCTGGAAGCGGTCCAGTCCGGGCGGGCGACGTACGCTTTCCTGCTCAACGGCACCCGCGTGGAGGAGATTCTGGCCGTGGCCGATGCGGGAGAGCGGATGCCCCAGAAATCCACCTACTTCTACCCGAAACTGGGCACCGGACTGGTCCTGAACTCGCTGGATTGACCCTGCCATGACGGCACCAGCGGCCTGTGATAGCATGGCGCATGTCGGGGTGTGGCGCAGCTCGGTAGCGCGCCTGCCTGGGGGGCAGGAGGTCGCAGGTTCAAATCCTGTCGCCCCGACCACTACCAACCCGTCTCGCGGCCATCGGGGAATGGGAACGCCGGTATAGGGCAATCCCTGATTCTTGCCCGGCTGCCACTTCCTTACCCTTCTTGGCAAGGGAGTGGACCGTGGACGAAGAGGTCACACAAGACCCCCAGGAAGTGGAGGCCCGCGACGGGTCGTTCGAGCTCTCCTACCCCAAGGGACGGGCCGTATTCCTGCGCGTCAGCCCTCCCGTGCAGGGCGGTGCTGCTGTAGAGTTGGCCGGTGTGCTCACCGCCATGCGCAGCACCCCGCTGGAGCGCTTCCTCAGCGATTACATCGCCGGCATCGTCCGGGATGCGAAGGACCCAGCCGGTCGCCATCGGTGAGGTGAAGCTGGAATCGGTGCGGGGCTGGGACCTCATCGTGTCGCCCGATAAGCTCGCCGCCTATCTTATTCCCGCCCTCATCCCGGTTGTCGAGCCTTCCCCTCCGGCGGAAGGCGAGCCCGAAGCCTCGCCCGCTGAACCGGCGAGCACCCCCCTTGCCGAACACGAGCCCGCAGCGCCGACCGCTGACCCCGCGATCCCCCTTGCCGAACGCGAGGCCATCCGCAAGGAGATGTCCGTTCAGCAGATTACGTCCGGTATCCTTGAGGATGCGCTGGCTGCCTTCGATCCGCCCGCCCCCGTGGAGGATATCGTCCTCATCGCCCGGGAAGCGCTTGCGCTTCCCGGTGTGGACGCCGATATCGACATCACTTTCGATCTCGATCCCCACCTGAAGCCGATCACGCGGGAAGATGGCACCATCGATTACCACGAGGCGGCTGTCGCCCGTTTCGTGGAGGACCACGCCACTCTTGCCATTCGCCGTCCGCCCGTAGAGGGCACGCTGGGATTCGATGTGCACGGCCAAACGTTGCCGCCGCCACCGCCGCGCATCGCAGCCTGGACGCAATGCTTGGCGCCGGCACGGAACTCGACGGCGACACCATCGTCTCCTCGTTCGCCGGACGCCCGCTCTTCAAGCAGGGCCGCATTGAGGTGCTCCCCGTCTACGAAGTGAGCGGCGACCTGGATTTCTCCGTCGGCAAGATCACTTTCTTGGGCGATGTGATCATCCGCGGCGATATCAAGCCAGGATTCTCCATCCACACCAACGGCAGCGTCACCGTCCGCGGTACGACGGAGCACGCGACGATCATCGCCGCGCGGCCGGGAAGCGGCCGCCTGAGCCAGGGGTTGTGCGCGGCGATGGGGCGTTCCGGGTAGGCTATGCCACAAGTATGGAAGGTCGGCCGAACCAGCGGCTACGGGGCGATGGCACCCCCGCTGTAGGGGACGATGACGGGCGCCGGAGCGGCATCGTGCAGTACCCGCACGCGCACGCCGTACGCCCGCTCGATGTTTTCCACGGTCAGCGCCTGCTCCGGGGTTCCCTCCGCCAGGAGGCCGCCCCCCGCCATCACCGCCACGCGATCGCAGGACAGGCTCGCCAGCGTCAGGTCGTGGATTGCCGCCAGCACGGCGACGCCGTGGTCATGAGCCAGGGTGCGCACCAGTGCCGCCACCGCCATCTGGTGGCCGATGTCCAGGTGGGCCGTCGGCTCATCCAGCAGCAGCACCGGTGTCCGCTGGGCCAGCGCCCGCGCCAGCACCACGTTCTGCTGCTCGCCGCCGGAAAGCTCATCCACCCGCCGTTCCGCCAGCGCCGCCGCTCCCGCCCGCGCCAGCGCTTCCCGCGCGATCGCGTAGTCGTCCGCGCCCTCATGCTCCAGGAAGCCCAGGTGGGGTGTGCGTCCCATCAGCACCACGTCCAGCGCGGAATAGCCGATGGGCAGCGGGGTCATCTGGGGGACAACGGCGATCCGTTGGGCCAGCTCCCGCCGCGACAGGCCGGACACGGGGACGTTCCCCACCAGCACCTCGCCGGAACGCCACGGCGTTACGCGGGTGATCGCCCGGATCAGCGTCGTCTTGCCACAGCCGTTCGGCCCCACCAGCCCCAGGACCTCCCCCCGCTGCACCGCTAGGTGAATGCCGCTCAGCACCGTGCGGGCGCCGTAGGCCACATGCAGCCCCCGGATCTCCAGCGCCGCCGTCACAGGTAGGCCTTCTTCTGCCGCCGCAGCAGGAAGAGGAAGAAGGGCGCCCCCAGCCCGGCCGTGATCACACCGATGGGCAGTTCCCCCGGATTTACCAGCGTGCGCGCCCCCAAGTCCGCCAGGATCAGGACAGCGGCGCCCAGGACCGTGGAAAGCGGCAGAAGCCGCCGGTAGTCCGGCCCCACCACCAGCCGTACCGCGTGGGGGACGACCAGCCCGACGAACCCGATGATCCCCGCCACCGACACCGCCGCCGCTGAAGCCAGCGACGCCGCCACCAGCAGGATCACCTGCGTCCGGCTGATATCGATGCCGAGCTGCTGCGCCTGCTGCTCATCCAGCTGCATCACGTTTAGCACACGGCCGTGCAGGTAGATCACCACCGCCGCCGGGATGGTGTAGGGCAGGATGAACCACATCTTGCGCCAGCTGCTGTCGTTGAAGCCGCCCATCAGCCAGCTCAGCACCGCTATCGCGTCCTCGCCGTTGGTGAGCATCAGGTAGGATGTGGCCGACACAGCGAGGGTGGAGATGGCGATACCGGAGAGAATCAGTGTGCTCACCGGCGTGACCCCGCCCACCCGCGCCACCAGCGTGTAGCTGAGCGCCACGGCCCCGACCGCCCCCAGGAACGCCGCCAGCGTGATGATGCTGATGTTTCCCCACATCAGCGGCAGCGGCCCCACGATCACCAGCGCCGCCGCCAGCCCGGCGCCGGAGGCCACCCCCATCAGATAGGGATCGGCTAGCGGATTGCGGAACACCCCCTGGTACGCCGCGCCCGCGTAGCCCAGCGTGCCGCCCACCAACCCGGCCAGCAGTACGCGGGGGAAGCGAATCTGCCAGACGATCGTGTCCGCCGTGGCCTCCGTCTGCACGTTTATGTGTAGGATGTGGCGGAGCAGCACCCGCACCACCTCATCCGGGCCAATGGCGGCGGGCCCGATGGCGGTGCCCAGCAGCAGGGCGGCGAACAGGATGGCGAACGAGAGGGGATAGGCGGCCACCCGCAGCGATGCCCGGACCATCGCTGCCCGCGTCGGCTGCGGCCATGCCTCAATGTTGCCCGCCCCCGTCAAAATGCCGCTCCATCCCACAACGAAGCCCCGGCCGAGGATCGGTCGGGGCTGTGCCGCTCCGGGTGGAGGGGCGCGCCCGGCCCATCCTCGGGGCGGTTCACGCGTTCGCAGGGGCTGTCGACCTGGCTCTCCGTCGCCCGGCTATCGAGGGTGGGGCGAACGGACTACAGTTGCGGGACAGCGCCGGACTCTGACCGGCTTCGCAACCCCTGCGAGGGGCTATTCGATTGCCTTGCGACTATAGGCGGGCGTGATCGTGGCGGTCAAGAGGAATCCATGGGAAGACGGCGGGCGCCAACCAAGAAGCGGCAGCGAAATGGCCACTAAGGCGCCTCGAACCCCATCCGCTCGCGCCAGCGGCCGTACGCGATGGGCGAAATCTCCGAAGGCTTGATCTCGCTGCGGCCGCCCCAGAACACGTTGGTGTAGCTCACCGGCATCCCGATCGACTCCAGGTGGCGGTCGATCGCCGCTTTGTGCTCCAGCAGCCGCTCCTTGTCTGTACCGTGCGCCACCGCCATCACGTTGACATCGCGGAACTCCGACCCGCCCTCCCGCCAGTAGGCGTGCGTGAGGATATGGTGCCGTCCTACTTCGCGCCCCGCCTCC
>SHXV01000020.1 GCA_009693105.1 Dehalococcoidia bacterium
CCCCCTAAACCAAAGATTTACGCAAATTAGTCGCTATCGTGCGTTTCATACGAACATCCTGGCCGTGGAGCCGGGCCGCTAACGCTGCGCCAGTTGGTAGATCTTGCCTTCCGTCTTGATCGAGGGGGCGATGACCATCTCCGTCCCGTGGAACTCGCGGATGTTGCGGGCGCCGCAGGTGCCCATGGAGGTGCGGATGGCGCCCAGCAGGTTCTCCGTGCCGTCGGTGCGGCTGGTGGGGCCGTGGATGAGCCTCTGCAGCGTTGTGTTGATGCCGGGGGAAACACGGGTGCCGCGCGGCAGGTCCATGTTCGGGGTGGCCATGCCCCAGTGGTGGCCGCGACCGGGGGCCGATTCCGTGGCCGTGAAGGGGGAGCCGATCATCACGGCGTCGGCGCCGGCGACGAGCGCTTTGCAGAGGTCGCCACCGGTGCGCATGCCGCCGTCCGTGATGATCGGGACGTAGCGGCCGGTTTCGCTGAAGAAGTGGTCGCGGGCGGCGGCGCAGTCGATGGTAGCGGTGACTTGCGGCACGCCGATGCCGAGCACTTCGCGGCTGGTGCAGGCGGAGCCCGGCCCCACGCCGATGAGCACGGCGGCCACACCGGTCTCCATCAGCTCACGTGTGGCGTGGTAATCGACGGTGTTGCCCACTACGACGGGGATGGTCAGCTCCCTGCATAGCTCGTCCAGGCGCAGCCCCTTCTCACTCCGGGAGATGTGGCGCACGGTGGTGACGGTGCTTTGGACGAAAAACAGGTCGGCCCCTGCTTCAGCGGCGAGGGGCGCGAGTTTCTTGGTGGCCGCGGGGGCAGCGGCGACGGCGCAGATGATGCCCGCGTCCTTCATGGTGCGGATGCGCTTCTGCACCAGGTCCGGCCGTACGGGCTGCTGATAGGCCTTCTGCAGAATCACCGTCGCCTCGTCCCGCGACGCGGCCGCCACCTGCGCCAGTATTTCATCCGGGTTTTCGTAGCGGGTCTGGAGCCCCTCCAGGTTCAGCACGGCGAGGCCGCCCATCTTTCCGTACTCGATGGCGAATTTCGGGTCAACAACGGCGTCCATGGAGGAGGCCAGGATCGGGATTTCCAGCTTCATTTCACCCAGGATAAAGCCCACATCGACCATATCCGGGTTGATCGTGACATTGCCCGGGACGATGGCCACGTCGTCGAACCCGTAGGCGTGCCGGAGCTGTTTGTACTGCGGAGCGGACGACACGGGAGTGGCCTCCTTCGTGAATGCGGTCCGGGGGCATGCCTGCCGGCCGCTAGGGCTGAAACGAGAATGCCTGCTCACGAGCAGGCATTCTATGGGTGGTTGCGCATCCCTCCGCTTCGTGGCGGCTTTTCCCTACTATAGAAAGAACTACGGTCAGGCGTCAATGGTGATGGATAGTTGTGGGCTTCCGTTACGTCAGCTTATCGCTTTTCCGTGCGGAGTGAGGGGGTCGCCGCGGGCCATCGGCGACCCCCTCAGCAGGGGAGGGAAGATAGCGAGGTTCAGGCGCTGCTCAGGAGTTCTCCGGCGCGGGCCAGGAACGTCCCGGCGCTCACGCGCGCGCAGACGGCCTCCAGCGTTCGTCTTTATGGCGAAGCTGGCGAAATGCGCTCCACACCGCTTCGACTGCGGCGATGGGGTCGCGTGGCCGCCTGCGAACGACATCGGCTGAGGCGGTGTGCCCGAGGAGTGTCAGGAGTACCGGTGCGACGCTGCTTGTGGCGGGTGTTGCGGTGTGCATGCCGGGATTATCGGCGCGCCAAGTTGCCGGCGTGTTGCGGGACGGTTGCGAGCGGGTAAACGTTGGGTGACACGCGGGCGGCGCGGCGGCGGTTAATACTTGGAGACGTTTATCTCTTCCATCTTGCCCGTGACGAGGAAGATGACCCGCTCGCAAATGTTGGTGACGCGGTCGCAGACGCGTTCCAGGTTGTGCGCCGCCCACAGCTGGTAGGTGAGGGGGGTAATGAGGGATTGTCCGCCCCGGATCATCAGCTCGTGAATCGCACGGTAATGTTCATCGTAGAGCCTATCGGCGTCGTCATCCTGATCGCAGATGGCGTAGGCCGTCGCGGAATCGTGATTGACGTAGGACTGAAGTCCACGGTCCAGCATGACGATGGCAAGCTCGGAGAGCTGCCAGATATGTTCGTCCTGCTCCGGCCGCACATCCAGCTCAGAAAGCATGATAGCGATACGGCTGTTCCCTTCCGCGTGGTCCCCCATGCGCTCAAGGTCGGTGATGATGGAGAGGACGGCGATGAGGGCGCGAAGGTCCGCCGCCATTGGGCCTTGCGTGGCGATGAGGTGAATGACGTCATCTTCGATGGCGAATCGCTTGGCGTTGACCGCCTTGTCTTCGGCGATCACCTGCCGGGCGAGCGGGACATCGTGGTTGCGCAGGGATTCAGTGGAGCGCTCCACAGCGCGGGACACCATCGCGCCGAGGACGAGTACATCGTCCTGGATTTCCTGCAGCCGCTGGAGGTAGTGTGCCCGTGTCATGGTCCCGCTCCACAGATACGGTGTATCCCGCTCATTGACGTAGACTATACCCCAGTTGTCCCCGGAAGAATAGCCGCCGGGTGTGCTGGAGGTTAACGCGTCGTTAAAGCTCGGCGGAGACGGCGCTAACGGCGGGGAATGAGCAGCGGAACGTCGAACCGTGGCCGGGCTCGCTGTTCAGGGTCACCTCGCCGTTGTGTGCCTGGATGATGTGCTTGACAATGGCGAGCCCCAGACCGCTGCCCTCGCTGCTGCGCGACCGATCGGTCTTGTAGAACCGCTCGAATACGCGGGACTGCTCCTCGTTGCGGATGCCGATGCCGGTGTCCCGGATGCTCAGGATGGCGCGGTCACCCGTGACCTCCGCAGTGACCACCACCTCTCCTGCGCTGGTGAACTTGATCGCGTTGTGCACCAGATTCGCCAGGGCGCGCTGGATCTGCTCCGGATCCCCGATGATCAGGGCGGGCGCGCTGCCTGACTGTGCCCGCAGCGCCAGCCCCTTGCGCTCCGCCTGGGGGTGCAGTCGCTCCACCGTGATTTTGGCGACCGTGCCCAGATCGACCCGGCCCAGTGTGGCGATGCTGCCGGGCGGCGATTCGGCGCGGGAGAGGGTCAGCAGCTCATCCACAAGGTTGGTCATGCGCTCCACTTCATCGATGATGCGGCCGTAGAAGTAGCCGGCTGCCTGCGGATCGCTCGCGGCCCCGCCCTGCAGCGTCTCGGTGGCGGCGCGGAGGGCGGCGAGCGGCGTCCGCAGCTCGTGCGAGACGTTACTGACGAATTCACGCCGCACTGTTTCCAGCCGGTGTAGTTCCGTCAGGTCGGTGAGGACGACAAGGAACGCCCAGTCTCCGGCGTCCAGCAGCGGCATGAGCAGGGTCTGGAGGTCGCGGCCGTGCGGGCCCAATCGTGTGGCCATCGCTTCGCGCTGGTGCCTCCGCCGCACGGTGAGCAAACGCTCGTGAATGTCGGGATCGCGCAGGGTGTAGAGGAAGGGCTTGCCCAGCGCGTTGTCCGCGTGGACAGCCAGCATCTCTTCCGCCGCGGGGTTCAGGTAGCGAACGTGGAAGTCGGTGTCCAGGGCGATGATGCCGTTGGAGATGCTATCGATCACGGCGATGAAGCGATGCCGCTCCGCTTCCACGTCCCGAAACGCGGTCTCGGTCGCGCGCGCCATCTCGTTGAAGGTTGAGGCCAGGTTGCCCAGTTCTGTCCGGTCGAAGTCCGGCACCCGCCGGGCGTCGGCGCCGCCGGCCATGTCAGCGACAGCGGATCGGAGCCATTCCACCGTGCGCAGGGGGATGTGGAGGGTAAGAGAGAGCGTGAACGCAGCGCCGGCGGCGGTGGCCAGCGCCGCCAGCAGGAGCGGCAGCGCCATATCGCCCGCGTGGACGCCCGCTTCCGTCAAGGCAATGGCGGCCGCGATGAAGCCGATAGCGACGACGAAGACGACGGCGACGATGGTTCTGCCCCGAAGCCCGCTGGTCATGGGCTACCCCTCGAACCGGTACCCGGTTCCCCGGACCGTCGTGAGCCGAACCGGCCGGGACGGCTCATCCTCGATCTTCTCTCGCAGCCAGCGGATGTGGACGTCTACCGTCCGCCCCGCCCCGGCGAAATCGTATCCCCAGACCTGGTCCAGTAGCCGCTCCCGGTCAAAAGCGCGGCCACGGTGCCGCATGAAGAAGGCGAGAAGGTCGAACTCCCTGGGTTTGAGGTGTAACGGCGCGTGGTTCCGGCTGGCTTCGTGCCGGACCAGGTCCACGGTAAGGTCGCCGCTTTCCAGCACCGGCACCGGGACATCGTGCTGGCCGTTGAGGTCGCCGCGCCGGAGCATGGCGCGTACGCGGGCCAGCAGCTCTCGCATGCTGAAGGGCTTGGTGAGATAGTCATCGGCGCCCAGCTCAAGCCCCAGGACCTTGTCGATCTCTTCACGCTTGGCGGTGAGCATCATGATGGGAACGCTGGAGGTCCTGCGCAGCACGCGGCATACTTCCAGGCCATCGATCCCGGGCAGCATGAGGTCGAGGAGGACCAGGTTCGGCTGCGCTTCCTGCGCGGCGCGCAGGGCCGCGTAGCCATCGGCGGCGGTCATGACGGCATACCCCTCGTTCTTCAGCGTGTACTGAAGCGATTCTCGGAGGGTTGTGTCGTCCTCGACGATGAGGATGCGGGCGGAACTCGCGCCATCGGCCATTCGCTGAATTATAGCAGCGGGCGGTCAGGCGCGGCGTAGGTAGGGGGACGGATCGACCGTCGTTCCGTTTTGACGAACTTCGAAGTGCAGGTGCGGGCCCGTGCTCTTGCCGGTGCTCCCGACCGCGGCGACGACCTGGCCCGCCTGGACGGCGTCGCCCGGCCGGACGTAGATGGCGGAGGCGTGCGCGTACAGCGTTTGCAGCCCGCCACCGTGGTCGATGGTGACGTACAGGCCGTAGCCGCCGTCCTGCTGCCGGACATCCACCACCCGGCCGCCCGTCGCCGCCCCGGGATGGGCGAGCCCATAGCCGCGCCGATGTCCAGGGCGTGGTGGCCCTCAGCGAAGTCCTGCGTGATCCGCCCGGAAGCGGGGGTCTCCATGAGGGTGGAGGAGAAGCCGGCGATGGTTCCGGCCGTGAACCGTGGCCGGTCCGTGCCGACGACGGTGGTGAGGTAGCTCCGCGTCTCGGTGGGCAGCCCGCGCTCCCAGTCCGCGCCGTAGGCCGTCACCAGCCGGGCGACCGTGCCGGCGCCGGCGTTGTAGGCCGCCAGCGCCTTACGGACATCGCCATCGTAGCGGCCCAGGTAGTCGGCCATGCTGGTGGCGGCGGTGGTGAGGGCCTGCCGCGGGTCCAGACGGTTCACATCGGGGTAGAACTCCGGCATGAGCTGGGCGATGCCCTCCGCGCCGGCGGATGAGCGGCGCGCGCCCAGGACGACGTCGGGGCTGTAGCCGGACTCCTGGTTGATCTGGCGCTTATACAGGTCGCCCGAAGCCCTGCCCCACGATCTGGTCGCCGAGCTGCCGGGTGAGGGCGCGCCAGCCTTGCGGGTCGGCGGCGCTGGTGCGGCTGCCCCCCGCTACCACTGTATCCGACGATCCGGCTGCCCGTGCCGCCCGCAGCGTCCGCGGAGGACGAAGGCTCCCAGCAGCCGGTGCTGGAGTGCCTCCAGCAGGCTGGTGAGCGTGTTCTGGCGGGGTTCCACTGGAGGAATCTTCGCTGCCAGAGGAGAGGGTGTGCAGGGCCTCGGCGCGGCCCGCGAGAAGCTGCGCCTGCAGCGCCCGGGCGAATCTGGACGCTTCCTCCGGCGTGGAGGGAGGACCGGAGAATCCGTTCAGGGGGTTTTGGAGATCGGAAGGGAAAGATGAGGAGAGAGGATCGATGCCCATTCATCGCTCCTGAAGTTCGGCGGTATTGACTCCGCTTCACCATACGTGGTGGAGGGCGGGCCCGCATCGGGGCTTTCCCCAATCCGCGGTCGGCCTTCCCTGCTTTACTGGTCAGGCCGGGCCAGTTTCGCCACCGCGAACGTCACCCGGAACTGACGGCAGTAGATGACCACGGCGCGGATGGCCGGTGTATCGACGCCCGGGGGAATATCGTAGCTGACGTCCCCGCTGGTGGCGCGGAGCGGGCTGATGTTTGCCGCGCCGGGCGCGTCGGTATCGCGCTCCGGGTCAGGCGTGACGTAGACGAAGAGGTCCGGGCCGTTGCGCACGCTGAAGTTCTCGAATCGGACGATGTGCCCGCCCTCCGGTTTGCGGATGATGCGGACCTGTCCTTCCCCGGTGTGGAAGCTATCGGCGCCGCGAAGCTGCCCCTACGCGAGGACCGCCGGCGCCGCGACCGCGGCGACGGCCGCGCGATCGGACAGGGGCATGGCGAAGCCCAGCGGCTCGTGCACTTCCGCGCCCTCCTCGACGATGGGCGCCGCCAGGTAGATGCCGATCGTGATCACGACGGTGAGTACGGCGATGGCGCCGATGCCGCCGATGATCCAGACGACGGGGTGAGCGCGCGGGGCCAGGGTGGTGGCGATGCGGGCGCGGGGCACGCCATCGAGCGCGTCCAGGGCGATGGCCGCGCCCAGCAGCAATGCCGCCGGTAGGTAGAGGACGTGGGCGAGAAAGAGCCCCAGCCCCACTCCCAGCACCAGCGCGCCGCTGCCGCGCAGCCGGTTATGGGGGAAGACGTGCCCTCCCCAGGCGGCGATGATCGTGCCGATCGCGGCACCCGCGCCCAGGGCGTTCTGCAGGTCGCCGCCGCTGAGGCCGAGCACGCGAGCGGGACCTTCCCCCAGGAAATCGGCGACGGCGCTCTGCACCAGGATCAGCGTCGCCGCGGCGAATCCGGCGCCGGTGGCCAGGGTGGCGGCGATGCGGGCGTAGCGGTGGCCGGGAAAGGTTGCGGTTTGCGTCGGCATCGGGTGCCCTCCTGAGCGTCCTCACCATAGGACGATCAATGCCATGCTATAGTTGTCCTGCCGGGATGACCATCCTCCGGCTATCCATTTCTTCAGGCAGGTCAGGAGTGGAACTCGCCCGTTCCTTTTACGACGAGATCATCGCGCACGCTCGCCAGGACGCGCCGGACGAGTGCTGCGGCATTCTTGCCGGCGACGGCGATGGCCGCATCGTCCGGAGCTATCGCGCCACCAACATCGAGCACAGCCCGTACCGCTACAACGTCGATCCCAGGGAGCTGCTGAGGATCTACAACCAGATTGAAGGGCAGGGCTGGGAGCTGCGCGGCATTTATCACTCCCACACCTCGACCGAAGCCTATCCCTCGCCCACGGATGTGAGGTTGGCGGGCTGGCCGGACGCGTATTACCTCATCGCATCCCTGAAGGACCCGGAGCCGGTATTGCGGGCCTTCCGGATTACGGAGGGGACGGTGAGCGAAGAGCCGCTGCGGATCGTCGAGGACTGACGTGAACGCTGTACCGGCGCCTATCCGCATCGGGCTATGGGAGTTCGCTTGGGGCGAACGCACCTACGTGATGGGCATTCTCAACGCCACGCCAGATTCGTTCTCCGGCGATGGTTTGCTCAGCAGCGGGCCGCTGGCGATAGCGGAGCAGGCCCGCCGCATGGTGGATGAGGGAGCGGACATGCTGGACCTGGGCGGCGAGTCCACCCGTCCGGGGGCGGAGCCGGTGGCCCGGGAGGAGGAACGGCGGCGCGTGCTCCCGGCGGTGGAGGCCGTAGCGAAGGCTGCCCCCAACACGCCGCTGAGCATCGATACGTGGAAGGCGGACGTCGCGCGGGACGCGCTGGACGCGGGTGCGCACTGGGTGAACGATGTGCGGGGGCTGCACGCTGGATTGGAGATGGGGGGCCCGGAGATGGCGGCGCTCATCGCGGCGAGGGGGGTGCCGTGCGTGGCGATGTACAACGCGCGCGGCAGCGTGGTGACGGACCCGCTTGCCTCGGCGCGTGCCGGGCTCCAGCGGTCGCTGGAGGTGGCGCGGAGCGCGGGCATCGCCGAGGAGCGCATCGTGCTGGACCCCGGCTTCGGGTTCGGGCTGACGCCGCCGCAGAGCATCGAGCTGCTGCGCCGCATGGCCGAGCTGCGCGCGCTGGGACGGCCGCTGCTGGCCGGAACCTCCCGCAAGTCGATGATCGGCTATGTGCTGGACCTTCCGCCGGAAGAGCGGCTGGAGGGAACGGCGGCCACCGTGGCGCTGGCCATCGCCAACGGCGCCGACATCGTGCGGGTGCACGACGTGCGGGCGATGAGCCGTGTGGCGCGGATGGCGGACGCGGTGGTGCGCGGCCGGCCGGGGAAGGAGTAAACCGTGGGGCAAGCCTACCTGGGTCTGGGCTCTAACCTGGGCAACCGGCGGGAGAACCTGCGCATGGCGCTGGGCAGACTGCAGCCGCTGGTGCGCGTGGATGCCGTCTCCGCCCTGTATGAGACGGTACCCGTTGGCGTGGAGGAGCAGCCGCGCTTCCTCAACGCGGTGGCGCGGGTGACCACGGGACTGCGTCCTCCCGCGCTGTTGCGGCTGGCGAAATCGATCGAGGAAGAGGTGGGGCGGCGGCCCGGCCCTGTGTGGGGGCCGCGCCCGGTCGACATCGACATTCTGCTCATGGGGGATGAGGTCGTTGATTCGCCGGTGCTGGTCATCCCCCATCCCCGGCTGCGTGAACGGGCTTTTGTTCTGCTCCCGCTGCGGGACCTTGCACTGGCGCTCGCCATTCCGGGATCGGGGGAGAGCGTGGCGGCGCTGGCCGAACGCGTGGGCGCGGAGGGTGTGCGGCGAGTGGAGGAGATGGGCTGGGAGCGCTCCGGACGGGGGGCCTGGCTGGACGTCGAGTGAGATAGAGCAAAAGCGGCGTCAACGACGCCGCTTTGTCGTTCTAAGCCGCCGCTACTGCGTTACTCGCCCGCCTCCGGGGCTGCCCCGCTGGCGGCGAATTCTTCTTCGAACTCCAGCCCTTCCAGGTCCGCTTCCGTCGTGGCCATGGTCCAGCCGATCCAGAAGGCGAGGGCGGAGAGCCCGGCCAGCGCGGCGGCAATGGGGATAGCGAGGGCGGCGTAGCTGCGGCGGGAAGCGGCGATGAGGAAGCCCAGCATCTGGATGACGGCGAGCGCCATGATGACGACGCCCATCGGCTGCGGTCGGGTGTTCATCGGGTCACCTCTCGGAGCTCCGGAGGGAGCAGGTTGGGAATGGTATCGATGATGGGATAGCGCTCCTGGCATTTGGCGCAGTGGAGGGAGCCGGCGACGATCTCGCCCTCGCTCTCTTCGTCCGCGATCAGTTTCAGTTCCCCCTTGCAGACGGGGCAGACCAGGATCTCCATCAGCTCGCGTTTCATTCGACCGCCCTGTTTAGATTCGGCTTGGGGCTCGATTGTACGGGTGGCTCGGAATGGGTGTCAAACCGATCGTCTTGCATAAGCGTCTTGCATAACTGTGCGAAAGCGCGGCGCTCACAAGAGAGGAACTTGTGCCTGCAGCGCGATCAGCGACAGGTAGCAGTGCGCCGTCACCTTCCTCCTCCGCCTTCCTGTGATGCTGCTAAGCGAGCGCCGCCCCTTCAGTCGCGGAACACGTGCTCCACGGCTGGTCGCTGTGCGTACAGCCGCTTCCACTCGATCTCTTCCAACAGCCCGGTCTGGGCGACCGTGCGCTCATGCCCCGCGTTCGGCTCGATCACCGGCACCGCGCGGAACAGGCCGTCAGCGGCGGCGGGACCGACGGCGAGCGGTGTGGGGCGCCGGCAGACGTGGCGGCGTCGCCGGTGGTGGGGCCACGGCTGGCGTGGGCGCTGCGGGCGGAGCGGTACGGGTCGCAACGGCGGAACCGGCGATGATCAGCGTTCCCACTGTTGTGACGCCGGCGGCGAGCAGCCCTTCCCGCGCCGTCACGATGTCGCTGGTGCAGCCGCTGGCGGTGGCCGTCTCCCAGCAGCGGGGATCGTCGCGCAGGTGGAGGGCGAACAGCGCGCCCAGCATGAGGGCGCCCCCCAGCGTCGCCCCGGCGGGCAGCAGCGCGTCCGCGCGGCTGGTCCAGCCCTGCCGGAGGAGCGCCCGGGCGGCGGCGCTCAGGGTGAGCGACATGCCGGGGAGGAAGAACGGCCCGACGGAGAATACGGCCAGCACCAGCACCACCGTCGCCGGAGCCGCCCCGGCCAGCAGGACGGTGCGGGTGAGGGGCAGGGGGGCGAACGCGCTCGCCAGCACCAGCAAGTAAGGGGCGGCAAGGATGACGGGGACGACGAGCCGCGAGGGGCCCTCGCCGGGGTCCCGGTTCAACGCGACCAGCGCGACTACCGCCGGCACAGGCAGCAGCCCGAGGACAGCCGCCAGGAGCGATAGCCGGGAGTGTATGCGCACGTTGTCCTCGTCCTCGATGCGGATGGGGGGTCACTGCGTCCTATAATACGGGGAGGAGTAGCGATGAGCGATGTCTGAAGTGCTGTCCTCCGCCCCGGACCGGCGACGCATTCTACTGCATCGGCGGGTGGCCGATATCAGGCCCGGCCGGATCGATCTGCGGCCGTCGCCGGAAGCGATGGTGGGGCCGCTCATCGGCGTCGGCATCGGCGCCGCCGCCTTCGCCGCCATCATCGTCTTGCGGGGCACGCTGCCGGTCCTGGCGCTGGCTATGCTGCTCCTGCTCGCCGTGGTGCTCATCCCCTTCGCCGGGATGGGGCTGATCTATGCGCTGTATGGCACCAACATCATCTTCGATGGGCGCAAGGGTACGGCCACGTTCCAGCAGGGCGTCATCGGACTGGGCATTGGCACGGTGGAGCTGGTGCCGTTCGCGAAGATCGCCCAGTTCGTGGTGGAGGAAGCGGGGGAGGATGACGCCGACCCGCTGCCGACGGAGGAGCTGACCCAGTGGCAACTCACGCTGGTGAAGGTCAGCGGTAAGCGACGGCGCATCGGTGGTATGGTCATGCTGCGTTCGTTTGAGATGGCCGCGCTTGGCCCCGTGATCGAGCTGGGCCGGGCGCTGGCGGAGTTCACGGACAAGCCGCTGGTGCTGCCGGAGATCGAGGAGAACCAGGATGAGGGAGCCTGAGGACGTGCTGCGCCGCTACCGGACCATCGCCGTCGTCGGGCTGTCATCGGAGACGTGGCGGCCCAGCTACGAGGTTGCGCGGTACCTGCAGGCGCAGGGGTACCGCATTATCCCCGTGAACCCGAACGAGACGGAAGTGTTGGGGGAGCGCGCCTACGCCAGCCTGCGCGATGTGCCGGAGCCGATCGAGATCGTGGACGTGTTTCGCCGCCCGGAGTTCGTGGGGCCGGTGGTCGACGACGCGATCGCCGTGGGGGCGATGGTGGTGTGGATGCAGGACAAGGTCATCAACGAGGAAGCGGCGGCGAAAGGCCGCGCCGTCGGCCTCACCGTGATCATGGATCGCTGCACGGCGCGAGGCCACCGCGCCATGGTGGCGCGCGGGGGCTGATGGACCGCCCCTGAATCTATTCGCCTTGACACCAACGTTCAGCATTGGTACACTCAACGGGCATTAGCACTCTCCGGATGAGAGTGCTAAAACGAGTGTGAGGGCCATGCTGAGCGAGCGGCAAGCCACCATCCTCGACCTCATCATCAGGGAGCACATCGACACGGCGCTCCCGGTTGGCTCAGAGGCGCTTGTCCGTAAATACGGGCTGCGCCTGTCCTCCGCGACCATCCGCAATGAGATGGCCCAGCTGGAGGAACTGGGGTACATCAACCATCCCCACACCTCCGCCGGACGCATCCCCTCCGATCGAGGCTATCGCTATTACGTGGAAGCGCTCATGGCAGAGGAGCAGGTCGCGCCGGACGTGCAGCGCACCATCCGGCACCAGTTCCACCAGGCGGAGCGGGAGGTCGAGGATCAGGTTCATCTGGCGGCGGCTGTTCTGGCGCGGCTGGTGCACAACGCCGGCATCGCGGTGGCGCCCCGTGTGCGCACGGCTAAGCTGCGGCAGGTGCAGCTGGTGAGCTTGCACGACCAGGTCGCGCTCGCGGTGGCGGTGCTGGAGGACGGCCGGCTGTGCCAGAGCACGGTGGCTCTCCCGGAGCCGATGACGCAGGATGAGCTGGCCCAGGTTTCCCGCCGCTTGAATGGGGGGCTGATCGGACGGCGGCCATCCGAGTTCACGGAGCTGCCCGATGAAGCGGCGATGCCGGTGCTGAAGGCCTGTCGTGAAGCGGTCGCGGCGGCGGTGACGGAGGACCTCGCGCGGGACCGCACCTACCTAGAAGGGCTGCGCAACGTCCTGTCTCAGCCGGAATTCGCGCGCTCAGACAAGATGCTGGGCATGCTGGATGCGCTGGACCAGCGTAACCTCCAGCTTATGCTCCCCATCGTGGACGTGGGGGAAGGCGAGATCAGCATCCGCATCGGCGGGGAGAACTCCTACGCGCCGTTGCAGGAGGCGACCGTGATCGTGGGGGGGTACAGCGGCCCGGCGGGCATGAGCGGCGCGCTCGGTATCGTCGGCCCCACGCGCATGGAATACGCCCACGCTATCGCCACGGTGCGCTACCTCTCCCTGCTGATGGGAGAGCTGCTAGAAGATCTGTACCGGTGAGCCGCCCGGCTCCCGCGTTGAGGAAGACAGGATGACCGAACACGAACCGGCCGAAGAGATAGGGCAGGACGCCGCGGCCATGCCTGCCCAGGACGGCGGCGCTCTGGGTCCGGAGCAGCAGCTGGCGGAGGAACACGCCAAAGCGGAGCGCTACCTGGCGAACTGGCAGCGCGCCCAGGCCGACTTCGTCAATTACAAGCGCCGGATAGAGAGCGAGCGCGAGGAGATCGGGCGGTTCGCCATGGCGTCGCTGGTGATAAGCCTGCTCCCCATCATGGATGATCTGGAGCGGGCGCTGGCCAGCGTCGATACGCGGCTGGCCGGGCTCACCTGGATCGACGGCATCCGGCTGATCCACCGCAAGTTCCAGGCCCTGATGGAGGCCGCCGGCGTGCGGGAGATCGCGGCGGAGGGCCAGATGTTCGACCCCAACGTGCATGAGGCCGTGACCTACGACGAAGGCGAGGAAGGCCGGATCGTGCGGGAACTGCAGCGCGGGTATCGGCTGGGCGACCGCGTCATTCGCCCCTCCATGGTCGTGGTGGGCAAGGGCGGAGTGGCCACCGGTGGTGGCGCCGCCGATCAGGGCGATGGTTGACCGGCGAAGGGACGAGTATCAGGCCCAGGCGCAGGGGCGCGGGCAGAGCACGGGAACGCAGTAACGCAGAAAGAGCGAGCAGGGCCGGAGCGGCGGTTAGTTCGCAGGAGGCAGGACATGGCAAAAGCGATCGGAATCGACCTGGGGACGACGAACAGCTGCGTCGCGGTGATGGAAGGCGGGGAGCCCGTCGTCATCCCCAACTCGGAAGGCGGCCGCACTACGCCGTCCATCGTTGCTCTGAGCAAGACGGGGGAGCGCATGGTGGGCCAGGTGGCCAAGCGGCAGGCCGTCACCAACCCGGAGAACACGATCTTCAGCATCAAGCGGCTGATGGGCCGCAAGATGAAGGCCGCCGAGACGGCGCGCACGAAGAAGATCGTCCCTTACGGGATCGCCGCGGGGCCGAACGATGACGTCCATGTGAAGCTGGGCGACCGTACGTACTCGCCGCCGGAAGTCTCCGCCATGATCCTGCAGAAACTGAAGGCGGACGCGGAGGCCTACCTGGGTGAGCCGGTGACGGAGGCCGTGATCACGGTTCCCGCCTACTTCAACGACAGCCAGCGCCAGGCGACCAAGGACGCCGGCAAGATCGCCGGGCTGGAGGTGCTGCGCATCATCAACGAGCCCACGGCCGCGTCCCTGGCCTACGGCCTGGACAAGGAAGCGGACGAGATCATCGCCGTGTATGACCTGGGCGGGGGCACCTTCGATGTCTCCATCCTTGAGCTTGGCGAAGGGACGTTCCAGGTGATGTCCACCAACGGCGATACTCTCCTGGGTGGCGACGACTTTGACCAGAAGATCATCGATTGGCTCTGTGATGAGTTCAAGCGCGATCAGGGGATCGACCTGCGGCAGGACCGGCTGGCCTTGCAGCGGTTGAAGGAATCGGCGGAGAAGGCGAAGATCGAGCTTTCCTCCGTGACCCAGACGGATGTGAACCTCCCGTTCATCACGGCGGACGCCTCCGGTCCCAAGCACCTCAACATCGCGTTGAGCCGGGCCAAGCTGGAGCAGCTCGTCGGCGATCTGATCGACCGTACGATCGAGCCCTGCCGGCAGGCGCTGGCTGATGCCGGCCTCAGCGCGGACAAGGTGAAGGAGATCGTGCTGGTGGGCGGCCAGACCCGTATGCCCGCCGTGCAGGAGCGGGTCAAGCAGTTCTTCGGCAAAGACCCGCACAAGGGCGTCAACCCGGACGAAGTTGTGGCCATTGGCGCGGCGATCCAGGCGGGCGTGCTCAAGGGCGACGTCAAGGACGTGCTGCTTCTGGACGTGACGCCGCTCACCCTCGGCATCGAAACGCTGGGTGGTGTGGCGACGCCGCTTATCCCGCGCAACACCACCATCCCCACCAGCAAGAGCCAGGTGTTCAGCACCGCCGCCGATGGGCAGACCAGCGTGGAGATCCACGTGCTACAGGGCGAGCGGACCATGGCGGCGGACAGCAAGTCGCTGGGGCGGTTCATCCTGGACGGCATTCTCCCCGCCCCGCGCGGGATGCCGCAGGTGGAGGTGACGTTCGATATCGACGCCAACGGCATCCTCAGCGTGAGCGCCCGCGATAAGGCGACGGGCAAAGAGCAGAAGATCACGATCACGGCCGGCTCCGGGCTCTCCAAGGAGGAAGTGGAACGCCTCCAGCGGGAGGCGGAGATATACGCCGGGGAGGACCAGAAGCGGCGCGAGGAGATCGAGCTGCGCAACCAGGCGGATAGCCTGGCTTACACCGCGGAGAAGACGTTGCGGGAGAACGCGGAGCGGCTGCCTGCGGACGTGAAAGCGGACGTGGAAGCCAAGGTGCAGGCGGTGCGGACGGCGCTGCAGGGGGAATCGATCGACCAGGTGCGCAGCGCCGCCGATGCGCTTTCCGAAGCGATGCAACGGATGGGGTCCGCCGTGTACGGTCAGGCCGGTGCGGACGGGGGGCAGCCCGAAGGCGCCGCGGCCGAGTCCGCTGCTGCGGGGGAGGAAGGGGCGGTTGAGGGCGAGTACCGGGAGGTATAGCTTAAAAACTCTGGAGGCTGTCCAGCATGCTTGGTCCGGAGCCAGAACCGGATAGCAACGACTGGTCAAGTCTCCGCAGGCTGCTCGTTGCCTGCACAGAACTCCTCGGCTGATACTCGCACAATTGCCTCGGCCACTCGCTGGAAGAGATGAGCGAGCGTGGCTCGTTCCTCGTCAGTGAAGTCCACGATGAGTTCGCTGAGGGCTTCGAACCGAGCTTGCCGTGAGGTGCGGACGGCGACGGCACCGGCGGGTGTCAATGAAACGAGGATATTCCGGCGATCGGCTCCCGGCTCGCGAGTCACGTATTTTCGTTCCTCGAGCTGCTTTATCGTGCCGCTCATCGTCGAAATATCGAGGCCGGCCAGCGCCGCCAAGTCCGAGATGCGGGTCGCCCCGCGCTCCTCGAGGTCCGAGAGCACGTTGTAGAGGGGGGACGGCACGTGCTGCGCCCCGGCCCTCGCCCGCAGGCGTCTTCCCGAGCCGGGCCGTGTCTGTAGCCGGATTACACGCGACCAAGCCTGGAACAGTTCAACAGTGGAATCGGTCATTGCCCGATTATAGCTTGCCCTTCTTTCTCGCCGGGTGTATACCTTTGATACTTTGGCTACCAAGGTATCAAAGGCGAGCAAATGAAGAATATCCACCTTAGCGACGTCTACCGGGGCTGGTGGATCGTGGGGGCAGCCCTGGTAGCTCAGTTCGTGGCCATGGGCCTCCAGGTCCACGGACCTCCTTTTATGCTCCGACCGATGTCAGAGGACCTCGGCTGGAGCCGTGCCGACTTCATCTCGGCTCAGACGCTGGGCCAGTTCGTCATGGCTGGCATCGGCTTCGTCATCGGCACCCAGATAGACCGGTATGGCCCTCGCCGGCTGATGCTGGCCGGCACAACCATCGTGGTCGTCGCGACCTTCCTCACCAGCCAGGTCACGGAAGTGTGGCAGTGGCTCGCTCTTCGCGGGATCGTCTTTACGGTGGGCGCCGCGTTGCTCGGCAACCTCGTCGTCAACGTCACCCTGTCGCAGTGGTTTGTTGAGCGGCGCGGCCGAGCAATCGGCGTGGCAGCGATGGGCGTGACGCTTCCCGGCGTGGTCCTTCCACTCACGCTTACCCCCATCATCGATGAGTACGGATGGCAAGCAGCCTGGCAGATCCTGGCGGTAGCGGCGGCCCTTCTCGCTTATCCCAGCGCGCTCGTTATGCGAAGACGACCGGAAGATGTCGGACTCTACCCGGACGGAAAGACCGCTGAACAAGTGAAGCGCGGCGAGGGAGAGCGTGCCCGCATTGATTTCGCTCACTCGTTCACTCGTGCGGAAGCCGTCCGCACTCCCCAGTTCTACCTGGTCGTGTTCGGCTTCGCGGTGGGAGGAGCGGCGACCCTCACCGTCATCGGCCAGGGGGTCGCCTACGCGACGGACTCAGGCTTTAGCCGCACCACGGCTGCCGCCATGATCACGATCTATGCGATTCCCTCCATGGTGAGCAAGCCCTTCTGGGGAGCGCTCGCCGACCGCATTCATCCCCGTTACATTGCGGCGGTCACATTCGTGATCACGTTCATTTCGACCGTCTGCATGGTCATCGGAGCAAACGCTGGCTCGACTGCGTTGCTCGGACTCTCCTTCATCCTGTTTGGTCTTGGCATCGGCGGCAGCCTGCCGCTGCAGGAAACGGTCTGGGCCTCGTACTTCGGACGGCGTTACCTGGGGCAGGTGCGCAGTGCAGCTTTGCCCTTCGCGATCGGCATCGGCGCGGGGGCGCCGGTACTGACGGCTCTCTACTTCGATGCGGTTGGCTCATACGATGCTGCCTTCCTTACCCTCGGCGCCCTCACGCTCATTGGCGCCGTGATGGTGCTGTTCGCGCGGCCGCCGAAGCTGCCCGAGCGCATGCGCGAGGAAGCGGATTCCAGTCCTCCTGCGCGCGAAGACGCAATCGAGGTTCCATCGACACCAACCTGACCACGGGGGCACGGACTCCCGACTCTCCAGATGCTTGCCAATTCCACTTCAGCGCGAGATTCCGCTTCTTGAGGAGGACCCATGCTCCCGCTTCACCGCTTCCGCATGCTCGACCTGTCGATTCAAACTGAACCACTACCGTAGCGCTCCGCCGCTTGTCGCCAACCACGCCGACGTTGGTACAATGGTGAAGTCCGCTGCCCGCGGGCTTCGCTGCATTCGGGCGGACAAGGGAGTGTCGTGACAACCCAGCGGGATTACTACGAAGTTCTCGGCGTGCCGCGTAACGCCAGCTCGGAGGCGCTGAAGAGCGCCTTCCGCAAGCTGGCCATGCAGTTTCACCCGGACCGCAACCCGGATGAAGGCGCGGGTGAGCAGTTCAAGCGCATCAATGAAGCGTATGAAGTGCTGTCCGACCTGGACCGGCGCGCCCGCTACGACCAGTTCGGCCACTCTGGGGTTGCGGATGGCTTCTCCCAGGGGTTTGCCGGATTCTCCGGCTTCGGCGACATCTTCGATGCCTTCTTCGGCAACATGGGACAGCGCCGCGGGCCCGAGCGCGGCGCTGATCTTCGCGCCGCCATGGCACTGAGCTTCGAGGAAGCGGTGTTTGGCGCGGAGAAAGAGGTCGAGGTCCAGCGGACGGAGTTGTGCGAAGTCTGCCGCGGCAGCGGTGCCGCCCCCGGCACGCACGCGGAGACCTGCGAGGCCTGCAAGGGGACCGGCCAGCTCCGGCGGAGCCAGTCCAGCCTGTTCGGGCAGTTCGTGAATGTGGTGACCTGCGATCGTTGCCGCGGCGCCGGCCAGGTGATCGCCAATCCCTGCAAGCAGTGCCACGGCGCCGGGCAGGAGCGCCGCACGCGCACGCTGCTGGTCAAGGTTCCTGCCGGTGTCGATACCGGCTCCCAGATCCGGCTCGTCGGTGAGGGGGAGGCCGGCGCGATGGGAGGAGGCCCCGGCAACATCTATCTCACCCTCCAGGTGCAGCCGCACAAGCTGTTTCGCCGCCAGGGGGCCGATATTGTGGCGGAACTGCCGATCAACGTGGTGCAGGCCGCCCTAGGCGCGGAGCTAACCGCCCCGCTCATCGATGGCGAGACGAAGGTGAAGATCCCGGCGGGCACTCAGAGCGGGCATATCATCCGCCTGAAGGGTAAGGGTGTGCCCCATCTGCGCGGGTCCGGGCGCGGCGACCACGTCATCATCGTCTACACGCTGACGCCGACGAAGCTCACCGAGCGCCAGCGGGAGCTGTTGGAGGAGCTGGGGCGCTCCCTTGGGAACAACCCGGGTGGTCCGCCCGACGGGCCCAGCTTTGTCGATCGGGTGCAGGATATTCCCGGCGGCGACGACGATGACCGGGGTATCCTCGAGCGCATCCGCGACACCTTCGCTTCCTGATGCCCGTCGACTGGTGGGAGATCTCGGCACGGATTCCGGCGCGCCTGGCGGACGCTGCCGCCGATCGGCTGTCGTCGATCGCGGGCGGGGCGGTGGCCATCGACCTTCCGTTTACGCAGGAACAGCTTGAGGACGCCCCCGTGCTTCGTGAGGACGCGGAGGCGACGGTCCGTGTCTATGTCCCGGCGACGTCAGGCCGGGCGGAGCGGGAGGCGCTGCGGCGGCGGGCGAACCGCGTGCTGGCGCCGCTGGCCGCGCGTGTTCACCTGCGCCGTGTCGGCGAGCACGACTGGGCGGAGAGTTGGAAGCGGCACTTCCCGGTGCAGCGCATCGGGCGGAGGTTGGTTATCCGTCCGGTGTGGTTGGCTTACGCGGCGGCGCCGGATGACGTGGTGATCGATCTCGATCCGGGCATCGCCTTCGGCACGGGCGATCATCCGACGACACGGGGTTGCCTGGAGTGCGCGGAGCGGCTGGTGGCCCCCGGAATCACCGTGCTGGACCTAGGCTGTGGCTCCGGAATCCTGAGCATCGCCGCGGCAAAGCTGGGCGCGGCGGGCGTCTGGGCGCTGGACATCGATCCGTTTGCGGCGGACGCTGCCCGGGCCAACGTGGCGCTGAACGGTCTGGATGCGCGCATACGGGTGGTGCGCGGCAGCCTGGGCAATGCCGCGCCGGCGGGCCTGCCGCCGCAGTTCGACCTGATCCTGGCCAACATCGCGTCCGGCCCGCTGAGCGCGCTGGCGCCAGCGCTGGCGGGGGCGCTGGCGCCCGGCGGCGCGATTGTGGCGAGCGGGATCATCGCCGAACGGATGCCGCTTGTCGTCGACGCCTTCGCGCGGGCCGGCTTAGCGGTGGAGGAGACGATCGCGGAGGGTGAGTGGCGAACGCTGGTGGCGAGGGGTTCGGCGGGCTAGCCCTTGGTGTGGGCGGTCGCCGCGTCGTCCCGCGCCGGTCGGATGCGGAATGTGCAAGCGTTATCCCCGCGGAGCAGGCTGGTGGTGAGACGGGCATCGCCCCCGCACATTCGGCTGACCAGCCCCACTTCCATGGCGCAAATAGCGCTGTTGCGCCGGGCCACGGCCGGGTAGGGGCAGGTGTACTGGTGGATGAGGAAGTCATCGCCGTCCCGCTCGTAGGCGGTCTCCGTCCCGCGTTCTGCCAGGACAGCGCAGACGTAGCGGGCGCGCGGCTCCGGCGCCAGGCTTTCTGCGCGCTTCATGTAGGGCTCCGCGATCCGGGTGGCGACGCGCTGCAGCAGTGACTGGACCCCCTGCCCGCTCACGATGGTCCGCACTTCTTCGATGAGCAGGTTGGCGAGCGCATCGTACTGGGTGGGGTAGAGGTTCTCCGCCTTCTCCGTCAGGGCGTAGATGAGGGCGGGGCGCCCGACGCGGCCACGCTCCTCCTCCGTGGACACCAGACCGTCCCGCTGGAGGATGCTCAGGTGCTGCCGGATGCCCGTGGGGGTAAGGCCAAGCGTCTGCCCCAGCTCCTTGACGGGCGCTTTCCCGTGGCGATGGAGGTGATCGAGTATCTCTTGCCGTGTTGCCTGCAACGCCGTACTCCTCTCGAAAGGGGCCAATAATTAGTATAGCATCCGCTGGAGAAAACGTGGTGAGGAACGGGACGAAGATCCGCTCCAGGTGAGCTTGTCGAACCATGAGCGACTCAACAGCGGACGCATCCTTCGACTGGCTCAGGATGAGCGGAACCCCGGCTATTCCAGGACGATGTCGCCGCTCTTGCCGCCGGACTTGCGGATCAGGCGCACCGCCTCCACGCGCATCGCCCGGTCGGCGGCCTTGCACATGTCGTACACCGTGAGGGCGGCGATGGATACGGCGGTCAGTGCTTCCATCTCCACTCCGGTCTTGGCGGTGGTGCGGACCACGGCGCGAATCTCTACGCAGGACGACGCTTCGTTTGGTGTGAGCGCGACCTCGATATCGGTGAGCGGCAGCGGGTGGCAGAGGGGGATGAGGTCGCTGGTGCGCTTGGCGGCCATCACACCCGCTATCTGGGCGATGGCGAGGACGTCGCCCTTGGGCACACCCCCGGAGGCGATGAGCGCCAGCGTCTCCGGGCGCATGGTGATCCGTCCCGCCGCTTCCGCTACCCGGTAGGTTTCGTCCTTGGCGGACACGTCCACCATGCGGGCGCGGCCCTGCGCGTCCTGGTGGGAGAGCGCGGGGCGGTCATCCGGGGCCATAGGTCACCTTTCCAGCGGTTGATTGATCTCGACGAGCCGGCCCTCCGGGTCGCGGAAGTGGGCGGTACGGAGCTCCCATATCGGGCGGTCCGTCGGTTCCGAGACGAGTGCGAGGCCTTTCGCTTTCAGGCTTGCCGCCAGTCCGTCCACGTCGTCCACGCCGAGGACGAGCACGGCCTCGTCCGGCCTCGATAGGGAGCGTCTGCCGCCCGTTGTGCCCAGCGCCTTCGTCACGAGCGCCTGGTCGACAAGGGTGAGCATTACGCCGCTCACGAGGAACTGGGCGTAGGGGCCGTCGGCGCCGCCGTGGGCGACTTCCAGTCCCAGCGTATCTTGGTAGAAGCGGAAGCAGGCGGCGAAGTCGCTCGCAAGGAGCTGGGCGTGGACGGAACGGAACATAGCCGGCTCCTTCGCGGGGGAATCAGCCGCCAATATACGACATTTCAACTTTGGGCAGGCCGATGGTCTCGCTGGAGCGGAGCTCGGAATAGCGATCATCCCGTTTGCCCCAGAGCGAACGCACCCGCGCGCCGATCTCCTCATCGGAGCGGCCCTCACGCAGCAGGGCGCGGAAGTCGTGTCCCACCGTGGCGAAGAGGCAGGTGTAGAGGGCGCCCTCCGGGGACAGGCGGGCGCGGGTGCAATCGCCGCAGAAGGGCCGGGTGACGGAGGCGATGAGGCCGATCTCCCCCGCGCCGTCCCGATAGCGGTAGCGATTCGCCACTTCACCGGGGTAGTTGGAGTCGAGCGGTTCCAGGGGGAACTCGGCGTTGATGGTGCGGACGGTCTCGGCTGCCGGAAGGACGTCGTCCAGCCGCCAGCCGTTGGTGGTGCCCACGTCCATGTATTCGATGAAGCGCAGGACGTGGCCCGTGCCCCGGAAGTGACGCGCCATGTCCAGGATGTTGCCATCGTTGAGGCCGCGCTTGACGACCATGTTGACCTTGATCGGGGTGAGCCCGGCTGCCGCCGCCGCATCGATGCCCTCAAGGACGCGTTCCACGGGGAAGTCTACGTCGTTCATCGCCATGAACACGGCGTCGTCCAGGGAATCCAGGCTCACGGTTACCCGTCGCAGCCCCGCCTCCTTGAGCGCTCGCGCCTGCTTGGCCAGCAGGGATCCGTTTGTGGTCAGGGTGAGGTCATCCAGCCCGGGGATGGCGGCGAGCATGGCGATGAGGCGGGGAAGATCGCGCCGCACTAGCGGCTCACCGCCCGTGAGCCGGATCTTGCGGACGCCGTGGTCGATAAAGATGCGGGCGAGCCGCGCGATCTCTTCGAAGGTGAGCAACCTGTTCTGCGGCACAAAGGCGAAGTCCCGGCCAAAGACTTCCTTCGGCATGCAATAGACGCAGCGGAAGTTGCAGCGGTCAGTGACGGAAATGCGCAGATCGCGCAGTGGGCGCGTCCGCATGTCCTGGATGGTGATGCCCATGATCCCGCCTATGCCCGGTAAGGCATCCCGTAGTATGTATCGATCGTTTTCAGTTCCTCACAGGCCAGCCGGGCCGCCTGCCCGCGATGACTGAGGACGTTTTTCTCCGCTGGCGGGAGCTCCGCCATGGTTTTCCCGTATGCGGGGAGGAGGAACACCGGATCGTAGCCAAATCCGTCATTGCCGTGCTCTTCCCGCGTTATCTCGCCCTCACAGCGGCCTTCTTTCAGGTAGACATCCGTTGCGTCCGGGGTTGCCGGCACCGCGATGGCGATGACGCAGACGAACTCGGCGTTGCGCTTCCCCTCCGGGACCCTCGCCAGCGCCGCCAGCAGCTTGGCGCGCCGGTCGGCATCGGTGGCGTCGGGGCCGGCGTAGCGGGCGGAGTACAGCCCGGGTTCACCGCCCAGCGCCCGTACTTCCAGGCCGGAGTCATCGGCGATGGCGGGGATGCGGCCCCGGCGGGCCGCCGCGAGCGCCTTAATCGTAGCATTTTCCGCGTACGTCTGTCCGGTTTCCTTCGTGCCCAGCGTGATGCCGAGCTGTTCCGGCGAGACGAGGTCCCAGCCGCAATCGACCAGCAGCTCCCGCAGCTCCCGCTGCTTGCCCGGGTTATCGGTGGCCAGGAGTAAGCGTCGTGCCAAGCGTCGTCCTTCCCCATCCGTTCGCTGCGATGATCATAGGGACGTATCTGGAGAGAGGTCAAGGCGGATGCTATAATCAGGCGAGCCTCCATGGCCGACCGAATCACCGCAGAGGTGGCCGTGCTCTACACCGAAGCGCTCTCCTTTCTGCTCTCCTTCGCCGATCTTGAACGCGCCGGTGGCATTGGCCGCGCCGGCGACGCTTTCGATCTGGGGCGGATGCGCGATCTGCTCGCCCGGCTCCAGAACCCGGAGCGTGGGCGGCGGACGGTGCACATCGCCGGGAGCAAGGGCAAGGGTTCCGCTGCCACGATGACGGAGGCGATCCTGCGGGCGCAGGGGCTGCGCACCGGCCTGTTCACCAGCCCGCATCTGCATTCCTACTGCGAGCGCATCGCCCTGGACGGCGCGCCGATCAGCGAAGAGCGGTTCGCCGATGGTGTCGGGCGGCTCCGTCCGCTGGCGGAGGCGATGATCGCGGGGGGCAGGCCACCCACCACCTTTGAGTTGCTCACGGCGCTGGCGTTCCTAGTGTTTCAGGACGCGGCCGTGGACGTGCAGGTGGTGGAGGTCGGCCTGGGCGGACGGCTGGACACGACGAACGTGCTGGATGAGAAGGACGTCTGCGCCATTATGCCCATCGGGCTGGAGCACACCGATATCCTGGGGCCGGACCTGCGGTCGATAGCGCGGGAAAAGGCCGGCATCGCCCGCGCCGGCATCCCGGTGGTGATGGCGCTGCAACCGGCCCCCGCCGCGGAGACGATCCGCGATGTCTGCGCCGCCATTGGCGCTCCCCTGCACGAAGTGGGGCAGGAGTGCGCCGCTCGCCGAATCCGGGGTGGGGAGGAGCAGGAGTTCCGGGCGCGCACGCGCCGGGCTACCTACACCGTCACCCTGCCGATGGCGGGCACGCATCAGATGGAGAATGCGATCGTCGCCATCCGCTGTGCGGAGCTGTTCCTGGAGCGGACGGGTGGCGAGCTTTCGGCGGACACGGTGAGCCGGGCGCTGGCGGAGGTGCGGATTCCGGGGCGGCTGGAGGCGCTGGGGCACCGCCCACGGGTGATTTTCGATGCGGCGCACACCGTGGAGTCGGCGCGGCGGATCGTGGAGGCGCTGCGGGGCGATCTGGGCGTGCGCGCGGCGGCGATCGTGATCGGCGTCTCCGCCGATAAGGACATCGCCGGCGTGGCGCGAGCGCTCGCTCCCCTCAGCACGGTGGTCATCGCTACGCGCTCCGGGCATCCCCGCGCAGCCGATCCGGCGGCGCTGGCGGCGGCATTCCGGGCGGAGGGCTGCGACGCGCGGGTGGACGAAGCGCCGGCGTCTGCGTTTGATACGGCGTGCGCGCTTGCGGGCGAGGCAGGGCTGGTGCTCGTGACCGGTTCGTTCTATCTTGTGGCTGAGCTTCGCGCGCTGCTGCTCGGTCTGGCCCCACGGCTGTCAAATCCGGCGTAAATGGAGGTCGCGCTATGATACTCGACGATGACCAGCGCATCGTGATTACGGGCATGGGCGTGATTAGCTCCCTGGGCAAGACGGTGGAGGAGCACTGGAAAGCGCTGGTGCAGGGCCAGTCAGGGATCCGGCGGATGACCCTTGTCGATCCCTCGAACTACCCCTGCCAGATCGCGGGCGAAGTGCCCGATTTCGATCCGGAACTGTACATGGAACGGCGGGAGGCATGGCGGATGGCCCGCTCCTCCCAGATGGCCGTGGCCAGCGCACGGCTGGCGCTGGCGGACTTCGGGCTCTCCTTGCAGGGGACCGGCTCGGGGGTGCGCGATCGCATCGGCGCGCTGCTGAGCACCGGCAACGGGAGCATGCCGG